>JAADII010000046.1 GCA_013151415.1 Chloroflexota bacterium
TCGCCCTGCCGACAACGCCAATTGCGGGCCACAATCTGCATTCCCTTCCGTTCCAGCAACTCCACGGCCAGTCGCTCCCCCATCGCGCCCAAACCTTTACGCGGGTCTTTCATAGTCCTCCGGCATCGTAGCCAAAATATCTAAAGGCGTCCGTCTTCCACGTTTTGTCCGATCAAAATCGCGGTCAAAACTGACTAAGTCCACATCGTATAGTTCTGCAGCGACGTATTGATAGGCATCATCAAAATCGAGATCAAACACCTCTGCCACTTCCATATGGCGTTTTATATCAGATGGTCTCAATGTTATCAATCCCACGTAGCCTTCTATAAAGAGATCCGTAACGAATAATGAGAAAACAGAGCGCTTTTTCAGACGGTATAAAATGACCCCTATTGAATGGAGCGAAAAATCAGTGATAAGCAATTGGTTAGAAGGAACTCGATCAAGGAACTGCTTCACTTCTGTGGCCCGCGCCTGATCTAACATTCTCTCTAGCCAGATATTAGTATCAAGGAGAAACATTAGCTTTCACTCCGCCATTCCAGCGCCTTTTCTTGTAACTCGAGAGCAGTGTAGACATCGCTGTAGTTGCGAAGCGCGGCGGCCCAATTCTGGCTCAATTTCTTCTTATCTTTGTCGATGCGGTGTTGCATCAAAAGGGATTCCGCAAATTCTCTAACCATTTCCTGGGCCGGACGCGGCAATTCTCGAACTAACTCTTCCAATGGTTTAAGTGCTGCGTTCATCGTAAGCTCCTGTTGATAGGTGCAGAGACAAAACTATTTTTTCGCTAGTATATCATACCAATTGAGGTGGGCTCAAGACTCTATGATTCATCCAACGGCAAGCGGCGCTGGAGCAGCGGGGCCCACGTGCGGCGGTGGATGGGACAAGGGCCGAGGCGATCCAAAGCCGCGCAGTGCTGGCGGGTCCCGTAGCCCTTGTGGCGGGCAAAGCCATAGCCCGGATAGCGCTCGTCGTATTCCACCATCCATTGGTCACGATAAACCTTGGCGATGATGGAGGCCGCGGCAATGGAAAGCGATTGACTCTCCCCGCGCACCAATCGTTCCTGCGGCCAGGACCCCAGCGCCCGCGGGATATGGTCGATGAGCAGAAAATCGGGTGGCCGGGGCAACGCGGCCAACGCAGCCTGCATTGCGACCAGCGTCGCGGGTATGATGCCCATTTCGTCGATTGTCTCGGCCGAACTCCAACCCACGCCCACCTGCGCGAGTTCTCGAATTCGCTCGGCCAGCCGTTCGCGCGCGGCCGGCGACAGCCGCTTGGAGTCATCCACCCCGGCCAGGACCTTGGCCAGCAAATCGGGATCGGGAGGCAACACGACCGCGGCCGCGACCACCGGCCCGGCCCACGCGCCCCGCCCGGCCTCATCCAACCCCGCGACCACCCTACCTTCGCGCCAATGCGTTGCTTCCCAATGTAGCACATTCGCGTTTGTCATAGAAACTCAATATGATTACGCATTTCTGAGGGCGCCAGCACCGTATATATCAACATCAGTCCGCGTACATAATCCCCAATCGATAATGATCTCGTACAGAAGACAATACCGGCATGTTCCAAACCAATGTCGTGTAAACGTAGAAAATCGGCGTCGTGCGTCACGATTGCCCGCCCCGCTTCCGAGGAAAAGCGCAATTGTTCTTCATCCGATGCGCCAAGCATCTCTGCCTGCGAAGTGGTAAGCACATCAACGCCTCTGCGGCTGAGCGCTGTTGCAACAGCTTTGGGAATGTGCTCGTCCAAATAGAACTTGATCGACGCTGTCATCGTTGAAGCAGCTTAGATGGGATATGTTCTCGCATTTTTTGGACGAACGCTTCATCTTCTTCGATAGCTTTATCGATTTCATGGCGATGGGCATGGTAATAAGCCAATGCTGCGTACACTTCGGCGAGTGAAAGATCATATTCGTGAGCAATTTCATCTACGCTGCGTCCTAATCGTTCATGCCAGATCGCCACGTCCTGAACTGAGATGCGTCGTCCGGCGATACGCGGCTTCCCCCCCACAATCCCAGGGGTTGTTTCAATGTATTCGTCCAAGGTTTTGGTCATCACTTGTGCCGCCATTTGCAGCTCCTTTACGCTATATCTCCACCGGATTGACACCGTTTACATGAATGCCAGGCATAATAAGACCTGCCGCTTCCTGGATAATCGGCAAACCTATCTTACTACGCGTAACCCAGCCTGCGCAACTCGGCCGGATCTCGCCGCCATTTGGGTTTCACCTTCACCCACAAATCGAGATACACCGGCCGCTCCAACTCGGCCTCGATAGCTTTGCGCGCCTCACTGCCGATGCGTTTGATCATGTGGCCGCCCTTGCCCAGCAAAATGCCCTTTTGCGATTTGCGCTCCACGAAAATGCGGGCCTCGATATACACCGCGCCGTTGGGCCGCTCCTTGAAATCTTCGATGCTCACGGCCACCGCATGGGGCACTTCCTCTCGCAAAAAATTCAGCGCCTGCTCGCGGATGAGCTCGGCCACCAAAAAACGCTCTTGGATGTCGGTCACCTGGTCGGGCGGGAAATAGCGCGGGCCGGGCGGAAGATGGTCGTAGAGCTTTTGCAACAGCTCGTCTAGACCCAGGCCGTGCAAGGCGCTGATGGCCAACTCCTCCGCGGCCTGGGGGATGAGCGCTCGAAACATATCGCGATGGGCCGTCAGTTTGTCGGGCGGGGTGATGTCGGTCTTGTTGAGAACGAGAAAAACGGGTAAATGTTGGGCGCGCAAGGCCGAGGCCACGCGCTGATCATCCTCGCGCGGGGGCCGGCTTACGTCCGCGACCCATAGAATCAAGTCGGCGTCGGGCAACGCGGCTAACGCCTCTTTGACCATGAACTTGCCCAACCGATGCTTGGGCTTGTGGATGCCCGGCGTGTCGATGAACGCGACCTGCATCTTGTCGGTGGTGAGGATGCCGGTGATGCGATTGCGCGTGGTCTGCGGCCGCGGGGACACGATGGCCACCTTTTGCCCCAAAAGCGCGTTCATGAGTGTGGATTTGCCCACATTGGGCCTGCCCACCACAGCCACAAAGCCCGAATGATGGTCTTCGGGCGTCTCCTCGAAAAGCTCGCTGAAATCGTCCACCGGTTAATAAGCCATTACGTATTGGTGACGACGGCGCTCGATAATTGCGTCTACATGCTCAGGCCAATCATACAGAACGCTGGGTTCGATATCCGCACCCGTGGGCCACACAAGCGTGCCCAGATCAGGATCAACGCGAACCTGATTGAACAAGTCTAGATTTCGCAAAGGGCCAAACAGAGGGCCGTGCAGAATAGGTTCGAAATCGATCACGCGTTGAGTGCCGTCCGAAAACGAAACCCGAAGCACATAATCGTCTACTATTTCAGCGCCTGTGACATCACATGTGAGCATAATTGTGGGAGAAAGGCTTTTTGAAGAAACACGACGATGGACGATGGGACGATAAGCGTCCATCGTCCATCGTCCCATCGTCTCATCGTCCAACCTCAAAGCAGATGCGCAACGCGCGCGCGTTCGCTAAGCAATTCTTCGCCCGTGATGCGAATCTTTTCTTTGATCTCGTCGTTCAATTCCAGCCCTTCCACGATCTGCCATGTGCCGTCGCCGGGATGCACCACCGGGAAAGAGAAGACCACGCCTTCGGGCGCGCCGTACATGGAGCCGTCGCTATACACCGAGAGCGAGACCCAATCGTCTTTGGGCGTGCCCAAAGCCCAGTCGTGCACCGCATTGATGGCCGCGTTGGCCGCGGAAGCCGCGGACGATGCGCCGCGCGCCTTGATGATCGCGCCCCCGCGCAGGGCCACTGTGGGGATGAAATGTTTTTTGTACCAACGCTTGCCCACCCAATTGATGGCCTTCTTACGACCTACGCGGACATGATAAATGTCGGGGACCATGGTGTTGGAGTGGTTGCCCCAAATGATCATGCGTCGCACCATGCCCACATTGACCCCCATCTTCTTGGCCAACTGGTTGATGGCGCGATTGTGGTCGAGCCGGGTCATGGCCGCGAAGCGCTCGCGGGGCACGTCGGGCGCGTTGCTCAATGCGATGAGCGCGTTGGTGTTGGCGGGGTTGCCCACCACCAGCACGCGGATGTCATCGGCCGCGTAATCATTGATGGCCTTGCCCTGTTCCACAAAGATGGGGCCGTTCTTGTCGATGAGATCGCTGCGGTCCATTCCGGCTTTACGCGGAAACGCGCCCACCAGAAAAGCCCAATTCGCGCCGTCGAACCCGACTTTGGGATCGTCGGTCAGCGCCATGTCGTGCAAAAGCGGGAACGCGCAATCCTCCAACTCCATGGCCACGCCTTCCAAAGCGCCCATGGCCGGAGGAATTTCCAACATTTGCAGGATCACAGGTTGTTTGGGGCCAAATACATCGCCGTTGGCGATGCGAAAAAGCAGACTATAACCAATTTGACCGGCCGCGCCAGTGACCGTGACTTTGAGTGGTGTGGACATTTCTTACGCTCCATTGCGTGAATTGAGTCAAGAAATAACTTTGATGTTTTTTAGAGAGAAAAGAAGGGATAAGGGTTACCGATAGACGCTTTTTCATGTGGTCGCAGTTTGCAGGGCCGCGGCGTGTTCGGGCATCTCAAGACCGTCGGCTGCGAGCACGGGTTGCAAGGCGGCGATTGCTACTTCCAACATGTCCAGGTCGGGCTCGCGCGTGGTCAGTTTTTGCAAGGCCAGACCTGGCGCAATAAACAATTTCATGATGAGGTTATCTCGATGGCGCGTGCTGAAACGTAGAAACTCGTAAGCAATACCCGCGACGAGAGGTATGAGCAACAATCGCGACGCGAAACGCAACAGGAGATTATCAAACTGTAAGGGCACGAAAAGCAAGATGCTGATGAGTAGTACAAAAAGTAAAAAGCTGGTTCCACAACGCGTATGAAGGGTGGAAAAAGGCGCCACGTTCTCAGGCGTGAGATCCACGCCGGCTTCATACGCGTTGATGGTCTTATGCTCTGCGCCATGATAAGCGAAAACCCGCGCCACATCGGCCATGCGACCGATGAGCACAATGTAGGCGATGAACAGAGCAAGGCGAATCACCCCCTCGGCAAAGGCCGAAGCAGTCTTGGAAACGTCTAGAAAATGCTCTAGCAGCCGACCTACGCCCGCGGGCAAAAGGAAAAACACGCCGATGCCAATGGCGAATGATGCAATAATGGTTCCCCAGGCCACCGGACCGCTGAACCCCATGCTTTCTTCCTCCTCGCCCACGGCCACATCGGCCGACCACATGAGCGCGCGCGTGCCCAGCACCAAGGCGTCCCACAGCAGCACCATGCCGCGGATAAAGGGGATTTTGCTGACTCGACTCTGGTAAATGCGCGGGGGTAATGGCTCTTCGTGCAAGACAATGCTTCCATCGGGCGCGCGCACGGCCACGGCCGCGCGACGTCGTCCTCGCATCATCACGCCTTCGATGACGGCTTGGCCGCCGTAGTACATTTCACTCACAGACAAAACTCCATGTTAAACAAGTGTTGGATGGGATATCGCATACATTACGCATCTTAATGATCCTATCACGCCGAGCCGTCGTGGGGCAAGCATGGAGAAACGGCAATCCATTCCCGCACCTGTTTCAATATGTCGTCCAACATGACCGGCGTGAGACGGCCGGTTTGGGTGTTTTGGCGGGAGGGGTGATAGCTGGCGATAAGGATGGGGTGGGGATTGGGGTATTCCACCATGGCTCCGTGGCCAAACTTGACCCGAGGCGTCTCCACGCCTTGCTCGCGCATCCAGCGCTGATAGTGGTCGAACGCAAGCTGACCCAAAGCCCACACCACCCGCACATTGGGCATGAGGGCCAATTCACTTGTCCAGAAAGGGCGACAGTTGGCGAATTCGGCCGCTGTGGGCCGGTTGGCCGGGGGTGCGCATCGGGCCAGGGCCGTGATGAACGCGTCCTTGAGTTCCAGACCGTCATCAGGGCGTCGCGAGGTGGGCAAGCTGGCGAACCCTGCGCGATGCAGCGCGGCCATAAGTGTGTTGCCCGACGAATCGCCTGTAAACATGCGGCCTGTGCGATTGGCCCCATGCGCGGCCGGAGCCAAGCCCAATATGAACAGGCGGGCGTTGCGGTCTCCGAACCCGACCACGGGCCGTCCCCAATATTCATCGTCGCGATACGCGCGGCGCTTTTCTCGCGCGACCTGCTCGCGCCACGCGACCAGCCGCGGACAGCGCCGGCAAGAAACGATGGCCTCGTTGAGCATGTTCCATGAAGAGCGCGGTGTTTGGTCGGATTTTTTCATGTGAGCCAATTCGTTCAAGATGGAGATCTCATTTTACCAGAATTGGCTGCAAAAATCGATTTCGCTCGACAACCGACCTTGCAAAAACAAGCGGGCCGCTTGATGAAATCTGTTCGGCAGGAGGAGGTGTTGCGTTTGATGGTGAGAGGACTGAATACGGGGGCGATTGCTGCGGAGTTGGGCTTGGCGCCGCGCACGGTGCGACAGCACTTGCGCGCGGCATATGACAAAATGGGCGTGGAGGACCGTTGGCAGGCGTTGGAGTGGTTGTCGAGACGCGGACGGGATGAGTGAGGAGTCAACGGCGGCGTATCGTCATACGCCGCATCCGGCGTATGATGTGACCGAAAGCGGCATATAAAACAGCGTATGCATATGCCGGAAAGGGCATTGTGCAAGAATCTTTTGTTTGCTATACTCAGAAGTAACTATTCACCTTGCCCCGGCTAAGGCGGGAGAGCATAGCCAATCGGCGTGGCCGGCCCGATAAGAGAGAGCAACGTTTCGAAGACATCCTCGCCCCGCTTGCGAGCCGTGTCGACCACAGATGCCACAATGGCGTGCGCGTCGGCCCTCAATCCGAACGATAGCCGCCAATGACCTTGCGATGTAAGACTGCTGACATGGAGGCCATAATATGAGCCGTAAGTCTCCTGCTTTGAATATAGCGTCCGAAGTCCAAAGTCCAAAGTCCAAGGTCGGTTGGTTGGCCGGTGGACGATGGACGATGGACGATAGGACGATGGGATTGGCGGCTTCTATCGTCCATCGTCCTATCGTCCCATCGTCATTTTCATCGGTATCGGCGGGCTGCCGCCCGTGGCGCCAGCTGCTTACTTATTGGACGGTTTCCATCTATCTATTGTTGTCAGTGTGGATTCTTTCTGCTTGCACCGCCCCTTCCTCCACATCTTCCACCCCCACAAGTGCGCCGGCAACCATTATGAAACCAACGGCAATGCCAACACCACACCTTCGAGCCACTGTCCGTATGACGGGATTGGCAGTAGGGCGCATCGTTTATGAGAACGGATGCTTACGGTTGATTGAGAGCCCCAGCACGACGCGTACGTTGGTATGGCCATCTGACATCGCGCTTGATGTCGACTTGAAAGTGGGCAAGGTAACTGTTCTAAATCCAGACGGCAGCAAGATTCAGGTAACGCTTGGGAGCGATGTTGTGGCGGTGGGAGGCGGAGGTGTCGGCTTTCCAGAGGCCAATCAACGCGACGTGATCGATCAAGAGTCGGGAACCGAATTATGTCCTCCTCCTTATTGGTTAGTGGCAAAGGTAAGACTATATCCGACGCCCACACCATAGAGAGGTGGATTAAAACGAACGCTGCACCTGCCTTGCGCGCGGCATATGACAAAATGGGCGTGGAGGACCGTTGGCAGGCGTTGGAGTGGTTGTCGAGACGCGGACGGGATGGGTGAGGAGTCAACGGCGGCGTATCGTCATACGCCGCGCTCAATATGGAGGACAATGCCATGAAACGCTATTTATTATATGATTCCGGATGTTGTGAGTGTACAGAACTGGCAAAGGCCATCTCGCAAAGGCGACAAGTTGGTAATTCGGAGTCTACGTGATCCCTCTGTGTTTGTGTCGAGCGCGTTTATGTTTCTGGACATATACATGGAGGCTGTCTTACAGCATGTCTTGCCGGTTGTGGCTTGATAAAGGATCGTAGATTATATATTTTATGTGTGGCGGCATGTTATGCCGCTTGTTGGGTTCCTGGTTATTGGAAGTGCCTGAAATGGGAAAAGAAATGTGGAACATGGCAGGAATCGAGCTAAACACCGGGTTTATCTTTTATGCTTTCTTTTGGGCTTTGGCCGCGCGAGCATTTGCTTCATGGGCGCGTCCAAGATTCCCGCGTAGAGTTTTGCTGACGTTGAGCGCTTTTATGCTAGGATTCGCCATGCTGTTGTTGCTATTTAAACCCTCTCCTATATCCTTGGACTCGAGGATGATATATGTCTTACTTCCACTACTTTTGCTCGGCGTCAATGTCGCTTCTTTGACGGTGCGGAAATAAATCCTCCTATCTTTCCAGCGCGGCCAGCGCGCGTTCGGCGTATTTGCGATAACGCTGGCGCTTGTTGCGCACGCGCGGGTGAAGACGCGGAAGCAGCCCGAAATTGGCCTTCATGGGCTGGAATTCCTTGGTCCTTGGGTTCCGCGTGGGTTACATAATAGAACAGCGCGCCCATCATGGTCTCGCGCGGCATGACCACCGGCTCCAGCCCGGAAAGCAGGCGAGCCATGTTGATTCCCGCCAGCAGCCCACCCGCGGCAGAGCCTACGTAGCCTTCTGTGCCGATGATTTGGCCCGCGAAGAAGAGGTCGTCGCGGTCATGCCATTGCAAGGTCGCGCGCAACAGAACCGGGCTATTGATAAAGGTGTTGCGGTGCATCTGGCCCAGCCGCACAAAACGGGCCTCTTCCAGGCCGGGGATCATGCGGAAGATGCGGCGCTGTTCCGGCCACTTGAGATTGGTTTGAAACCCCACCATGTTGTAGAGCGTGCCGGCCAGGTTGTCTTGCCGCAATTGCACCACCGCGAAAGGTCGCTTGCCTGTGCGCGGGTCGCGCAATCCCACCGGCCGCATGGGGCCAAAGGCCAGGGCCATGAGATCGCGCTCGGCCAACACCTCGATGGGCAGGCATCCCTCGAAGAATCGCTCGTCCTCCTTCTCGAATTCGCGCAATTCGATGCGCTCGGCCGTGCGCAAAGTCTCGACGAACGCGCGATATTCCTCTTCGTTGAGCGGGCAATTGATGTAATCGCCCTCGCTTTGGCCGCTGTCGCGGTCGTAGCGCGATTGTCGCCAGGCCGGGGGCATGCGGATGGATTCGAGCGTGACGATGGGCGCGAGCGCGTCGTAGAAATAGAGGTAATTTTGGCCCGCGAGTTCGGCGATGCGGTCGGCCAGGGCCGAGGAGGTGAGGGGGCCGGTGGCGATGATGGCCGGGCCGTCCGGGATGTCGGTGACCTCCTCGCGGATGACCTCGATGTTTGGGTGAGCGAGGATGGCCTGGGTGACGCATTCGCTAAAGCTCTCGCGCCCCACCGCCAGCGCGCCGCCCGCGGGCAACGCGTTTTCATCCGCGCAGCGAATGATGAGGCTGTCCAGCCGGCGCATTTCGGCCTTGAGCAAACCCAGGGCGCGGTCCATGGCCTGCGCGCCCAATGAATTGGAGCACACCAACTCGGCGAACTTATCGGTTTGATGGGCCTCGGTCATGCGACGAGGCCGCATTTCATAGAGACGGACGCGAAAGCCGCGGTTCGCAAGTTGCCATGCAGCTTCCGAACCAGCCAACCCCGCGCCGACGACGGTAATGGCGTCTTGAGACATAGGATGGTCGTATCAACGCTTCGCGTACTTAATCAGGCGATCATGACATCCGTTTGCAAAAAATCTTCACCCACACACAACAGTGGCATTCCCGCTAACTTCGCCACAGCGTAAGCCATACAGTCGCCAAAGTTCAGTCTTGCAGGATGTCGGCCTTTGCCATATCTGAGCCATGCCTCGATAGCTACATTCATGTGCGATGCACTAAACGAAATAACGAAGATGTCGCTTTCTTCAAGAAAGTGAGCGAGAAGTGCTCGTGCATCAAAACCCAGTCGCGCTGACAGCACAATCCCGCTCTCAACAACGGTGGGTGCACCGACACCGATTTCTTCGGCGGCGGTCATTTTCATTAAGAGATTTTCGTAACCGGGCTCTTGAAGAAAAATGGCCACAATAGCAGAGGAATCCAAAATCATACTCCGGCCTCTCCAATGCCGAGGATGGCTTCTTCCTCCTCTTTGGACAGCCGTCTTCCTCTCTGATCGGATGGTATCTGCGGCCAGACTTCGTTTTCCAAGAATTGGAGAAGTCGTTTCCTCCGGTCTTTTGGCATAGATGGCCGGGCAAGTCGTTGATACCGTTCCGTCAAGGCGATGCGCACTGCTTCGATTTTTGTCTCACCGGTTACTTGAACGATATGTTCGATGAGGTTTTCCACTTCTCGATCGTTGATGCTCAGCGCCATAAGTTTAACCTCCTATTCAAAAAGCATACCAATTCATCGTCTTTCCGTCAAAGGTTGGGAGAGGCAAGGCGCGTTTCAAGGCGAAAATAGATACTACTGAAGAACTCCTGCTAAGCCTGCGCGAACAACGTGAACGTTATGTAATTGGTGAAGCGTATTGAGACCAGGCGAGTTTTTGCGTCGCGTGCGAGATCGACTAGCGGGCGTTTAATACGATGCGCCGAATTCGCGAACATGTCTGAGGCCGGGGGATGAGCATAGGGACTTGTTCGCGATACGCGTCGTAAATCGGGCCATAGGCCGCGCGCAGTCCCGTTTCTTCGTGTTTGGCTCCGAAGTAAAAGTAGAGCGTGACCAGAATGGCAAAGGTCAGGCCGTTCACGGTGACATCGGGCGAGAACCAGACCAAAAGCAAGCCGAAGAAGTAGATGGGATGCCGCACCATGCAGTAAAGTCCGTTGATGCGCATGGGTTCGGGCCGGTCAGGATCGTAGCCGGATCGCAATTGCGCCACGCCCGCGAATTCGCCCACATGGGTGTGGAACACCGCGACCACGATGCCAATAAGACCGATGGCCTGAATCGCCAACATGATCCAGCGCCAGGGCGCGGGCGCAGACCATAATGTCTGGTTGGGGAGGATGCCGTAGGCCAGGAGCACGGGGACGAAGCTGAGGATGGCGAAAAGGTTGTACGCCAGCCGATACCACCGATAGGCGCGATCGCCAAAACGCTCGCGGAATCGTTTCTTCAGACCGTGGTCCGCAAGAATGCTGTGAACGACCGCCCAAATGGTGAAAGTGATGGTGATGATTAAAACGGAGATCATAGCGCGAGTATTCGTTGTGTGTTTTCGGAATGGGGACGATAGGACGATGAGACGATGGACGCTTGTTCTTCACCCATCGTATCCTCTTTGACCTCATGAATTGTCATCATTGAAACCTCCTTTCATCGTCCATCGTCCCATCGTCCCATGATCCACCTCATCAAATCGGCGGCCAGGGATGGTTGCGACGGTGGGGGTTGGGATGAGGAAAATGACCCAGCGCGATGAGATCCTCCAATCGTTGGCAAAGCGCCTCGATCTCTTCAGGAAGAAGCAACCGCGCCAGCGCGCGGGCGAAACCCTGCTCAGACGCCAGTTTGCGGCGCAAAGCTTGCAAATCGGCCAACATCTCGGCCGGGATGGGCTCGCCGGCGAAATCCCAGATCACGGTGCGCAACTTCCATTCCGCGTGAAAACAAATGCCATGATCAATCGACCATATCTTGCCGCGCTCGTCCAGCAGGCAATGCCCGGCCTTGCGGTCCGCGTTGTTGGCCACGATGTCGAAGAGCGCGATGCGACGAAAATCGTCCGCGTGGTTTGGGTAGATGGTGTAATAATGCACCTCGGGGTCGCTTTCGATGCACCATTGCACCGAACCCGGCCCATAAACGCCCTCGCGCAGCACCGTGGGCGGCACCAGACTCCATCCCAGGGCTTCGGAAAGCAAATAAGCCGCGTATTCTCGCAAATAGAGCGTGCCGTGAGGAAAGTCCCACAAAGGGCGCTCCCCGCGTCGCGGCTTGTAGATGGCCAGCGTTTCCGCGTCGCGATCGCGCACCGTCACCAACAGCGCATAATTGG
>JAADII010000175.1:0-10254 GCA_013151415.1 Chloroflexota bacterium
GGGAGCGCGGGCGGAGGCAACTCATCGATGCCGATGAAGCGCTTTATGTCATCCAATGCAACCAGAGCCGCTTGCCGCGCGTCGGATGGCAATCGAGCGGCGAGCATTTGCAAACGTCCCGCCTGCTCCAGGGCTTTGGCTTTCAACCGTTCAGGCGCGGCGCCCGGAACCGAGGTGGCCAAGGCCCAAGTGTTATGATATTGCTGCACCATCTCCGCGGTCACGGGCTGTTGAGCCGCGGCCAACGCCTCCATTTCGCTCAAGCGCCTATCCGCCAATCGCATGTAATAATCGGCCTGCGCCTCGGGCGAGCGAATAAAGAGCAGGGCGAGGGCTTCGCTCCCGCGTTTGATCGGATATAACGGCTGGCCCGGCAACGAGCGAACAACGCCCAGCGCCAGAATCAAGAGCAGCATGGCCACAAAAGCCGGGGCCAATTGGCGCGGGGAGGGGGCCGAAAGCCGGCCCAACCCGTTCCTCACCATATCCCAAAAACTTCTGGGACGAGCGCGCTCCGCATTCAACGCTTCGCGCATCCGCCGTCGAGCCTGCGAGCGGCTGGGCGTAGGGACGGGCGCTTCCAGAAGCATCGAGGCCGTCGCGAGCAAAGGCCGTAGCGCCGGATCATCGGGCGCAGATTCTCCGGCCAAGAGCCGATCAATGGCGGCGTCTAGACGTTCGTCAAGAGGGGCCATGATAGCCAAGCGCCTCCAGTTCGCGGCGGAGCGCAGCCAAGGCTCGATGTTGCAGAGCCTTGATGGCGCCGGTGGTCTTTCCCATGTGTCGAGCCACTTCAGGTGAAGTCATGCGAGCAATGAATCGGAGTAGGATAACGTCGCGTTGGTCTGGCGTAAGTCGTTCCAAGGCCCGACGAAGCAATTCGGTCGATTCAGTGCGCAAAGCATGATGAGCCGGATCGCCGCCGCCGCCCATCCAGGCCTCGTTCAGCTCCAAAGGATCGGGGGGGCGCGCTTTTTGGCGACGATAATGATCGTGGGCGAGATTTTGTGCAATGCGGGTCAGCCAGCCGCCCAATCCCCCACCTCGCGATTTAAAACGGCCAATGTGTCGAATCGCTCGCTCGAAGGTCTGCGCGACCAGGTCTTCCGCCAGATCAGGATCCCCAACTCGATAGTAGAGGTACCCGTAAAGCCGAGGGTAGTATTGCGCATAGATGCGCTCCCACGCTTCATCGTCCAATTCACGCGCGCGCTCGACCAGCGCAACTTCGTCATCAAGCGCTGCGGTTTCATCGGCTTCGCCAAGGGCGGATTGAAGAGCGAGGAGAAGGAGGAACAAGGCGGTGCAATACGAAATGTATTAGCGGAGCAAAATCGGCTGATAAAGCATACTTAGACTCTCCGAATTGTACAAGATCCGCCATACGCCGCCTTTTTGGCGCTCAGCCCAGACCATATGAACCTGATCTTGGCTCACCGCGAGGGCCAGGTCGCCGCGACTTTGGACATTCGTGGCCCAGGACCACGGATCCGACCAACCTCCTCGACCAAAGCGACGGAAAAATCCCGCATCGGTCTCCCAGGCCCAGTAGGCGACGTCATTGGCTGTGACGCCCAGAGCGGGAGCGCCGCCCGTCTCGACGGCCAACGCCTGCCAGACGCCTTGATTCAAATTCGCCAATTTCGCCTGAGCGCCTTCCTCCCACGTCAAGAGGGTGCGACCCGGGCCCGCGGCCAACGTGGGGGCCAATGCATGTTGAGCGCCATCGGTGAGAACCGTGGGCGCTTGCCAAGAACCGGCGTAGCTAGCGACCCATACTCGTAGTTTTTCCGCGAAGTTCGCTCGATGCTGCCAGGCCACATGAAGCGTCCCATCGGGTGCAAAAACCGCGGTGGGGCTTCCGCCGAGCGCGTTGGGAATGGGCGAGGCCGTGGGCCAGGCGATGCCGTCCGTGGAAATAGCGTGATACACCGTCTCCACGCCCGGGCTTGTGTCGGCCCAGACCAAATGAATCTGGCCGTTGGGCGCAACCGCGAATGCAGGCGAAGATGAACCGCCATCATTGTCCGAAACATTCTGAGGCGTCGACCATTGCGAACCATTCCAACGACGAGCAAATATCTCATAATCGCCGCCAAACTCTTGCGCCCAAGCGAGATACACCTCTTCATCCACCCGCGAAGCGGCCAGTGTTGGCGATTCGCCTTGGGCGGCCACTTGCACGGGCGTAGTCCAGGAGCCCTGCTCCAAGCGAGTGGACCAAAGACCATTATCCTGTTCCCAAACCACGTGCACCACGCCCGAAGCTGTCACGGCTATGGCCGGATAACGCGCGTCCTGACCATCGGGCGAGATGGGTTGGGGCGGCGCCGCTTGAACAGGGAGGGCCAGCGCCGTAAAGGCGCTGACCCACAGGAAAGCGAGCACAATCCCGCTAAACAAACGGCGCGCATCTTTCGGAAGAGCGAGGGAAAGATGGAACAAAACCTTCATGCTCAATCATCCTCACTCTTGATGCGCAGAGCAACCAGGCTGCCATCGGCTTGTCGTTGGGCTTTGACTTCCACCCACACGCCCACGCCAATGGGGCCGTTGCGTTCGTCGAATACGGTGCGACCATCCACCATGACAGTGCGACCGCCAACCTGCCACACCGAATCGCCGATGCTCTCGACCACGCCCTTCCATTCGACATCTTCAGCCTCATCCTCAACCTCGAGCCGAAGAGCCAAGAAGCTGCCATCAAATTGCACTCGGGCATGGACCTCGACCAGAGCGCCAAGCCGGGGTTGCCCTTTCACCACGGTCTGAGCATCTAAGGCCACGGTGCGGCCGTCTACGGTCCAACTGACGTCGTCAAAGGCTTCGAGAGCGCCTTTCCACTCAACTTCACGCTGAGCGTCCCAGACTTCGCCTTCGATGCGAATGGAGATGGCTAACAAAGAACCGTCCGGCAAGATGCGGGCTTTAACCTCAGCGATCGCGCCCAAAGCGGCGCGCTCCAGGTTTTCGAAAATCGTGCCCTCGTCCACCAGAAGGGTCACGCCATTGACCACCCAAACATTGGAACCCATGGCGTCGATGGGGCCGCGGAACTCGATTTTCGATTCATCGGGCACGCGATTGCGGATGCGAATCCGCTGCGCCAACAATGAGCCGTCGGTCTGTTGCACCGCGTGCACTTTGGCGGTTGCGCCCACCTGTGCAGGGCCCTCGCGCTCGTCGATGACCGTCGCGGCGTTCACTGTCACAGTAATGCCGCCAACGCTCCATTCGGTGGCAAGCATGGCTTCGATGACGCCTTCCCACTCCATTTCGTTGAGATCATCATCTTCGGGCTTGCGGCTACGAATGCGTTCGGCCCATAGACTTCCGTCAGTCTGCTGGCGAGCCTTCACCTCGACATAGACGCCTACGTCAATGGGGCCATTTTCCTCTTCCAGTCGGGTTCGTGCGTCCACCAACACTTCGCGACCGCCAATAGTCCATATCTCGCCGTTTATGGCTTCGACCGCGCCCTTCCATTCGACTTCGGGCATTTCCTCTTCTTGAGTGCGCACGCGAATGCGGCGTGCATAGAGCGAACCGTCGGTGCGGCGTTCGGCCTTCACCTCAACATAGGCGCCGACCACGGCTTTGCCTTCGCGCTCGTCGATGTTTGTGTTTGCATCGACGATGACCTCTTCGCCGGCGACAACCCAAACATCGCCGTTGACGGCCTCGATAAATCCTTGGAATTCGATCTCGACGCCGTCTTCATCATCATCGTCGTCATCGGCCTCCTCGACTTTGATGCGATAAGCGTAGAGACTGCCATCGGCTTGACGATGCGCTTTCACTTCAACGGTTGCGCCCACCTGAGCCGGGCCATGGCTTTCATCGATTTCGGTGTTGATGTCTACAAGCACAGTTTGGCCGCTAATGACCCATTGCGCGTCGGAGATGCTCTCAACAACCCCGCGGAACTCAACGCGCGGGCCAGGATCCGGCGTTTCGGTGGGCTCAGGCGTCTCAGTTGCGTCCGGCGTTTCGGTGGGTTCGGGCGTTTCGGTGGCGTCTGGCGTTTCGGTGGGCTCAGGCGTCTCAGTGGCGTCCGGCGTTTCGGTGGGCTCGGGCGTTTCGTGAGACTCCTCCACTTTGATGCGTCGAGCGTAGAGAGAACCGTCGCTCTGGCGAATAGCTTTCACCTCGACATAAGCGCCAACCACAGCCGGGCCTTCCGATTCGTCGATGACAGTGTTGGCGTCGACCAAGACGGTTTGTCCGCCGATAACCCAGGCGTCATCACCGATGGACTCGATATAGCCCTTAAACTCGACCTTTTGCACCGGCGTTTCGGTGGGTTCGGGCGTCTCGGTGGCGTCTGGCGTTTCGGTCGGCTCAGGCGTCTCGGTGGCGTGTGGCGTCTCGGTCGGCTCAGGCGTCTCAGTTGCGTCCGGCGTCTCGGTGGGTTCAGGCGTCTCAGTTGCGTCCGGCGTTTCGGTGGGTTCGGGCGTCTCAGTCTCGTCAGGCGTCTCGGTGGGTTCGGGCGTCTCAGTGGCGTCTGGCGTCTCGGTTGGCTCAGGCGTTTCGGTTTCGTCCGGCGTTTCGGTCGGCTCAGGCGTCTCGTTCGCTTCGATCACCTTGATCTTTGTCGCGTATAACGACCCATCGTCCTGCTCTTCGGCTCTGACTTCGACATAAGCGCCAACCTCAGCCGGCCCTTTTCTTTCGTCGATCTTGGTGTCGTCATCAACAAAAACCGTTCGACCGGCAATAACCCATTCGTCGCCGTCGATTGATTCGATATAGCCTTCAAATTCAATGTCTTCGTCCCCTGTCGGCGTCAAGGCTGGAGCCGCATAGCTGGGGACAACGAAAAAGGATAGCGCGGCAAAGAGGAGTAAGCCGAGCACAAGTAACAAACGTCGTTTCATCGATGTATGACCTCCCTAAGGGTGTGTCTAAAGGTTTGAACAGAAGTGATTGTAGAAGCCGGTCGCTTCTTTGATAACGATAACGCATAAATCCCCAAAAGGATACCACCCAACCGGCTAGTTTTTCATCCCCGCCGAGTTTTGCTCTTAGTCAACGCCCCATGCGCACCCGCTCCCCTCATTCTCCGTCCTCTTCCAATCCCAACGCCATGAGATACCCCACGCGCCCGTTCGGTGCGCGGGTATTGATTCACCAGCTTCCAAAAACGCGGACCATGATTGGGTTCCAGCAAATGAGCCAGCTCGTGCATCAGAACATAATCCAACACCCAAACTGGGGTCTTGGCCAAACGATGTGAAATGCGAATTTCGCGCGTGGATGGGGTGCAAGAGCCGTAGCGTTTGTTTTGATTGGTCACCCAACGGATGGAGCGCCAATGCAGTCGGCCGCCAAAATAACGGCGGTTGAGCACGCGAGCGCGAGCTTCGAGATCGTCGTTCGAGAGTGAGGCGGCGTCCAGACGACGCTGCAAACGACTGCGCAATTTTTCAATGGCGCTTTGCAGTTCTGCATCATCTATCTGTGCAGGCGCTCGCACCACCATCACGTCGCCTTCCAAACGGGCGCTGATGGTCTTCTTGCGACGAGCGCTGCGAATAACCTTGACTTTCATGGCGCGCGCTCAACCCCCTCCCCGCATCAACCAAATTTCCAGCGACTTCATCAATTCGCGTAAAGCCGTCTCAGAGCCTATCAGGTCTAAAAAGGTTACGCCAATACGCAACGAACCCAAAGCCACGGGTTCGCCCCGCTCGATCCGGGCTTCCCATTCGGGCCCCACCACGAGACGCTCCTTTTCCACCACAGTCCCACCCAATTTGACAAGATAATGTTCGACCAACCAGGGCGCCGTGCTACGCACTTCGAGATGCACCTTCGCCTGGTCTCCATCAAATTCCAATTTCCAGGGGATCATCGCCCGCCCCCAACCGGCGGAAAAATACGCAGATCGGCATTCTCCGGAATTTCCATATCCAACCCACCCAAATAACGCACATCGCGACCATTGAGAAAAATGTGAATGCGGTTCGACAGTTCACCGTTGGAGTCATAGAGCTCGGATTTGAGCTGTGGCCAACGTTGGATAATTTCACGCAAAGCGTCTGAAACTTTGTCTCCTGCACCCGTTTCCAAATCGAGCGCGTCCGCGCCCACCAAGGGACGCAGCGTGGCGAACACTTTGACCTTCATAACAGGATCCTCCCAATCGGTTGTGTGTGTTGGTTGAAAAACTTCGCCGAAGAGCAATGCTTCGGTTCGGTTAGGAAGATTTTTTGGCGTCAGGTGACTCACATTATTCTAACATATCCTCGCACCCAGGAGAAGGTCTCCTCGCGATGAGCGGCGTCCCAGCCCCGAAACGCGCTCGAGCGTGAAAAACGTTTTTTACGCGATCCGATTGCTATCATCCCTTGATGTATGATAGACTCTTCTCATGTAAATCAACATGAAAAATGTAGACCCCTGTAAATGAATCAAAAGCATCGTCCCAGTGCCCCATCGTCCGATCCCAGAGGCTCAAATGAAACGCACGCTTGTCATTATCGGTGTCATCATCGTCATCATCCTTGGTGGATGGTGGGCTTATAACGAGTTCGCGGCTCAGCCCGAACCCACAGCCCAGGAGGCCGCGCAGGAAGAGGCCGCGGCCCAGGCGTTGGAGAACGTGATCTGGGCTTCGGGTAAGCTAACGCCCGAACAATGGGCGGGCCTGAGCCCAACCACAGGCGGGTCGATCGCGGCCATCCATGTGCGGGAAGGCGATTGGGTGGAGGCGGGCGATCTGCTGGTGGAGCTGGACAACGCGGTGCTGAAAAGTCAGGTGGAGGTGGCGAAGGCGGCTCTGGGCGAGGCCGAAGCCGCGCGCGATAAGCTTTTGGTCGGCGCGACCCAGGCCGAGATCGAGGCCGCGCGCGCGGATGTGGCCGCGG
Organism: Chloroflexota bacterium; assembly: GCA_013151415.1. Taxonomy (GTDB): domain Bacteria; phylum Chloroflexota; class Anaerolineae; order J102; family J102; genus JAADII01. The sequence goes on from JAADII010000175.1 coordinate 6,870, forward strand.
CCGAAGCCGCGGTGGCCCTGGCCCAGGCGCAATTGCAGCACGCGCAGGAGGCCGTGGCCGCGGCCGAAGCTCAGGTGGCCATCGCCCAGGCCCAATACGATGAATTGGCCAGCCGCCCCACCAAAGCCGAGCGCCTGGCCGCAAAGAAACAGGTGGACCTGGCCAAGGCGGCCCTGGATCAGGCGCAGGCCGCGTTCAACATCGTGCGCGGCAATCCCCACGCGGGCGCGCTGCCCGAAGCATTGGCTTTGCAACAGGCCACCATCGCCTACGAGGCCGCGCAGGCCGAATATGAGGTCGTTCTTCAGGGCGCGACGCGGCGACAATTGGCCGTGGCGCGCGCTCAGATCGATGCCGCCAAGAGCCAGGCGGCCGTCGCCAAGGCGCAGATTCCCATCGCCGAGGCCAATATCAAGGCCGCTCAGGCGCAGTTGGCCCGCGCTCAGGCCGCATTGCAGGGCCTGCTCGACGCCCCAACCGCGGAAGACAGGGCTTTGGCCGAAGCGCGAGTGCAGCAGGCCCGGGCCGCGTTGGCCTCGGCTCAGGCGCAACTGGCCCAAACTCAGATCATCGCGCCCTTCGCGGGCGAGGTGGGCAAGGTGTTGGTGCGGGTGGGCGAGATCGCGTCGCCGGGCGTCCCCACCATCATGCTGGGCGACACCCGCCACATGCGCGTGGAAACCACCGACCTGCGCGAGACCGACGTCACGCGCATCGAAGAGGGCATGACGGTGGAGGTGACCTTCGACTCGCTTCCGGGCGAAATCTTTCAGGGCGAGATCACCCACATCGCAGCCATGAGCACGGTGGAAAAGGGCGGGGCCAACTACACCGTCATCATCGAACTGGCCGAACTCGACCCCCGCCTACGCTGGGGCATGACCGCGTTCGTCAACATCACGGCCGAGGAGTGAGGCGCATTGAACCGCCTATGGAAGGCCGAAAGCATAGATGAAGGTTTTCGAATTACGCTACGTGGTTTTTTTCATCGCCGTTTTGATGCTGTTCGCGGCGCTATTGGGCGCGCAATGGGTTCGGTGGCGAATGAGACGCATGGAGAAGGCGCGAGAACATTGGTTGTGGCGTCAAGCCCCCATAGGCGTCTTGGTTCTCGATGCGCAGGGTCAAATCATTGACGCCAACGCTCGCGCTCGCGCATGGCTGGAATTGGAGGAAGAAGCTTCCATTTCCGCCCTTGATCAGGGTTGGAGCGAAACGCTCCTGGATGATGTGCGCGAGGCCCTGACTACGGCGCAAGTGAGGCAACGCACGGTCGTGCTGCCCCGCGAGAGGGCGCTTTCCTGGCAGATCGCGCCGCGAGAAGCGGCTGCATGGGTGTTTTTGCAAGACGTCAGCGCCGCGGTCCAACAAAAACGCCTGGTGGAATTCCTGATGAAAGACCTTTCGCATGAGCTGCGGACGCCCCTTTCGATTATTCTCACAAACCTGCGCCTGTTGCAGCGCGGAAACCTGGAAAACGCCCTCGCGCAAGAAGCGCTGAACGTCGCCGAAGCCGAAGCCCGCCATCTACGCTTGCTCATGAACGACATGTTCGACCTGGGACGATTGGAGGCTCGCGAACATTTGCCCATGCGCCCTTTGGACTTTGCGCATCTGCTCAATGAGGTGGTGAAGGATATGGCTTCCGCATTCGAAGAGCGGAAGGTCGCCATAACCGTAACCATGGATGACGAACTGCCATTGGTCATGGGCAACGACATTTGGCTGCGAAGGGCGCTCTCCAATCTGTTGGACAATGTGCTCAAATTCTGTCGTTCCGGCGATGAAGCGGACGTTCGACTAGAGGCCGTATCATCAGGGGTGCGCTTTCGCCTCTGCGACACAGGCCCCGGCATCCCCGACGATCATCTACCATTTGTCACGCACCGCTTTCGCGTCACCGAACACGGGGAAAAAGCAGGGAGCGGTCTGGGATTGGCCCTGGTGGCCGAAATCTTGCGCCATCATCATTCAGAGTTACGACTCGAGAGCCCGCCCCATGAATTGGATCATGGTCTGTGCGTGGAATTCATCTTACCCGCTGCCCCGGTGGAGAAACCATGAAATCGGTCGCGCGCCTTTTACGGCGCTTTCGTTGGTGGATAGTTTTCGGTCTGGCGCTGCTGGCGGTTTGGTTCGCGCCTTTGAAGGGCCAGATTCTGGTCGTGTTCGCGCCCGAGGCGCTCACACATCGGCCGTGGCCTCAAATGACATTCTTGCCCGCTTCCTCGCAGAATCAACTTTCCGCCCAAGTGATCATCCGGGATATCGAACCGTGGCCCAATGTGCTCCTCACCTGGAATGACGCGTCTGTGCGCCCCGAATCCTGGGAGCGCGTGGAACAAGACGATCCGCCTTGGGAGTGGCGTTGGCAGATTGCCGACCCAGGCGAGGGAGGCGAAGTGGTCTTTTATAGCGATTGCCAAACCGGTTGTCGGGAACGCGGCCGCTGGCGCGTAGGCGATGTGACTGCACCGGCTCCCGAACCACCGCGCGTCCCCACCAAGCTGGGCGTGGTCTTCCCCAACCCGCAGCGGGATTGGCGCGGGCGCAGCGGGTGGGCGGTGGAGCTGACCTACGCCCGCCTGCACGATGAACCCTATTGGGGCGTGGATGATCTGGCCGTGCGGGTGGCGCAGGCCCGGGCCCAGGGATTGCGGGTCATCGTGCGGGTGGATTACGACCAGGGCCAATCCCTGCCGCCCGCAGGAGATGAGGTGGCTTTGGCCGAGTATCTGGCCTACTTGCAACGTCTGGCCCGAGACCAGCGCCTGAGCGGCGTCTACGCGTTGCAACTGGGCTCAGGCTACAACACGATGGGCGCGAATCGCGGCGCGGACGGGCCTCCGGTCACACCCGCGTGGGCCGCGCGGCTTATCAATGGCTATGGCCTGGCCCCGGAACGCATCGACAATGCGGTGCAGGCGGTGGGCCAGGCGCGGCCCGTCTTGCGGGTGCTGGTGGGACCGGTGCAACCCTGGACCAACGACCAAAATGGCGACATCCCCTACACCATCGATGTCCCCTGGCTCAACTACTTCCACACCCTGGTGACCTACGTGGCTCAGGCCGCGGAAGAGAAGTCGGCCGCGGGCCAACCCGCGCCCTTGCCCCACGGCTTTGCGGTGCAGGCTCCGGGCCGCCCGGACGCACCAGAGCTGGAGGGAGCAGAGCGGGCGCAAGAGCCCCTGCACGACCTGCCGCGCCCGGCCTGGCATGGCGCGCAGGCTGGCTTCCGGGTCTATCGCGATTGGCTGGCCGTCATCGACAGTCAGTTCGTCACACGCGGCCTGCCCCTCTACATCACCTCAACCAACACCTACACGCCCGACGATCCCATCCCGCCGGCGCAGAACTATCCCGCCTGGTGGCTGCGAGCCGCGTA
>JAADII010000175.1:10351-48133 GCA_013151415.1 Chloroflexota bacterium
TTGAGCACGGGCTTCGGGCAGATGTATGAAGCGGCCTGGGATTTCGACGCGCTGCTGGAAGGGGAGTGACATAGGGATTCGATGGAGATTCCATAGAAATTCAGGGAGATTCTTGGCGTTCCGAGGGCTTGACGGGAAACTTTTTTCGAAATTCGTGGCAAAACCCCGTAAAAATACGGGGGACAGATGCCGAAATGGATGCTATGATGGGAGTATCGTTAGGTGTTTTGCCTGCGTTTCATATTTCACTCAGCTTTAAGGAGGTTCAACCATGAAGCAACGAAATGTTGTTATGCAGAAGATTGTGAGCGTCTTGTTGTTGGTGGCGATGCTGCTCACGTTTGCAACGCCCGCGCTTGCCGAGGGCGGACCAACCGCCGAACGTGACACTCAAGACAATCTGAAGCAACCATTGTGTAAAGGTGTAATTAATGACCAAGTAGTTAATCTGGTAGCAGAACGTTTACTCTCCAACGAGGTGTCGCCTGAGGTAAACGAGTGTTATCTGAATATGGAGTTGGAGCAAAGAGCACTGGTGTTCGAAAGAATGGCGACATTACTGGGACACTCTTTGATTGATCTCCGCGAAGATTATATTACGGAGAACGTTGCTAAATCGAATCAAATATCTGGTATACATTGGGAACAATTAATAGAAAATGCCGGGCTAGCTGCTTGGACATACTATGGACCTTATGTCTGGTATCAAAATCCATGGTGCGATGGAAAGGATGATGGCATGGACTATACATTTGCATATTGGTTTGATCCACCGGTCCAGAACCCAGATGCTCTTAGAACGCGATCAAATCCCTGGGACTTGAGAGTTCAAGCCATGCTTGATTATTATCAATGGCGTTATGGAGGCGTTCTGGGCAGTGGACATACTTCCCTTAATACTGTGTACATTTGCCTTGGTGATACAGGTGTAAACACCGCGGGAGGGCCTGAAGCGGTGTACAATAGCTTAAAACTTGTTGGTTATGGATTGTGGAACAACAATTAGGTTCTATGAAAAGAGGAGAAGCGATTGATATTGCTAAAGAGACTACCTCAGTCATTCCATCAGTTATTGTACTGGCCGCCCATGCAGGTGGCCAGTCTTCTGCTCATCATATTTAGAGTATCTTGAACTGAAAAATCACCATATTCCGAAAGGTAATTTTATTCAAAATATTTTTGCCCAATTGAAAGGATTATAAAGATGAAATCGGATTCTTATTTGAAAAACTTTGGATTGCCGCTATTTTCCCTAGGCGCAATGCTGTGGTTATGGGGCGTTCAGTATTTTGTTCTTCGCTTTGATATCAGGATGATGATGGCTCCATATAGCGCCGGGCCAACTGCGGCGTGGATGATGCCACCGACCGAAAGTTTTGCATATAAACTGGATGAACTGTTTTGGAAGGGGAATGCAGCCTCCCTTACAGCGCTCAGTTCACTGATTTTGGAAGTGAGTATATTTTTTGTGACTACAACACTGAAAAAGGAAGATATTTGGAAACGTGCGATATGGTTTGTTGTTACCTCAATTTTCTTTTTTCCGCTCTATATCATCCTATCCATCGCCATAAATATACATCATCTGTTACCCGTCGATCATCTTCCTAGGGTTAGTTACGCAGAAACGGCACCCGATCTTATCGTCTTATCGTTGGCGTGGGGCGCCATGTTGTTTGCGCAATGGCATGGTGACTTGGACTGGTTGCGTGAACGCGGGCGCGTTTTGTTATGCAGACTCAATAGATGAGCCCCGTTCCACAAACTTCAAACTATCCCGTCGGCTGGCTGCAAGCCGCGTATACAGAGGTGAGCGCGCAGCCACGGGTGCGCAGCCTTATCTGGTTTCTGGATTACGACGCGTCGGGCGACCGCCGTTGGGATGCATTCAGTTTGAGCACAGGCTTCGGGCAGATGTATGAAGCGGCCTGTGATTTCAACGCATTGTTAGAGGAATAGAATGGGGATGATAGTGGGGAGATTCATTTCTGCGTCTACTCTACGGTGTCGTCCAATCCCAGGACAAACGGCTTAGGGGCCAATGAATTACAAATGAAATCTTTTCCTCCTCCTGGATGAATGGCCGGACTCGCGCATCGTTTTGCAACCGATCCATTAATTCAACCGCGGTGGTGTCAACCAAAAACACTTCGTCATTTCGTAACCAAAAACCTAAGCCTTTGTCATTTACCTGCGTCGTTCCTTCTAGAACCAAAACCCCCTTGTCATAATGGATCACTTGTTGCTCTCCCGGAATTTGGAGAGCAGGGGGATAACCGCTCAATGGCCCATAGCCGGCCGCAATATCATTTTTTCGGTGACCAGCAACGACGTACTTCTCGAGGCGAAACTCAGTTTGTTGTAACCAAGAAAGTATGTCCTCCAAAGGCACAGGGTGAGAGAAAACGATTTGGACGGGTATCCACTTATCATGGGAAGCTTTATCTTTCAACAGTTGCCAACTGCGTTCGGTATTGCGCTCCATATACTTGCGCCATTGCTGAGAGGAATAGAATAATGGTTCCACTTCTACTGTCACATTTTGATTGTCATCTATTTCAACATGATAAGTGAAAGTTTCGGTTGACTCCGTAAAACTATTCTTGCTCGCCGTAACCGAATGTCCAATATAGAGGATGACAAAAATTGTCATTATCAGGATTGTGATAATATAAGCCTTTTTCATTGTTATTCTCCTTTTCCTTGCAAAAAGTGATGATGCAGATTGACATAGCCTGTTTTTACTCAAGCATGCCAGCCGGATCGCTGCTTGTCGCATAGAAGCTAATCGAGACATTTTCAGTCTATCACTCATTTGCCGATCTGTCCCCCGTATTTTTACGGGGATCTAAGATGAAATTTTGAATTGATCTGGTTTTTGGATTACGACGCGTCGGGCGACCGCCGTTGGGATGCATTCAGTTTGAGCACGGGCTTCGGGCAGATGTACGAAGCGGCCTGGGATTTCGACGCGCTGCTGGAAGAAAAGTGACGTCATCCTTATTTTTGCCGCCTGCACCGATTCTGCTTCGGCGCGGCCATCCCCCCTCGACCAAACTTGAACCATCCCGTCAAACCTTGTACACTTTCTGAACACTGAACCACTGAACGCCCATGCCCGCCACCACTGTCTTTCTGGTCGATGATCATCCTTCGGTATTATGGGGCCTACGCGCGGCTTTAGAGCAGGCTCCCCATGCACGCGTGATCGGTGCAGCCCAATCTCTCGACAGAGCGCGCCCTCAGATCCGACAGTTACAACCCGACGTGATTGTGGTGGACTTCAAATTGCAGGAAAATTCCGGTGTGCAACTCATCCAGCAGTTACGCGACGATGGGGTCTCCAGTGCGGTCATTTTCCTTAGCGCCTACAATCATCCGGGCTATATGCAACAAGCGTATCGTAGCGGCGCGTTGGGCTACATTCTCAAAGATGACTCGTTGGATGTCATCGTGCGCGCGGTGCAATGGGCGCATCAGGGCATTCCATTCTGGAGCGAAGAGCAATTGGAACGTATTCGCGAATGGGAAGAAGAGGTAATCGCGATCTGGCGCACCCTCACCCCCCGAGAGCAAGACGTATTGCGTCTGCTTGCTGAGGGGAAAAGAAACCAGGAAATATCCGAGAGCTTGAACATATCCGCGCGCACCGTCGAGTATCATGTGACCAATCTCATGAACAAATTGGGGCTTCATTCGCGAACCGAAATCATGGCCTGGATGCGGAAGCTGGAAAGCGTCGATCTATTGAACCCCGAACGGTGAACTCCCTATGAACAAAGCCCTGATCCGAACCATCGATCTGGTGAAAATATACGGCGCGGGCGAATCGGCCGTGCGCGCGTTGAACGGCGTCAACCTCGCGGTGACGCCGGGCGAGTTCGTGGCCGTGATGGGCCCCAGCGGCTGCGGCAAGAGCACGCTGCTCAATCTTCTGGGCGCGCTGGATCAGCCCACCGAGGGCGAAGTGTGGGTCGCGGGCGAGAATCTGGCCCATATCAAGGATGTGGACGCGTTTCGCGCCCGCACCGTCGGCTTTGTCTTCCAATTACACAACCTCATTCCCACGCTCACGGCCTGGGAAAATGTGGAAGTGCCCATGGAGGGCCAAAGTTTGGGCAAAAAAGAACGCCGCGAACGGGCCGCGCATCTGCTGGAACTGGTGGGGCTGGGCGACCGCCTGGACGCGTTGCCCGGCCAGCTTTCGGGCGGTCAGCGACAGCGCGTGGCCGTGGCAAGGGCGCTGGCCAACGACCCGGCCCTGATCCTGGCCGATGAACCCACGGGCAGCCTTGATAGTCAAAGCGGGGAGGAAATCATGGCCTTGCTGACGAAACTGAACCGGGATCAGGGAACCACCATCCTGGTGGTGACGCATGACCGTCGCGTGGCGCAAAGCGCGCGGCGCATCGTGCGCATGAAAGACGGCCAGATCGTGGGCGACCATCGGCTGGATAATCCCCTGGAAGAGGATTTGCGCATGCTGGCGGCCAGTCGGCTAGGTCAACTCATCCTGGACGGGGATGAAAATCAGGCCGATTATCTATCGTCCGAGGAGCGGGAATGTTTGCGAAAGATATTGGCGCGGGTGGCGTAGAGGACGGTCAATGGGGCATCAATCCTTTAACCTGGCCCGGTTCGCCAGCCAACCGCTCGGCCAACGCGGTGTTGCGTTCGGTGACCTTATCGTTGCGCACCGCGATGGCGATGGCCTTACGCGTGCCCACCATCACCACCAGGTCTCGCGCTCGCGTCACCGCGGTGTAGAGCAAATTGCGTTGCAGCATGATGAAATGGGTCGTATGGATGGGCAAGACCACGGCCCTATATTCAGAACCCTGGCTCTTATGCACGGAAATGGCCCAGGCGTGCACCAGTTCATCGGCGTTGGCCCAATCATAGACCACAAGCCGCTCATCGATGCGCACGGTGAGCGTGTGCATCACCGCATCGATGGCCGTGATCACGCCCATGTCGCCGTTGAACACCTCGAGATCGTAATTGTTGCGCGTCTGCATCACGCGATCGCCCACGCGGAAGACCCGCCCGGCCAACGCGCGCTCGGGCCGGCCGGCCCGCGGTGGATTGAGAGCCTGTTGCAAGCGTTGATTCAGCGCGGCCACGCCGATGGGTCCGCGGTGCATGGGGCTGAGCACCTGAATCTCTTCGGAGGGGATGCCAAAACGGCGGGGGATGCGATTTTGCACCAGGTCGATGACCATGTCCGCGCAACGCTCCACATCCTCGATGACGAAGAGAAAGAAGTCGCGCGCGTCCTTGGGGAAAAGGGGCGTCTGGCCGCGGTTGATGCGGTGCGCGTTGGTGATGATGTAGCTATCCGCGGCCTGGCGAAAAATGGTCTCTAGTTTGACCACGGCCACCTCGCCCGAATCGATGATGTCGCGCAATACATTGCCCGCGCCCACCGAGGGAAGCTGATCCACATCGCCCACGAAGAGGACATGCGCGCCCGGCGGTGCGGCCTTGAGCAGGTGATTCGTGAGCAGCAGATCCAACATACTGGCCTCATCGATGATCAGCATGTCGATATCCAGGGGATTGTCCGCGTTGAAGCGAAAGCTGAACCCCTCGCTGGGTTGCACCTCGAGCAGGCGATGGATGGTCTTGGCCTCGCGGCCGGTGGCTTCGGCCATGCGTTTGGCCGCGCGTCCGGTGGGCGCGGCCAAAGCGAACCGGTTGCCCGCGGCTTCGAGCAGACGAATGAGCGCGCGCAAGGTCGTGGTCTTGCCCGTGCCCGGCCCGCCCGTCAGCACGGTCACGGGGTGCGTCAGCGCGGTGCGCACGGCCTCGCGTTGCGCGGGAGCGAGGTCCACGCCCACGCGCCGCTTCAAGGCCGCGAACGCGGCATCCCAATTCATGGCGCCAAAGGCCGAAAGTCGCGTGGTTCCGTAAAGCAGCCGCGCCTCGTTTAGCCGGCGCAAGCGATTGGCCACGCCGATCTCGCCGTAATAGAACGGCGTCAGATACACGGCCTGAGTTTCCGCGAAGCGCTCGCTGCGGGGTTCGATGCGATAGGTCACCGGCTCCACCTTCACCTGCTCCTCGGCCTGCAGGCGCTCGATGGCCTCCTCCACCAGGGTTTCCTTCACTCCCAGCAGTTTCGCGGCCTCTTTCACCAGCTCCTCCCGCCGCGCGTAGACATGCCCCTCATCGGCCTGCTTGCTCAACACATAGGCCACGCCAGCAGCCACCCGCTCCGGGCTATCGTGGGGAATGCCCAGATTGCGAGCGATCTTGTCCGCGGTGATGAAGCCGATGCCGTGAATGTCGCGCTGGAGTCGGTAGGGGTCGGTTTTGAGCACGCCCACGGCCGCGTCGCCGTAATGCTTGTAGATTTTCACGGCCAGACCCGTGCTCACGCCGTGCGATTGCAAAAAGATCATCACATCTTTGATCTGACGCTGTTCGGCCCAGGCCTGTTTGATCATGGCCACCCGCTTTTTGCCCACGCCCAGGGCCTCGATCAATCGATCCGGCTCTTCATCGATGATGCGCAGCGTGTCCGCGCCAAAGCGTTGCACAATGCGTTTGGCCGTCACCGGCCCAATGCCCTTGATCAGACCCGACCCCAAATATTTTTCGATGCCGGCCGCGGTTGCAGGCAAAACCGTCTTGAAATCCTCGACCTTGAACTGACGCCCATACTGGGGGTGATTGGCCCACGCGCCCTTCAGCTCCACCGATTCGCCCACATGCACGCCCAGCATGGCGCCCACGACGGTCACCAGCCCGCCTTTCTCCGCGGCCAGCTTCGCCACCGTGTAGCCATTTTCTTCGTTATGATAGGTGATGCGCTCGATAACGCCGCGTAAGGTGTGCATGGCGTCGAAACGACGTTCTCCTTATCCTTTCAGTTACACAGTCCTGCTTCGAAAATAAGCGTCCAATGTCCGATGTCGGTCGCACAGGCCTTGATGAGCGCTCAGACCAACATAGACCATAGGACCAACATAGACCAAAAGGCCCATCGTCTATCTTGGTCTACTTTGGTCTACGTTGGTCGGCGCAAGCGATTTTCATCCGTTTCGGCGTGCGCCTGCGCACTGTAGGTCTGCTTTATGCAACCGCCTGAATGCAGGGAAAAACGCTTCATTTGCATCGCAAGATGGGGCGATGGTCATTTTGGTCGCATGTTGCTCTATGTTCGTCATGTCCGCGCGATGGCGCCATGGCTCTATACATGGGCCGCCCGCGCTTGAAATAGCGCCTGACATGCATTTATCCATTATCCCGTCATCAGGATAAGGCGAGCGATGGAGAGATAGATGAGAAGCCCGGTGGCGTCGACAAGGGTGCTCATAAGGGGGCCGGAGACCATGGCCGGATCGATGCCAATGCGTTCGGCAAGAAGAGGCAAAAGTGCGCCCACGGTGGTCGCCCAGATGATGAGGGCGAGGATGGAGAGGGAGACGACCAGGGCCAGATCGATGCCGGCGTCCCAAGTGATGGCGCGAATGAATCCGGCCGCGGCCATGGCCAGGCCCAACAAAATGGCCACGCGAAACTCATGCCACCACACAGCCAGGGCTTGCCGGGGCTCGATATCACCCACGGCCAGAGAACGAATAATGGTGGCCGTGGTTTGCGAACCGGTGTTGCCGCCGGTGCCAATGAGCAGGGGAATGAAAACCGACAAAAGAGCGACCGACTCCAGCTCCTGTTTGAACAAGAGCATGACCGAGCCGGTGAGGGTGGCGGTGATAAAAAGGAGTAGAAGCCAACCCACGCGCTTGCGCCAGATAGTCACCACTGAAGTGTCAAGATAAGATCGTTCCAGGGGCTCGGCGCCGCCATAACGCTGGATGTCTTCAGTGGCCTCCTCCTCGATCACGTCAATGATGTCATCAATGGTGATGACGCCCAAAAGAATGTTGTTTGCATCCACAACAGGCAGGGCCAGAAGATCGTAACGGGTCATGATGCGGGCGACTTCCTCCTGATCGGTTCCCGCGCGCACTGCAATCACATCTGGATCCATGATGTCCTGAATAAGTGCGTGCGGATCGGCCACAATGAGTTGGCGCAAATTGACTACGCCCACCAAACGACCGAAACGATCCACCACAAAGAGATAATAAATGGTTTCGGATTCGGGCTTCCACCGGCGGATAGCCTCGATGGCCTCGGCCGCGGTCATACGACGGCGCAAGACCAGAAATTCAGAGGTCATCAAACCGCCGGCGGTTTCGTCGGGATGAAGAAGCAGGGGCCGCACTTCGTCGGGATCCTCGAGGCGAGAGAGCAGGGCCTCGGCGCGCTCAGGCGAGACGTCTCCCAACAGGTCCGCGGCCTCGTCCGGCTCCATTTCCTCCATAATGCGGGCCACTTCCTCGTCCGAAAGCTCGGCCACGAGATCGGCCACCTGCTCATCGTCCAATTCCTCCAGAATATCGGCCGAATCTTCCGGTGCGATTTCGGACAGGAGCGCCACCTGATGCTCTTCGTCCAGCTCGGAAAACAGGTCCGCCTGGTCGGCGGGGCGATAATTCTCGATGATGGCCGCGGCCGTTTGCAGATCGCCGCGTTCTAGCGCCTCGCGGATGCGTTCCAACACGTCGTCCAGCACGATGGTTTCCATGATAACGCTCCTGGGAGATTCTCGCGTTACAAATTGCCTCGTTTTGTGGCGCCGCGTTTCGCCTAAACCAGGGTTATCGCACCTCTCTTGCCTCAATCGCCCCAATCATAAGCCAACAACGCGGCCAATTGGGACACATCGGTGGTGTTGGTGATGCGGATGCGCTTGAGTTCGAAAGGGCGCAGACTGCTGTGAAGGTTTCCCAACTTGGTTGTGACCGCGCCCCAAAAGCCAGCCGACCGGAACACATCGATGACCTGTTGATCGTAAGAGCCGGCCGGGTAGGAAAGAATGCGAGGATGATAACCAAGATTGGCCTCGATGGTCTCCTTACTACCCAAAGCCTGCCACACCAAATAGTCCACATCCTTTCCGGCCAGATTGGGATGATTGCGACTATGAGAACCGACCTCCATGCCCGCATCCGATAACTCCCGAATTTCGTCCCAATTCATCCACAGGCTGTAATTGGGGTCGGACGCGGCCAGCGTGGCGAAGTCGGTGATGACAAAGAAAGTTCCCACCATGCTACGAGCCTTGAGCGCAGGGAAGGCGTTGAGATACGCGTCTTTGTAGCCGTCGTCGAAAGTGAGAATGATGGGTTTGGCGGGCAATTCAGGCTGACCGGTGGCCAAATAAGAGAGAAGGTCTTTGAGATAAATGGTTGTATATCCTTCGGCTTGTAAATAATTGAGGTGCGAAGCCAGGATTTGGGGATCGAGCGAATTGCCCACGCGATAAGCATCGGCGTTGGGCGGTGGCGTGGAAATGTAATGATACATCAATATGGGCACGCGCACCGCGCGCGTCTCGCCATCTGGGGTGGGGCCAGGCGTTGGGCTGGGCGTGGAGGTGGGCGTTGCGGTGGAGGTTGGGCTAGGCGTGGAGGTGGGGCTAGGCGAGAGGGTTGGGGTGTGGGTGGGTGAAAGCGCGGGGGGGCGAGTGGCGGTCGAGGCGTGGGTGGGCGCGGGGTCTTGGAAGGCCCTGTTTGTCGGGCGCGCGGTCGCACATGCGCCAAAAAAGATGAGAAAAAGCGAAAGGAAAAGAAAACGAAATGGCTTCATAGATGACGTGAATGCATAGTGCGCGCGACGCGAGGTGTGAAGGTTGCCCGAGATGAGGGCGAGTCGCCCCGACTTAATCAACATCATCGAGGCGACGGCTCGGCGGTTCAAGCCCCTCGCCTATTTCCTTCGCGCAGGATGGCGTCGGCCATGCGCGCGGCGCGAACATTGATGCGCACATCGTGCACGCGCAAAATGTCGGCCCCTCGGTCGATGCCGATGACGTTGGCCGCAGCCGTGCCCTCGGCGCGTTGGTCTGGCGGCAGGTTGAGGGTGTAGCCGATAAATGACTTGCGGCTGGCGCCCAAAAGCAAAGGATAACCCAACGCGCGAATTTCGTGCAAACGGTTCAGCAGCTCCAGATTTTGAGCGACGGTCTTGCCAAAGCCAATGCCGGGGTCCAAAATGATGCGATCATCGCCGATTCCCGCGCGATGGGCGATCTCCAGGCAAATGCCCAGCTCCCGCTTGACATCCTCGACCAGGTTCTCATACTCGACGCCCACATACCGCCCGCCCAGGGCCGGATCGATGCTCGCCGCCTTTGGGGTGAGGCGGTTGTGCATGAGAACGACGGGCGCGCGCGCGTCGGCCGCGACGCGGGCCAGGTCGGGGTCCAGGCGCAAACCCCAAACATCGTTGATCATGTCGGCTCCGGCCTCAATGGCTGCGGCCGCGACCACCGCTTTGCTGGTGTCGATGGAAATAGGCGCGTTGGTCATCTGTCGTAATTCGCGCAAGATGGGAAGCACGCGACGCATCTCTTCATGGGCGGGAATAGGCTCCGAACCCGGCCGGGTGCTTTCGCCGCCAATGTCGAGCATGTCTGCGCCCTCATCCAACATGCGCTGCGCTTGCCGCAGCGCGGCGTCGATGACATCGACGGTTCTCAAAAGACCATCGCCCGAAAAACTATCGGGCGTGACATTGAGAATGCCCATAATATAGGTGCGCGCACCCCACCGAAAATACACATCTCGAATTTTAAGGGCGCGATGCCGAAGAAAAACGTTGACGCTCATAACAAGGGACAGGTGCATACTGGCCAAACAGGTGGGCCCATGGCGAAACATCCGTGATATAATGCAGACATCATGATGCGCGTCGGAAAACAACCAAGCTCGCCGCAACAGGCCGAGCCTCTTATCGCTCAAGGAACATTATGTCATCATCGTTTTGGAAACGTCATATTCTCATCTTCCTCTTGATCATATCGCTATCGGCAAGTTTCGGTCTGAATTTGGTGTTGGCCGAAGAAACCGAGACAGGGACGTTTGCATCCAGTCCATTTGCCTTCAGCCCACTATTCTTACCATATATTCGCCACGATCCACCGCCGGTTTCAACAAACGCTCCTCCGAAAATGATGACCATCCAGCTGAGATAGGGCAAGAGAAGCGAACACAAAAACGGTGAAACCATAGCATCCTACGGTTCATGCGTCGTGTGCGCCAGATAGTGTTGGCAGATGTCATTGAGCGCGCACGCTTCACATCGCGGGATCCGGGCGCGGCAAACGCCGCGGCCGTGCCGAATGAGATTCAGATGCAATGAATAAAACCACTCAGCCGGCGCGGCCTGCTCGACAATGGCCATGATCTGGTCGGGCGAGGCTTTGGCCGGCGCGACGCCCACGCGACGCAACACGCGACCCACATGAGTATCCACCGGAAAAGCGGGAAGACCCAAGCTAAAAAGCAGCACAATGGAGGCGGTTTTTGCGCCAACGCCATCCAGCGAGGTGAGCCACGCCCGGGCCTCCTCGAGTGAGAGTTCGGCCAACCAGTCTAGATCGAATTCGCCGCGCGTTTCATATATTCGCCGCAATGCATGTTGGATGCGCTGCGCTTTTTGATTGGCCAACCCGCCAGAACGAATGACTTCGGCCAACTCATGGGTGGGCGCGGTCATCACGGCCATCCAATCGGGATAGGTCTCTTGCAGTGCATCGAACGCGCGAAGCGCATTGACATCGTTCGTGTTTTGGCTGAGAATCGTGACCACCAGCTGCCTGACCGGATCGCGACGACGACGCCAACGGCGAACGCCGTACTGCTCGTGCAAACGTTCATAGACAGCCTTTATAAGGGCCTTGACAACGGTGTTGGGATCAGACATTTTCTTGCAAAAGGATGAGCCGGTAACCATCGGGATCGAGGATGTTGACATAGCGGGCCCAGCCCTCATCAATGGGATCGGGAACGTGAACGCCGTAATCTCGCAATCGCTTCAGTCGTTCGTCCAAATCAGGCGCAGCAATGGCGACAAAGATATTGGCGGGCAAAGGTCTACCAACAGCCAGATACAATTTGCTGTTGCCCAGATGCACAACGGCCAGGCTATCCGACTGTTCTTGCACAGGAAGGCCGAGAGCCACGCGATAATAGTCCACCGAGCGGATAAGATCGGCAACCTCCAGCCAGAGAAAGTGGAGTGTGGGATCGGGAATAGCCATGATGAAAGAACGAAAGCGAGATGCAAATCGAAAGCAAAATGCAAGACAATGCGAAACGGTGCGGGCGCAGGCAAGCATTCGGCATGAACTGGTCGGGCTTCCTGATGATTGCCGCGCGCCGCCTCACACCCGCCGCCAAAACCCATTGTAAAAGAAATCGGCCCGAAAGAAAACTGTGAGAGCGATGTAACCCGACCCAGGCTAATTTGCATCCAATGTTTGATCGACAACCTTCAACTTCAGACATCATGCAGGTGATTTTCCTATGGCCGCCAAGACAGACAAGAAAAAGAAGCAGAAAAAAGTGCTCATCTTCACCACGCCCACTTGCGGATGGTGCAAGCGGGCCATGAAATACTTCCGCGAACATAATGTGAAATACAAACAGGTCGATGTCTCTCGCGACCCAGCCGCGGCGCGCGACATGGTCCGCATGAGCGGCCAAATGGGCGTGCCGGTCATCAAAATTGGCAAGGAGGTGATCGTAGGTTTTGACAAGGCCAGAATTGATCAGTTGCTAGATTTGCGAAAAAACTGATTTGCCTTATCATTATAGCAGCGCTTTTTTAAAAAATAACGCTAAGCACCTCAATCTCAATCCAAACGACCGGAGAAAGCACTATGAAGATCGAACCCTTGGGAGAACGCGTACTCATCAAGATTCTCAAGCAGGAAGACCGCACCTCAGCCGGCATCTATTTGCCGGAGACCGCCAAAGAAAAGCCCCAAGAGGGCGAAGTCGTCGCCATCGGCCCTGATGTAGACGAAGACGAGACGCCATTGAAGGTCGGCGACGTGGTCATGTTCCCCAAATACTCGGGAACCGAGGTGAAAATCGACGGCGAGGAGCATCTGCTTATCGAGGCAGGCGACATTCTCGCTCGCATCATCCGCGACTAAATTGTTCCAAGCGGCATTCTTGACCTCCTTTTGAGTCACACCCGCATCGTTTGTGGTGCGGGTGTTGTTTTTTCCCTTTTGGGCTTGCGGCCGCAAGGCCGACCGCCTGAACCATGAATTGCGGCGAAATCGAAGCAGCGCGCGGCTCTCTTATTGATTGTTTCTCGGCGCTTATGCTACAATGCTGCTTTGTAAATAGTCCAACGTCCTAGGTCTAAAGTCCGAGGTTGGTCGGACAGGTCATGTCGTGATGAGCGACCAGACCAACATAGACCATAGGACCAACATAGACCAAAAGGCCCATCGTCTATCTTCGTCTACGTTGGTCTACGTAGGTCGGCGGGTTGAGGTTAAGGTTGAGGTTGAGACGCCACCCGCCCCTTACCACCTGCCACTTGCCCCCTGCCGCTCTTCGCTCTCTCTGCATTTGTCTCGATTATTCCATGTCCAACGATCTCACCTCTCCCCGCTATCTCGTGTGCGTGGCCTGGCCCTACGCCAGCGGCGACCGCCACTTGGGCCACGTGGCCGGCGCGTATTTGCCGCCCGACATCTTCGCCCGTTATCAACGTCTGCGCGGGTTCGACGTGCTCATGGTTTCAGGCTCCGACACCCACGGCACGCCCGTGACCGTGCGCGCGGCTCAGGAGGGCGTCACCCCGGCCGAGATTGTGGATTATTATCATCGGCGTTTCGTGCAATCCTTCAAGGATTTGGGGCTGAGCTTCGATCTTTTCACCCACACCGACACGGAAAATCACTGGAACGTCACCCACGAGCTGTTTTTGAACCACCTCAAGAACGGCTACATCTATCTGGATCGCCAGCAGCAGCCCTATTGCCTGGTCGATGAACGTTTTCTGGCCGACCGCTACATCGAGGGAACGTGCCCCATCTGCGGCTACCCGGAAGCGCGCGGGGATCAGTGCGACAACTGCGGCAACACGCTGGACGCGGTGGAACTCATCGACCCGCGCTGCAAGATTTGCGGTCAGAGCCAGATCGAGGTGCGGGAGACCGAGCATTTCTTCTTCGATCTGGGCAAGGCCAGCCCGCATCTGGCCAAATGGTTGAGCGAGGACAAGGAGCACTGGCGGCCCAATGTGATCAATTACGCGCGCCAACAGGCCGAAAGCGGTGAGTTGCGCGGCCGCGCCATCACGCGCGATATCGATTGGGGCATTAGCATTCCGGTGGAGGGGTATGAAGACAAGGTCATCTATGTGTGGTACGACGCGGTGATCGGTTATCTCAGCGCGACGCGCGAGGTCTGCGCGCTGAAAGGCGAGCCGGAGGCCTGGTGGGATTGGTGGAAAGACCCCGCCTCGCTTTCCTATTATTTCATTGGCAAAGACAACACGCCCTTCCATGCCATCATCTGGCCGGCGATGCTCATCGCGGATGGTCGCGGCCTCAATTTGCCTTACGATGTTCCGGCCAATGAATATCTGAACATCGAGGACAAGAAGATCAGCACCAGCCGACGCTGGACCATCGACTTGCCCGATTTCCTCAGCCGGTACGATCCCGATCCCTTGCGTTATGCGCTCACCATCAACGCGCCCGAAACGCGCGATGTGAATTTCACCTGGGAGGAGTTCTTGCGGCGCAACAACGATGAGCTTGTGGCCACGTGGGGCAATCTGGTGAACCGCACGCTGGGCTTTGCTTATAAGCGGTTCGAGGGCCGCGTGCCCGAGCCGGGCGAGTTGGGCGAGGTGGATCGGGCTTTGCTGGCCGAATCAGAGGCCGCCTTCGAGCGCGTGGGCGCGGAGCTGGACGCGGTGCGCCTGAAGTTGGCCCTTTCCAAAGCCATGGAGCTGGCCCACAGCGCCAATCGCTATCTCAACGAAAAAGCGCCTTGGGCGCAGATAAAGACCGACCCCGCGGCCGCGGCCACCACCATCTATGTGGCTTTGCAGGTCATCGACCGGCTCAAGGTGCTGCTCAATCCTTTCTTGCCGTTCACAACGCAGCAATTGCATCGCTACCTGGGTTACGAAGGGGATATTTTCGGAAACCTCTACGTGGAAGAGGTCACCGACGCGCGCGGGACGCGGCCGGTGCTGCGTTACGATGGCAGCCAGATCGAAGCGCGTTGGGAGCCGACCACGTTGCCTCCTGGTCAGAAGCTACAAAAACCCGCGCCTTTGTATAAGAAACTCGATCCCGGCATTGTGGAAGAAGAGCGCGAGCGCCTTTTGGCGCATTTGGCCCGCGCTCAGAGTTGAGTCGCTCATCCCTGGCGACCCTTCACCCTTTTGGGTGAGTCATCGCGACCCAATCGGGGGATGATAGTCATCCCCTCTTCCTGTTATGCTTTTATCCAGCAGGAGTCGCGTTTGCGCGCCTCACACTCCAATCCATCCGTCGCCAGGAGGCATTCATGGCTGTATTATCTCCCCCTGTTGGTGTGTCCGAAGACCCCATTCTCAACGCTTTGAAGGGCCAAGACTCCATTACCGCTCATGAATTGTATCAGATCATGAGCCGTCCCAACAATGCATTTATTCTGGACGTGCGCCAGCCCGAGGAATTCGAGGCATGGCGCATCGAGGGACGATACACGCCAGAAACCGTCAATATACCCTATTTTCAGTTCTTCGATGAGGATAGCGGCGCGCTGGAGCGCGTGCCCAGAAGCGCGGATTTGGTGATTGTGGTTTGTGCACAGGGCGCGGCAAGTGATCTTGTGGCCTCGCTGTTGGATGACGAAGGCTATCGCGCGGTGAATCTGACCGATGGCATGGAGGCCTGGGGCGATTATTACGCGCGCCATCCCATTGTCGAAACCGAATCATATAGCATTTACCAGATCGACCGCCCCGCGCGCGGGTGCCTGAGCCATGTGCTTATTAGCGAAGGCGAGGCCGCGATCATCGATCCCCTGCGCCATACCGATCAGTATCTCGAACTCATCGGTGAGAAAGGGGCCGAGCTTCGGCTGCTGCTCGATACGCACGCCCACGCCGATCACATCAGCGGCGGCTTTCATCTGCAAGAGCAAACCGCCGCGCCTTATTACTTGCATCCCTACGACGGCATCCATCCATTCGACATGCTCCCCGCGCGCAAACCTTATCACATGCTGGATGACGGCATGACTTTTCGGGTGGGCGGTTTCACCATCGAGGTGATCCACACGCCGGGGCACACGTTGGGGCAGGTGAATTTCTTGGCCACGGCGAGCGATGGCAGCCAATATCTCTTCACGGGCGACAATATCTTCATAGAGAGCTTTGGACGGCCCGATCTGGGTGGCCAGGGCGAGCGTTGGGCGCCACTGGTGTATGAGACCATCTTCGAAATTATTAAACAACGCGTTCCCGATGAGGCTCTCCTGTTGCCCGGCCATTACGCTCGAGCGGACGAAGCCAATGAAGACGGCTCTTTCGCCAGACCTTTGGCCGCGGTGTGGCGCGAAAACAAGGGTCTGCAACACGCAGACCGCGAAGCATTCATTCAGTATGTCCTCAGTCATTTGCCTTTCATGCCCGAACAATACATCGAGATCAAGCGCGTAAACGCCGGTCTCAGCGAGCCGGACGAAGAGGCGGCAAGCACGCTGGAACTGGGCAAGAATATTTGCGCGCTCAGTGACGCTTATTGAGTGAGGCTTTATGAACTACGGATTCGTCATCGACAATCGCAAATGCATTGGTTGTCACGCCTGTTCGACGGCCTGCAAAAGCGAGAATGAAGTGCCTTTAGGCGTCTATCGCACCTGGGTCAAGTATGTCGAGACCGGGGTCTACCCGGACGCGCGGCGACATTTCCAGGTGACGCGCTGCAACCATTGCGCGAACCCGCCCTGTGTGCGCATTTGCCCGGTCACGGCCATGTATCAGCGGCATGATGGCATCGTGGAGTTCGATCCCGCCATCTGCATCGGCTGCAAAGCCTGTATGCAGGCCTGTCCTTACGACGCCATCTACATCGACCCGAACACGCACACCGCGGCCAAGTGCCATTTTTGCGCGCATCGCGTCGAGGTGGGGTTGGAGCCGGCCTGCGTGGTGGTGTGCCCCGAACACGCCATTATCTCCGGCGATATGGATGACCCCAACTCGGAGATCAGCCGCATCTTGGCCACGCACGAAGTGGTGGTGCGCAAGCCCGAGCAGGGCACCGCGCCCAAGCTTTTTTACATCGAGGGCAACGATGTGGCGCTGCATCCCACGGCCACCGAACGCGCGCCCAAGACCTTTCTCTGGGCCGATGTGATTCCTCTGCACGGCAAACCCGATCACAATGATCACAACGGCCGCGCCCAACCTCACGCGCAGCATGAGCTGGCCCTCTGGAACGACAGCCCCGCGCCGGCCGCGCATTCGGGGACGCCCATCCGCACGCCGCAAACGCAGGGCGACCCCGCCAACGGCCCCATTCAGTTTGGCGGTCGCATGGCCGGGCACATGGTGCAAACCAGTTACAACGCGCAGCATAAAATACCCTGGCATTGGCCCGTTCCCGCTTATCTGGTGACCAAAGGCATTGCGGCCGGGGTGTTTTTTGTGCTCAGTCTGGGCGTGTTGTTCAATCTTTTCGATTTCGATCCCCTGTTTTTCCTAACGGGCGGATTCCTGAGCCTGCTTTTCCTCGGCGTGACCACGCTTTTGTTGATCTACGACCTCGACCGACCGGAACGCTTTTTCAGCATTCTCTTCCGGCCGCAGTGGAAGAGTTGGCTGGCTCGCGGCGCGTTCCTCTTGGTGGGATTCACGGTTGTGGTCGGGTTGTGGTGGCTGGCCGAGTTGGCCGCGTATTTCGGCTTTCTGGCGCCTTCGGTGGTGCAAATGGCGCGGGTTCCCGCGGCCATCGTCG
Source organism: Chloroflexota bacterium (assembly GCA_013151415.1). Taxonomy (GTDB): domain Bacteria; phylum Chloroflexota; class Anaerolineae; order J102; family J102; genus JAADII01. Next base: position 28,194 of record JAADII010000175.1, read on the forward strand.
GCGGCCTGCTCGCGGTGGGAACGGCCATCTACACGGCGTTCCTTTTCGGACAGGCCGAGGGCCGCGACTTGTGGCAAAGCGGGTTGTTGCCCTTCCATTTGGTGGTGCAAGCGTTCATGGTGGGCAGTGGAACCCTGCTCATCGCGGCCGCGTTCATGCCTGCGCCCAACGGCCTGGTCTCGACGGCGGTTATCGCATTTGGCCTTTCGCTCATCGTTGATCTCTTTATCACGCTGGTGGGCGAATTTGGCATGCCTCACGCCAGCGAAGTGGCCGCGAAGGCCGCGCACGAGATCAGCCACGGCCATTACAAGCGCCATTTCTGGTGGGGCGCAATCCTGGTGGGCCACGTCATCCCCTTGATTCTGCTGTTCACGGGCCTCCCCCTGGCCGCGGCCCTGGCCGGACTGGCAGCGATCATCGGCCTTTACTTCTACGAATACGCCTTTGTCATGGCGCCTCAGGAGATACCTAACAGCTAAGCCTTTTTGCCTTATCATCTTGACATTGTCAACAGATTCATTGTCAACAGGATCATCGTATGAGCGATAATTCTCGCATCCGCAATTTGCTTTACACCGCGCTGCGTCGCGAGCCGCCATTGGCCCCGCGACCGCCCGCGCAGGGCGAAACCAATGTCGGCGGCCAGGATTTGCCCGCGTTCGGCCAGACCGAGCGCGAACCGGTGCAAATGACCACCGTCATTCATCCAGATGGCCGCATGAGCCAGTATCCGCCGCCGGAAATGTGGGATGATTGGGTGGAATGGGATGGCAAAGAATGGCCGCGACGCGTGCCCCGGCGCTATATGCTGGTTCCCACCGTGTGCTTCAACTGCGAGAGCGCCTGCGGCCTGTTGGCCTATGTGGACAAAACTTCTTTCGAGATCAAGAAATTCGAGGGCAATCCCGCGCATCCGGGCAGCCGCGGCCGCAATTGCGCCAAAGGCCCGGCCACCCACAACCAGATCTACGATCCCGAACGCATTCTTTACCCCCTCAAGCGGGTGGGCAAGCGCGGGGAGGGCAAGTGGAAGCGCATCACCTGGGACCAGGCCCTGGATGAGATCGCGGCCAAGATGCGCGAGAGCCGACTGAAACGTCGCGACGGCATCATGTATCATGTGGGACGGCCCGGCGAAGATGGCTACACCAATCGCTGCATCCAGGCCTGGGGCGTGGACGGCCACAACAGCCACACCAACATCTGCTCCAGCGGCGCGCGGGCGGGCTATTTCTTCTGGGGCGGGTTCGACCGGCCCAGCCCCGACCACGCCAACGCCCGCGTGATCATGCTCGTCTCCGCGCACCTGGAGACCGGGCATTATTTCAACCCTCACGCGCAGCGCATCATCGAGGGCAAGATGAAAGGGGCCAAGCTCATCACTTTCGACCCGCGCCTGAGCAACACGGCCAGCAAAAGCGATGTGTGGCTACCCACCTGGCCCGGCAGCGAGACGGTGGTGCTCCTGGCCATCGCCAACCATCTCATTCAAAACGACCTTTACGACAAGGAATTCGTGCGGCGCTGGGTGAACTGGCAAGAGACCCTGGACGCGATCCGCGAAGGCAAATTGAGCGTGAACGATCCCGCTTTGCAGGCCGAGATCGAAGCCGCCATCATTCCCAAATATGAATTATTCGACCGCGTGCTCAAGGACCTGTACGCGGAGTTCACTTTCGAGCGCGCGGCCGACGAGGCGCAAGTCCCTATCGAGCGCATCCGCGAGGCTGCGCAATATGTGGCCGACTGCGACGGCAAGTTGGCCACCCACACCTGGCGCAGCGCCAGTATCGGCAATCTGGGCGGCTGGCAGGTGGCGCGGGCGCTCTTTTTCCTCAATGTGCTCACGGGCAGCGTGGGCGTGCGCGGGGGCACATCGGCCAACAGTTGGAACAAATTCGTGCCCAAGCCCTTCAAGAAACCGCCCGCGTTCAACGCCTGGAACGAGCTGCATCTCCCCGTGGAATGGCCTCTGGCCTTTTACGAGATGAGCTTCTTGCTCCCCCATTTCCTGGAAGAGGGGCGGGGAACGGTGGATGTTTATTTCACGCGGGTTTACAATCCCATGTGGATCAATCCCGACGGCTTCATGTGGCTCAAGGCCTTGCAAGATGAAGAAAAGATCAAATGCCATGTGGCCCTGACCCCAACCTGGAACGAATCGGCCTGGTTTGCAGATTATGTGTTGCCCATGGGCCATTCGGGCGAGCGGCACGATCTGATGAGCCAGGAGACGCACGCGGGGCAATGGATCGCGTTCCGGCAGCCGGTGCGTCGCGTGGCCATGGAGAAAATGGGCAAAAAGGTGCGCTTCACCTACGAGGCCAATCCCGGCGAAGTGTGGGAGGAGAACGAGTTCTGGATCGAATTGTCCGCGCGCATGGACCCGGACGGCAGCCTGGGCATCCGCCAGTGGTTCGAGAGCCCTTATCGGCCCGGCGAGATCATCACGGTCGAGGAGTATTATCGCTGGATCTTCGAGAACAGCGTGCCCGGTTTGCCCGAAGCCGCGGCCAAAGAGGGGCTCACGCCTTTGGAATACATGCGAAAATACGGCGCGTTCGAGGTCAGGCGCGAGAATTATCAACCGTATGAAAAAGAGGTGGAGGGGCTGAAAGAGGAGGAGCGCGAGAAGCTGAAAAGCGTCGGCTTCCAACTGGTGGAGGCCGCGCGCGAGGTGGCTCGCGAGGTGTTGGGCATCGAGGGTCACGGTCTGCAAATCGACCTGCAGGGCCGCATTCTCAAAGAGGGCAAACCCATCGGCGTCATGGTCGATGGCGAACCCAAGGTGGGCTTTGGCACGCCCAGCCGCAAGCTGGAGTTCTTCAGCCCCACGCTTTATGATTGGGGTTGGAAAGAACGGGAATACGTGATCCCCTGGCCCATCAAGAGCCATGTCCACCCCGATAACATCGACTTCGAGAACGGCGGCATGCTGCTCTTGCCCAACTTCCGTCTCCCCACCCTCATCCACACCCGCAGCGCCAACGCGAAATGGCTGTATGAGATCAGCCACAAGAACCCGGTGTGGATGAATCCGGTGGATGCAGAGCGCATCGGCGTGGAGACGGGCGATCTGGTGCGGGTGACCACCGAGATCGGCTATTTCGTGGACAAAGTGTGGGTGACCCAGGGCATCAAGCCAGGCGTCATCGCCATGAGCCACCACCTCGGCCGCTGGCGTCTGGAGGAGAATCTGGGCGTGAATCCGGGCATGTCGAGCCTGGCGCGGCTGGAGGAGGACGGCAAGGGCGGTCACAAGCTCAACATCATCCACGGCGCCCGCCCCTGGCCCACCTTCGATCCCGACACCAGCCGCATCTGGTGGGAAGATGTGGGCGTGCACCAAAATCTGACCCACGCGGTGCATCCCGACCCCATTTCGGGCGCGCATTGCTGGCTGCAAAAAGCCGTCAAGGTGGAAAAAGCCCATCCCGAAGACCGACACGGCGATGTATGGGTGGACACGAACCGCTCTATGGAGGTCTATCGCCAATGGGTGGCCATGACGCGGCCCGCGACCGAGGTCAGCCCCGACGGCACGCGACGCCCCTATTGGCTGAAACGCCCCTTGAAGCCGGTTTATCAGGCGTATAAGTTGCCGTAACCGGGAGCATCTGGACCGGTTGCAACGCGATTTTCAACCCGCACACGCGGCTCAACGCTGTATAGCCTACAGCCATCGCGGCCATAATGAGGTAAAATTCAGGAGCGTGGAGTTTTCTCCGCGCTCCTAAAATGCTTGTTTATTTCCGTTTCAAGGAGAACGTTATGTGGTTTGAAACCATTATCCGTGAAGAGACGGGCTGCGCGGCCTATATGGTCGGTTGCCAACGCACCGGCGAGTGCATGGTGTTCGACCCCCTGTGGGACATCCAGCCCTATCTCGACATGGCGAAAGAAAAGAAATCGCGAATCCGCTACGTGATCGACTCGCACAGTCATGCGGATCACGTCTCGGGCGCGCGACGTCTGGCCGAGGCCACGGGCGCGGAGCTGATCCTGCCCGAACTGGCCGACATCACCTACGAGGCCACGCGCGTCAAGCACGGCGACATGATCCGCATGGGCGGCGTGGGCATCGAGATCGTGCATGTGCCCGGCCATCGCCCTGAGCAGATCAACGCGCTCATCTACGATTTCCCGCGCGGGGACGAACCCTGGTTCATTCTCACTGCCGACTTCGTGCTGGTGGGCGATGTGGCCCGGCCCGACCTGGCCCAGCCCGGTGAGGAGGGCGCGCCTGTGCTCTACGACGTGTCCATCCCCCGCTTCTTGAACCTGCCCGATCATGTCGAGGTTTATCCCGGCCATCTTGCCGGCTCGACCTGAGGACGCGTCACCAGTGGCAAGGTTGTCACGACGGTTGGGTATGAGCGGCGCTACAATCCGGCGCTGAACTTCAAAGATCGGGACGCGTTCGTGGCCTATATGCAGGAGGATCAGCCCGTCAAACCGGCCAACATCCTCAACATTGTGGCCACCAATCAGGGACGCTTGCCCCTGACCATGGAAACGCCGGTGGCGAAACCGTTATCGCCGCAACGCGTGGCCGAACTGATCGAGCAAGGGCACATCATCGTCGATGCGCGCTCGACGGCCGAATTCGGAGCCGAACACATTCGCGGCGCGTTCAATATCCAGCTTTCGAGCAAGGAGTTCGAGCAACGCGTGGGCTGGATGACGCCCGCCGACGCGCCCATCATCCTGGTGACCAACACAGCCGAAGAGGCCCAGCGAGCCATCTACAACATGGCCTTCATCGCCCTGGACAGTCGCGTGGCCGGCTATCTGGACGGCGGCATGGACGCATGGATCGAATCAGGCCATCCGGTGGAAAGCGCGCCCCAGATAGATATTCATGACCTGTATCATCGCCTGTCCAGCAACGGCCTGCAGGTGCTGGATGTGCGCGACAAGGAGGAGTGGGAAGAGGGACACATCGCCGGCGCTCACTTCATGCCCTACACCTCGCTGGTTCCCCAGCTCGATGTGCCGGCCCGCATCGGCGAATTGCCTTTCTCGCCCGACCAAAGCATCGCGGTGGTCTGCGCCACAGGCAAGCGTTCGAGCACGGCCGTGAGCGTGTTGCTGCGCGAGGGATATCGTAAGCTTTACAACGTGGTGGGCGGCATGACGGCTTGGAAAGCGGCCGGTTTGCCCATGGTGGATGAGGACGGCGAGCCGGTGGAATAAGCCAGTCTCTGGACGATGAGACGAAAGGATGATGGGACGATGGCCACTCCCTCAGAATCCCGTCGTCCTTTTTCGCGGCGCTTGTTTTTATGCACACAGGCGGTCTGGTCGGATGGCCAGGCCGCCTATTTTACTTGCACCATTGACATAGCATACAATAGTGGCTGCCGACGTTATCGACCCGCGTAGGGTTCAGGAGGATGCACGATGCAAAAGCGCGAATTCAGTGGTCCGGTCGCCACATTGACTGCTACAAACGATGTTTTGGTTTCACCTCTTTCGCCAGAAGAAGTGGAGCAGCTTTTACGCGGAATTCAAAAAGCGTATATTCTTCCACACTCTAACGATGTCGTCCGGTTCCTGCGCGAGCATCCTTCACTTATCGAGATCGTTCAAAAGGCCGCGGTTGCTTTGCGGCAAATATTTGGATTCGAGGCTCCGCTCACACTTGAACTATTCCACGATCCCGACACCGAGGATACAGAGCTTTTCGCGCTTGTTCATAGTGACGAACCCGTAGACGCGGCGCTGGCTAAATTGCAAATGTTCGATGAGACATGGTTCCTCGATCAGCAGCCATTGATCGATGGTCTTTTCAATGTTGATGTCGTGTTCTCATGAGTTTTGACTGGACGAACTATATTCGGCTCGCCGAGGCCCTGGAACGCGAAGCCGGTCTTTTTTCTGATGAGGAGGCTTGTTTGCGCTCCGCCATCAGTCGCGCCTATTATGGCGCGTTTGGTTTGGCGAGAGATGTCGCCGTATCCCAGGATGGTCTAATTCTCTCTCGTAGCCCCAAAGATCACGTCCGGGTGATTGCTCACTTTCGCCGTTCGTCTCAAAAGACGCGACGGCGGATCGGCCTTGATCTGGATCGGTTGAGAAGGGTGCGAAATCGAGCGGATTACGAAGCGCTTCTTCTCAAGCCGAAGCAAACCACGGCCACCGCTCTACGCCGCGCTCAGGGAATCGAGCGTGAACTCGATCGTTTGTAAATTATGCGAGTGAACCCCAAGAGGAGCGCTATGAAGATCACATATGATCCTGAAGTGGATGCTCTCTATATTCAGTTTTTGGACGCGACCGTGAACACCAAACATCTGACCGGAGGAATTGCCGCGGATTATGACAGCGAAGGCCGTTTGGCCGGAATCGAAATACTTGATGCACTCAAACGCTTTGGCGATCTCCAGACGTTGCGCCAGGTAACGTTGGAAGACGTGGGTTTGGTGATACCGGAAAGCTAAAGTCGGACAAGCGCTCCGTAACTGCAAAGAGATTCCACTTCAACCAAAATGAAGAATCATATGATACAAAGAAACGAGCAGAGCAGTCCCGTCCAAACTTACGAACGCCTCCATGCCATTGCACCCCGTTTTTTGAAAAAGGTGCAACATAGCGCACGGACTGCGCATAATGAGGCCGAATTTGAGCGGGATATGAACAACGCCATCGAGGAGGTGGCTCGTAGTTTGGGCGTCGATTTGCTCTTTCGTCAACAATACACCCTTGCTACCGGACGCGCGGACGCGGTCTACAATCGCTTCGTCATCGAATATGAACCTCCGGGCTCGCTGCGCGCGAACTTAGGTCACGGCCACACCAAACACGCGGTGCAACAAGTAAAAGATTATCTCGCGGGCCTGGCCGGAAAAGAACGTCATGATCGAGACCGCCTTTTGGGAGTGGCGTTTGACGGTCATTTCTTCATTTTTGTACGGTATCATGCCGGTCATGTCATCGTCGAAGAACCGTTGGTTGTGACTGCAGGTTCGGTCGAGCGTTTTTTGCGCTCCCTGTTTTCACTTTCATCGGGCCGCGCCTTGATTCCCGAAAACCTGGTGGAGGACTTTGGCCACCGAAATCTATTGTCGCACCAGGTGACGCGAGCGCTTTACAATGCATTGGAAGATCGCAGTGACGATTTGACGGCCAAACTTTTCGCCCAATGGCAGCTTTTTTTCAGCGAGGTGGCCGGATATGAAGCGGCTTCAGGTCGCCTGAAGCACAAAAAACAACTTCAGTCCTTTATGCGAGGCATGGGGTTGAATCCCACTACAGTGGACGCGCCTCGTTTTTTCTTTGCCCTCCAGACCTATTTCTCCTTCCTGGTCAAGAATATTGCCCGCCTGGTGCTCCAAGCCTATGCCGGCGGCGCATTTGGCGCCACACCGTTAACCACCATCGCCAACCTGCGCGGGGAGGATTTACGCCGCGAACTGGAAAACATGGAGAGCGGCGGCATTTTTCGCGCCCTGAGATTGAAAAATCTTTTGGAAGGCGATTTCTTTTCCTGGTATCTGAACGCCTGGGATGAGGAAATTGAAGTGGCGCTGCGACAAGTGCTATCACGGTTGGCCGAATACAATCCTGTGACGGTACAAGATGATCCCTACTCGGCTCGCGACCTGCTCAAAAAGCTTTATCACTATCTGTTGCCGCGCGAGATTCGGCATGATCTGGGCGAATTTTATACGCCTGATTGGCTGGCCGAGCGTCTTCTAATGCAATTAGGCGAGCCATTGTTCCAAATGCCTCGGCCCGGAGCCAGGGTGCCCACTCCCAACAAACGTTTGCTCGATCCGGCTTGCGGTTCGGGCACGTTCCTGATTCTGGCCGCTCGCGCGCTTAAGGCCAATTGCTTTCAGGCCGGGTTGGCCGAAGCCGACACGCTGGACGTAATCTTGCGCAACATCGCCGGCATCGACCTAAATCCCCTGGCCGTAATGGCGGCCCGGGTCAACCTCTTGCTCGCCGTGGCCGATCTGTTGCCCTATCGTCGCGGTGAGGTGGAGCTTCCCATTTACCTGGCCGACAGCATCCTCACGCCAAGCCGGGGCGACAATCTATTCGAGCAAGACCGCCGCATACTGGAAACCGCGGTGGGTCGGTTGCCCGTGCCCGATGTGATCGACACTCGGGCCGAGATGGAGAAGCTGACCGATTTGCTCGAGGAATATGTGCGAGGGGAATTTGCGCTCGACGCCTTTTTGGCGCGCTGTCGCCAAGACCTCCCCGACGTGGTTGCCAACCCACACAGCGAAGCAGTGCTGCAAGAGTTATTCGAACGATTGAGCGATTTGCACAGACGGGGGATGGATGGCATTTGGGCGCGGGTGCTCAAGAATGCGTTCATGCCCTTGTTTTTGCAGCCTTTCGATTACGTGGTGGGCAATCCGCCCTGGATCAATTGGGAGACGTTACCGCCCGGATACCGGGAACAGGTGGCTCCGCTATGGAAGGAATACGGTCTGTTTCAACACAAAGGTTTCGATGCGATATTGGGCAAGGCCAAAGATGATCTTTCCGCGCTGATGACTTATGTGGCGGCCGATCGTTTTTTGAAAGATGGTGGCAAGCTGGGCTTTGTAATTACCCAAAGCGTGTGGAAGACCGCGGGTGGGGGACAAGGCTTTCGCCGCTTTCGAATCGGCGCGAAAGGCGCACATCTGCGTATATTGCATGTGGACGATTTGAGTAGCATCCAGGTCTTCGAGGGCGCGAGCACACGCACCAGCGTGTTTGTTCTGCAAAAGGGCGAAGCCACCCGCTACCCGCTCCAATACACCTATTGGAAGAAGACGACCCGGGGCAAAAGGCTGGATTATGATAGCACGCTGGAAGAAGTGTTGGAACAAACCAAGCAATTACAATTTCTTGCTGCTCCGGTAGATACGGATAATCTAACTAGTGCCTGGCTGACAGCGAGGCGAAATGCTATTAGTGCACTGAGAAAAGTCCTTGGCAAGTCACCGTATCGCGCTAGAGAAGGGGCAAATTCTGGTGGAGCAAATGCAGTTTTCTGGCTTGAGATTCTGGCCGAGCGGCCTGATGGTTTGGTGGTTGTTCGGAACGTGACCGAAGGAGCCAAACGCAAGGTAGAGGCCGTAACCGTGGAATTGGAGCCGGATTTGCTTTATCCGCTGTTGCGAGGTCGCGACGTGAAGCGGTGGCAAGCCGAGCCCAGATACCATTTGTTACTTACCCACCGGGAAGGGGATCGGCTCAATGCCATCCCCGAAGAGGAAATGCAGCGCTATTATCCAAAGACCTGGGCTTACCTCAAACGCTTCGAGCAGCCCTTGCGCGAACGCTCCGGCTTCAAGCGCTACTTCACCCGCAAGGATAAAAAGACGGGCCAGATGATCGAAACCGGACCGTTTTATTCGATATTTAATGTAGGAGACTATACTTTTGCTCGTTGGAAAGTTGCGTGGCCTTGGATATCGAAATCACTTGTCGCAGCCGTGGTCGGCGAATATCATCCGAGACAAATCGTTGTCCCCGAACACAACACTTCTTTTGTTAGTTTTGAAACAATCGAAGAAGCCCATTTTTTCTGTGCTTGCTTCAATTCTAGCATGGCGAATCTAGCAGCGCTTTCCTCATATTCGGGGGGTGGGGGAGGAATCGCTTCTCCTAAAGTAGTCGAAAGAATACGCGTGCCGAAGTATTTGCCTCTGGATTCCAATCATCAGCAGCTTGTACAACTTTCTATACACGCGCACGAACTTGCTCCAAAAGCTTATGCGGGTGACAAAGCGGCTCAGGCCGAGCTGCGAAAGGTGGAGGAGGAAGTGGACCGGGCCGCGGCCGCATTGTGGGGGCTGACCGAACAAGAATTGGCCGACGTGCGGGCGAGCTTGGAGGAATTGAGGGGGTGATAAAAATGACAAGAAATGAGCCCAGATCACAATCCTCCCCAAATCTGTGGATGCGATCCGTGTCTTTTGTTGCACTTCGTGACCTCCTCGCTTTTATTGCAGAACGTCCCGAAGGTTTGCGAGCGAAAGATATGGAAGAATTGGCGCGGCAAGAGCGAAAACTACGCACTCGAGATGGCCGTATTCCGTCCAAAACAACAGTCTATCATTATCGAACCATCTTGTACCGATTGGGTATTTTGACTTATCACCGAAGACGCTATATAGTGAATCAAAGTAATCCAATTGTTCGCACGCTAGTACAGCGTTTGAAACCTGGTTCATCTACTCTCTCCGTTCATGAACGCCGTCTTTTTTCTGAATTGGTAGTGGCTAATGTTGATTGTCGTTACTATTTTTTCGACCTTTTCATGCCAAAACAGGACGTTTATGTACTCGAAGATTTCATCGCGCATGGCCGTCGCGTTGCATGGAAAAGTTACACTGATTCCAGTCGTCGTATGGTGCATCTTCGAAATCTGAATATCGAAAAGCGAGAGCGTTGGCTTCAAACAGAAGATGAATTTCAAGCCATTCTATACGGAATACGATACTGGGCGCGTAACGAGTTGGAATTCATAGATGAATTGTTCCTCGAGGATTTGGGAGGCGTGATGTTTCCTGTAACACTTACAGGGCCAGTTCCGGCCCCTGAAATTACAGTCGCCTTGGCGAAAGCAGTAGATGATTCTCGAGAATGGACGATATTATCTGTACGTAAACTTGTCTACATGTGGGGGCCTCGCTATCATATTTCTTTGAAACGTATATTTCAAACACTATTATCCATATATAGAGACTACTCTGAGTATATCGTATTGATTCCGACATCAGAAGCATTTGCAACGATAACGGCTACTTCACCCGGTGCTGGAAACTATCAGCTACGCAGTTATTTGCGTGATTTCGAGGGCCGCTACATCTCACATATCCGTGTCCATCGAAAACTGAAGGAGGCGCTTCAATGGACGATGCTTACGCCCGCCTAGAACTATGTTTCAACCCGTTTGAGCCAGCGGCAAGTGGTGTCCCCGTTTCAGGCGCTCTATGGGTTCCAGAGAGATGGTCTCAACCGCTCCAAAGATTTGTGGAGACTATGGAGGGCACTTCAGGAACGAAAGCTTATGCAATTTCCGGCGAATATGGAAGTGGCAAGACTTACTTACTACGCTGGCTAGAGCGGGTGGAGTTGCCGCGACATCGAATTCGTCCCTTTTTCTTTGACAATCCCGGTGTGCGGTTCTACGACCTTGCCAATACGCTGCTTCGTCAGATTGGGCGAGAAGAATTCGCAAAATCGCTTTGGGAATTCCTAAATCCTAAGTTACCCGGCTTTCAAGGTTCCCTATTTGAGGATTCCTTTCAAGCATGGCTACTGAGTGTTAAAAAACACCGTCGCGAAAAAGAAGCGATCCGAGTCCTGTCCGAAGCAATGCAGACGAAGGGAGTCGCAGATGATGAGGAGATTCGTTACAAATTGGGTCGATTAATTGTGGAAACATATGATCGACCTTATTTTGAGTACAAAGATTTCATCGCGGGCCGCCAAGGTTCTCTCGTGGCGGAAAAGGAGGAAGCGCCTTATTTCGCCACTATTCTTCGATCGCTTCGTCTTATTGGGAGTGCAGAGGCGTTGGCTTTCTTAATGGATGAGTTTGAAGAAATATCACTCCAAAAACGTTTAACCAAACGTCAGGCTCATGATTATTTGGCTACTATGAAACGACTGATCGGTCTTACCGAACATGAACAATTCTGGATTATTGTGGCTATGACACCTCAAGCGGCTGAGGTAACGGCAAAACTGGAACCAGCGCTTTGGCAACGGTTTGTCAGCCAGGGTAAACATCAGTTCAAGATTCCTCCATTGAACGACCAAGAGGCGAGAGAACTGGTTCGCAGACGCCTGAAAAATGCACGGCCTGAAGAAACGACAGCCAAGCCCCTCTTTCCATTTCCTGAAAACATGATGGAATTGTTTAGAAAAGATATTAAATCATCTCCACGAAAATTGGTCAAAGTATGCAGCCTTGCCATCGCTAAAGCAATTCAAGCACCTGAGCAAGTGCAAATACCGTTTGGTGCTGAGTATCTTAGACAGATCCAAAAAGAACTTTATCCCCCTCCTTCAGTCGAGTAGTCAACGAGGAGCAACCGAGAGATGAATTCCGATGCCCTCACTTTTCGTCCTACGATATTTCTTGACACAAATGCTTTGCAATTCGTTAGCTCATACCTTCGCCATGCCGAAAAGCTGGGATTGCCTCCCTTCAAGGGAGTGGGAAGACCAGACTATGAGAAGATTCAGACTACTCTCAGAGAGAAATTACCGAGAGGTGTTGTTGATTCGATCATGAAAGGTTGTCGTACTCTTGCGTTTCTCCAAGAACTGGCAGGTGACGATGAAATCAGTGGAGATATTTATGCTTCTCGATTAAGTAGGGCAGAGCTTCTTTTTGGAATCTTGGACGGACAGGCGCATGCTCGTTTAGCGCGAGAAGGTTTATCTTATAGAATGCGTCAACGCTTGAGGGATTTGAGTGAGTTGGTTTCGAGATATTTAGAAAGACAAGATTATGAAGACCTACTACAAGAAGTAAATGGATTGTTCGAAATGCTTAAGGAGAAAGATGGGATTCGTATCGAATGGGTTGAGGAGAGTATTAGCGATTTTTCTTCAATAACTGTATTCTCAGAACTTCTACAAAGCAACGTTTTCCTTGACGTATTGGATTGTTGGATGTACGGCTGCGCCGTGGCTATACAAGCAGAAAAGATTATTACCTTTGATAATTATTTCAAACGCGTTATCAATCGAATACATAATGCACAAGGCGAAGAAGACTGGCTATATATTCAATCTATCATAACAGATGAACTGGAGCGCTTAAATCCTGTGGCATCTCCTGTCACCTTGTCTTTGCCAGCAGCTTTTGATCCGCCTAGGACAGCCCCCTCCCTTTGGGAAGCAGACCATGCCTAACCCCTTTCAACCGCTCCAAGGCGCTCTGAACGCCCTGATCGCGAACGCTCAGGTCTTGCCCGCCACTGGCCAGGCCGTAATCGACATGGTCACGCCTGATCTGGAGGAAATCTATGATCAACGTACGACCGGCCAGGCCGTGATCGAAACGGTGTGGGAAACCGCTCCACGGGGGCTTTATCGCACCATACGGCCCATTCCGCGCTCCGAAGAACACGCCCTTCGTTACTTCGTGGATGGCTCGGCAAAGACCTATTTCATCGGCACGGTGCTGGAACAAGACCGCTCGACGCCGGTGCAAGTATCGCAGGTTGGAGCGGCCATGGTGCAACGAGAAGACGACGGTCGTATTCGAGTGGCCAACGCCAAACGAACTATCTTGCTCACATTGGAGAAAAGTCAGGTTTCGGAGCAGCTTTGGCGGGAGGTTGAACGGGCCGTCCAGGGCGTGCCGGGTTATCAATTATGCGACAGCGCTACCAACAACAAGTACGCCGACGCCATGAATTTGCAAGAAGCCCGACCGCGGGGCGCCCATCGCGCCAACTGGCACATGCGTGAAATGGAAGTCGAACTTGCTCGCGTCATCCCTCGCGATGGGGACGCCTGGCTGGTCATCGACGGTAGTTTAGGCAACGAATTCGAAACCTGGCGCGGCGCGCCACTCATCGGAGTCGCGAAAACTTTTCGTCGAGATAGCCGTTTCGAGTTAGGCAGTGGTCCTCGAGCCAAAAAACTCAACTTGTTTGGCCTACTCAAAGACTTGCAAGAAAACCAGCGCACCATTGTGTTTCCTCGCAGCAATGAGGGCAAAATCGTGTTTTGGTACGTGCGCATTCGACCTCAAAAGGGACTGGACTATCCCCTGATGGGAGTTGTCAAAGTGGAAATGCCCAATCCGGATCGAGAACCGGTGGATAGCGCTTTGATCGACCGCATCAGCGGCTGGCTCATTGCCGAACGCACCGTAACGCCCTACGGCCGAGATAGTCGTTGGCACGCGCACTTATATCCGATCTATATCGCCGAGCGCGTCATACGTTCGCAATTCTACTCCGAAGCCGTGCTGAAATCAGGCATTCGCTGGCCGTTTCAGCTTGCTACTCCATGAGGTGTTCGATAATGGCAAAACAACCAGGCAAACCCATCGGACGCGGCTCCGCCACCGAGCGCGATCCAAACACCGCAGAGAAATTCAAATTCTGGATTCGGCCCGGGCAAATGGTTAACCCCTTCGACATCATCGCGGCCGAACATTTTCCCGCGCAGGCCGGAGCGGAATCCAGCTACACTTTTGGCCTGGTGACCAACATTCAGCACATCACCGATGCAGCCGGACATTTGGCCAATTTCATCTCCAATGACTTTGGCGAAGAGGTGGAGGAAACGCCCCAAACCCCGCGCCAGGGAACCAATGTGGCCGAAGCCACCGTGCTTTCCAACAGCGCTGACATTTACATGCCGATTCAAAATGAAGCGCGAGTCTATTTCGCGGACGAAGACAAGATTCATCTGGCTTTGGGTATCGACGGCATACCTCCGCAACGCCGCGTGCCGGCCGGCCTCATTCAGATGAGCAACGGGACTCAAGCTGTGGCTTACCTCGACCGTGATTTTGTGCTCGGTCCCGAGGCGGGCCATGTCAACATTTCTGGCATTTCCGGCCTGGCCACAAAAACCTCGTATGCTATGTTCCTCATTCAGTCATTGCTACAAAGCAGCGATCATGAAAACATTGCCGTCATCTTGTTGAATGTAAAGTACGATGACCTGTTGTCTATCCACGAACCGCGTAAGTTGCAGGACAAAGAGCATCAGATATGGCAAAGGTTGGGATTAAAGCCAGAGCCCTGGCCGGAGGAGCGCGTTCACTATCTACTACCCAATGGCAAGCAGACGCATACTACCGGCCGGCCTAACTCCTTCGCGGACCCACCACCGCCTCATCAAGTCTATGCTTACGCGCTGCGCGAATCGGCCAATAAGCTCGATCTGCTCTTCTCCAATATTCCCGATCCAAACGGAACTATTAGCTCCGTCATCGGCGAAATCACGACAGGAATCGAGAATCGAGAGCGGGCCTGGCAAGCCGTTCACACATGGGATGATTTGTTGAGCAAACCGCCGTTGGTGCAACAGCGCATTCCCCAAAGATTCCGCAATATCCACGCTTCCAGTGTGGGCCGTTTTCTCCGGCTTTTGCGCCGCGTGGTCAAGACGCGACAATCCGGCATTTTTGTGTCTCAACTCTCAACACGTATGACGACCATCGAAAAGGAAATCGGCAATATCAAAGGAGGACACACCTATGTGGTGGACATTGCTCGACTCACCCAGGAGGAACAGACTCTTGTGTTCGGGGACGTGTTGCGCACCGTCTATGGTTTGTACTCCGGCGAAACGTTGCCTCTCGATGACTATCAGCCGCCTGCAAAGGTCATCGTCTTTGTGGACGAATTGAACAAATACGCTCCGGCGCGAGGCCAAGGTGATCGCTCTCCCATCCTCGCACAAGTTTTGGACGTCGCCGAACGCGGACGTTCGTTTGGCATTATTCTTTTCTCAGCCCAACAGTTTCTCAGTGCGGTGCACGATCGCGTGACAGGGAATTCAGCAACCAAAGTGCTGGGGCGCACTGACAGCGCGGAAATCAACGCAGGCAACTACCGATTTCTTGCTCAGGACATCAAGTATCATTTAACGCGATTGGAAAAAGGGGAATTGATCTTATCCCATCCCATTTATCGCCAACCGGTGAAGATTTCATTTCCCCCGCCCCCTTATCGACAGGGAAGGGCAAAGCATTAACTCATGTCTGGTTCATTGCCATCATTGCCGACCGGCTTCGAGTATCGCCTGGATTTATCCCGGCATGTAACGCCGCGTCTCTTGCGTGACCAGGCCATCCATCGTTGGTTCTATTTTCCGCACAGTTTCTCGCCGCAACTGGTCCATATTCTCTTGGAAAAATGGGATGTTCCCTCCGGTGCATGGGTGCTGGACCCATTCGTTGGCGCCGGAACCACACTGTTGGCCGCTCGCGAGAAAGGGATTAATGCTCTGGGTATCGACCTCTCGCCTCTTTCGATTTTCGTGAGTAGGGCAAAAACGCGTCAATATGACTCGACGGAAATTTGCAAGGGTCTTGAATATGTTGAAAAAGCGATGCGAGAAGAACGGATGGTCGCCATAGATCGCCCGTCGCGACTTCAACGGGCCTTCACCGACGCTGAATACGCGATGCTGGCCCGAATTCGCCAGGCTATTGCGGAACTTGCTCAATCCTCCCGCGACTTTCTTCTCCTGGCTTTGTTGCGCACTCAACGGCAATTCTCGCGAGCCGTTCCCGATGGCGGCTGGTTCCGATGGCGCGAATTGCCATCTTCAGAACAAGCAATTTGGCCAACATTTAGAAGAACGGTGGAGGAAATGCTCGGCGATCTGGCGGACACGCGACCTTACAAGGGGCTATGGACGGCGATCCGGCACGACGCACGCGCGCTCACTTCCTTGGCGACCAGGCATCCTTTTCTATTATCCGGTTGCCAGGCCATCATCACCTCGCCTCCCTATCCCAATCGTCATGATTATAGTCGAATTTTTCAGATCGAATTATTGACGTTGGGACTGCAAGAACAAGATATCTTTGCCTTGCGCCATCATTCCCTCCGTTCCAACGTGGAAGCCCGAGCGCCCGAATACGCTCTTCCTCCTTTCGATTCTCCTCCTCAACTTATCGAAACCCTCAACCGCTTACCCGAAGATGCGGATCGTCGTATCGAACCCATGTTGCGGGGCTATTTCGAAGACATGAACGCCGTTCTTTACGCTACTTATCAAGCACTATCTCCCGGCGGTCACCTGGCCCTCGTTGTCGGCAATGTCCGTCATGCAGGCGTCATGGTTCCTGTGGACGTCATCTTACTCGAGATGGGTATGCGTCTGGGCTATCGGCCAGAAACATCCTGGGTGGCGCGCTTACGGGGTAACAGTGCCCAACAAATGGGTAGGTATGGCCGGATCCCGGCTCGAGAAAGTGTGGTCATCTTGCGAAAAGGCGACCATTAACCAACTCGTCACAGGTCAATTGACCTGCTCGTTGCGACAAAAGGAAAAACGAACGCGGATTTGGTGGATGCTCGAGAAATTATCGGGGCTTATCCGCAAAAAACCTAAATCTCTGCGCCTGTTGCGTCTTAGCGTTTTTTCGGGGCAAGCGCGTCTGAACCGGCTCAAAACGCCTCCAATGTCCCGCGCCTGATGGCGATGATCTCGAACTGGCGGAACATGAGGAAACCAATAGCCGCGTAGGCCGCGCCCACGAGGAATTCGCCCCAGAGCAAAGGCCCCACCGCGGCCAATGATTCGCCGCCGATAAGCAGCCGCGCCGCAGCGATCCCGCGGGTGAGCGGAATAATGGACGAGACGGCCTGCGCCCA
The DNA here is from genome assembly GCA_013151415.1 of Chloroflexota bacterium. Taxonomy (GTDB): domain Bacteria; phylum Chloroflexota; class Anaerolineae; order J102; family J102; genus JAADII01. Next base: position 45,518 of record JAADII010000175.1, read on the forward strand.
GCCGGGAAGACTGCCGATCTCGACATTCGCGCCCGAAAAAACGAATAGCAAAAAGAAAATCGTGTTGTTCACCAGCATGACATTGCGCGTGATCAACCCCAGACACCCCAACATCAGTCCCATTCCCGCGGTGCTGAACACGGTGATGAGGATGGTGAGGGCCAGGGCCGGGAGATGGGTTTGGGAAAGGTCGAGGCCAAAGATGAGCAGGCCCCATCCCAGGGCGATGATCACGCCAAACACGCCGTCGAGAATGTGCATGAACGCCCGGCCCAGGAAAAGCGCGAGGCGATTGGCCGGGGAGCCAAAGAGATAGATCAGAGTTCCTCCCCAGCGGTCGCCGTCGATGCTCATGGAAACGCCGAACACGCCGCTGAGCGCGGCCGTCTGCATGGCGTTGCCGATGACATAGAACGAGGGATCGTTTCGTCCCGCCACATACGCGCCCATGAGCACGAAAAAGATCATATAGAACACCGGCCCCACCACCTTGGTGGCGATGTAGTGCGGGGGCCGAATCCAGGCGAAGAGCGCCAGATAAGAGAGATACGCGCCCTGGAAAAAGATGCGCACGTTGAGGCCAAGGTCGCGGAGCAGCTCTTTCATTGTCTCACCAAAGTGGCCTCGACGCGGGCTTTGTAGAGAATGCGGCGAAAAAGTCGGGCCGTGAGCAATCCGTAAATGAGGATGGACAGCATCATCATGGCCATGGAGAAAAGAATGTCCGCGACATCCCCGCCCGAAGATGCGCCGTGCAAGGCCCGCGCGGCCCAATAAGGCGGCAAAATATAGCTGAGGGGCGTGGTCCAACCGGGCAAGAGCGCGATGGGAAAGAGAAAACCGCTGAGAATATAAACCGGAAACTCAAGCCCGTTTTGCAGGCGGCGCACCTCGGGATTCAATACGAACAAGGGCGCAATGATCAGCGCGAAACTGACATAGGCCGGGACAGTCAAAAGCAGGGCGAGCGCGAACCAACCGGGCCGGGCGATGGTGGGAAGCGCGCCGAACACCAATCCGGCCAGGGCGTAGGTCGCGACCATGGCCGACAACGATTGCAGTACATTGGCCAGCGTCTTGCCGATGACCACGATGTGCAAAGGAGCAGGTGTGGCCACCAACATCTCCAATGTGCCTGTCCAGCGTTCGCCGCTAATGGCCTGACCGCCGATGAACAGGGTCGTAGTCCACAACCCGGTCATGCCGCTGCCGACCACGATGTAAATGATGTCGTCGGGACCCTGGTCGCGTAGCATCCAAAACGCCATCAGAGCGATGATCATGGGCTGGATGACGATACCGAAGATGACAAAGCCGTCGGTGAGATTGTTGCGCAGGCTCATCTCGGCCGCGACGAGGATGACGCGCAGGTGGCGGCGCAGTTGGGTCAGCCGCTTCATGCTTCCCCCTCGACCAGGCGAATGTACGCATCCTCCAACGTGGGTTCTCGCACGGCCACCTTACCCACGCGCACGCCGTCCAGCAGTTTCAGGATCGTCGATACGGCCTCCGCGCCCGCGGGCGATTGGATGAGCAACACCTGTTTTTGCTCGCGATTTTCGATGGAAAGCGCGTCGACCGCGGGCAAAGCGCGCAGCGCGGGAAGACGATCGTCCACGCCGCCGAATATTTCCACCTCGATGACGGAGAGATCGCTGACGATGCTCTTGAGCTGGGCCGGCGAGCCTTCGGCCACGATCTTGCCCTTGTTGATCACCGCGATGCGTTGGCAAAGCGCGTCGGCCTCGAACATGTAATGCGTGGTGAGGAGGATGGTCTTGTTTTCGGCCTGCAAATTGCGGATGATGACGCGCAGGTCGCGCGCGCCCACCGGATCGAGGCCCAGGGTGGGCTCGTCCAAAAAGAGCACTTCGGGGTCGTGAAGCAAGGCGCGGGCGATGTGAAGTCGCTGCTTCATGCCTCGCGAATAGCCCTCCACCTTTTCCTCCCCGCGATCGCTCAACCCCACCATTTCCAGCAGCTTGGGGATGCGCTTGCGGGTCGCGTCCGGGTCGAGATGGTAAAGGCTGCCGAAGTAGCGCAGGTTGTCGACGCCCGAAAGCCGCCAATAGAGCCCGCGCTCGCCGCCAAAAATGAAACCGATGCGCGGGCGCAGCTTCTTCGCGTCCTTCACCACGTCCAGCCCCAAAATGCGGATGCGGCCGGATGTGGGAATGAGCATGGTGGTCAGCATCTTCACTGTAGTGGTCTTGCCCACGCCGTTGGGTCCCAGCAAACCGAAGAGTTCGCCCTGCTCGATGTGAAAGGAAATGCCATCGACCGCAACGATTTCTTTGCGGCTCCGACGAATGGCCCCAATGCTGGCATTGTACACCCGGCGTAAGTCCTGCACTTCGATGGTGTTCATGCGGAAATTAAAACATACCTCGTAGAAAGCGACAAAGGGGCAGTGGACGATGGGACGACAGGACGATGGAGGGCGGCCGGCATGGCCATGCACGTCGGGGATTGCTTCGGCCCCCATCAATCTCTTATGAGCGCCGATTATGGTTAGTTAGGAGAGGAAGGTAGGTTTGGTGCGGCGTGGGTGTGGGCGTGCGCGTGGGCGAGGGGGTGGGGGTGCGGGTGGGCAAGAGCGTGGGAGTGGGTGAGGGG
>JAADII010000061.1 GCA_013151415.1 Chloroflexota bacterium
GGGGCTAAACTCGGGGGTGGGGGTGGGCGTTGGGGTCATGACGATGACCTCGCCCTCGCCGATGCGCCATATCCAATGCACCACTTCGCCCACCTCGCCCAAAGGCGGCAAGCTATCGCCATTTAAGGTGAGTTGCACGCCGGCCGCGTTGCCAGCCAAAAGCTCAAGACTCTCTTGAGCCACAAAGGTCTGATCGAACCCAGAATCGAGAAAATTCTGCAGCTCGATTTCACCATCGACAATGAGTCGCACCCAAGCGCGCTGGCTTATTTGCACTCGCAACTCGAGCTGAGTGACCGGGGTGGCTGTGGGCGTAGGCGTGAGCGTGGGCGTGTTGGTTGGGCTGGGGGTTGGGGTGGAAGTCGGCGTAAAAGTGGGTATGGCCTCGCTCGTGGATGGGGTTTCGCGTTCAACAGCAATAATCAACGTGGCCGGCGGCGCGCCCTCGGGCGGGATGGTGGCTGGCGGAGGAGCTGCAACTGGCGGCCGAAGCGTTGTTTGCAACCAGGGCAACCCATATTGCACAAACAAGACCACCAACAAAGCCACGACAATCACCACAATGAAAAAAGTGAACCAGCGCCGCAAGCGTCGTGAGCGCCCCACCGTGGTTTCATAGAGCGAGAGATCAATGGGGCGGTATTCAGAGGAAATGCTCGCTTGCGGTTCGATAACCGGCGCAGTCGTCGCGGAGGATGTGGATGTCGTCGTCCTAATGGTTTGCTGGACTTCCGGCTCATCGATGCCGAGAAACGCTGCATAGGTCCGCAAAAATCCACGTGCAACCACTTCATTGGGCAGCTCATCCCAATCATCGGCCTCCAACGCGGCGAGATAACGTTGGCGGATGCGCGTTTGCTCTTCGACATCGGCGAGAGAAAGCCCCTGAGCCTCGCGAGCCTGGCGCAGAAGCTGTCCTATATCGGTCATAAAAATGGGAAATCCTCAACAAGATGAGATTGGCGAACGGTCATTATCCGCCGAGAAGGGTGAATTGTCAAAGGTCGATTCCTTGAAAAAAGGTTCACCGCGGAAAAACCAAGAGTGCAAAGGGGCAAAAACACAGCCAACGCCATTTGCCAGATCAAGAGTGCGCGTGGACAATAGGCGCATCATGCGCGACGATGTCTTGGAACGAATGCAAAAGTGGTTGTTGCGCCTTTTCTTGCTCACGCTGGTTCTGATGGCTGTGGTGGTGGGCGTGGGCGTGCAGCGGGGATCGTTGAACGCGGCGCGGGTGTCGCGTGTGTTGGGCCAGATCACCAATTTGCCCGCATTCCCCAAAGTGACGGTGGCGCTCATCGCCGGCCATCGCGGCTCGGATAGCGGCGCGACCTGTCGCGATGGCCTCACCGAGGTTTCGATCACGCAAAAGGTGGCCCAACTCACGGCCGAGAAACTGCGCGAACAAGCCGTGGATGTGGCGGTGTTGGATGAATATGACAGCGTCTTGCGAGGCTTGCAGGCCGATGTGCTGGTCTCGATTCATGTCGACTCGTGCATCGACCTCACTGGATTCAAGGTGGCCGCGCCCGTGGTAACCATGCTGCCCGACACCGAAGCGCGACTGGTGCAGTGCTTAGAGCAAGAGTACGCCGCGGCCACCGGGCTGTCCATCCATTCGAGCACGGTGAGCCGGAATATGACGCGATACCACGCGTTTCAGCGCATCGCGCCCACCACGCCCGGCGCAATCATCGAGATCGGCTTTCTGGGTGGAGATAGAGAACTGCTCACCGAGCGCCCCGAACTTGCAGCCGAAGGCGTGGCGAGGGGGATCATTTGCTTCCTGGATGCAAAACCGGCCGAGGACGAGGGAGAGGACGACGGGACGATGAGACGATAGGATGACCGGAACCCAGCCCAAACACCACCACAGACCGATGTCCGCGACCAGAGTGGTCAGTCCTCGTCTCAGGATGATGCTGTGGCTAAGGAAGAAGACGTCGTTGAGCAACAATCCGCCCCGGCCAGCCACGCGCCGCCCGTGCGCGGCTCCGCATTCAGCAACACGGTCAGCCCCAACCACAGAAAGAGGATGGTGTTAAAAAGGGAAACGGCCAGAGTGGCCCAATTGAGGAGGAAAGAGCCGGTCATGATAGGAGAGCGCTCGAGGCGTAGGGACGAGAGAGCGAATGGGCGTGGACGTCTTCAGAATCGGCCGGACAAGTTTTCAAATATGGGGTCACGCGACTTCGCCAATCTCGGATTGCGGAGATGCAGACGTATGTTATAATAAACGAAGTAAGCGTAACGGATAGACTTGCAGAATTTGCCGTTGTGTGCGCCGTCCGAATGGCGCTATCGAGGCAAACATAAAGCGCTCTAAACCAAAGTAGGCCCAACTTTTGAAATAGCAAAGAGCAATGACAACGCGAACAGCACTCGATCTATCACCGATGGAATGGCGAGCCTACCGACCGGGCGATCCGCCTCAATCCTTGTCCGCGTCCCTATCAACAACCGCCGAAGATTTTCGGCTCCAGGCCTGGGAGGTGGCGCGGCGAGCGGCCAGGCTTTTGCGCGAGAAGTATGAAGCCACCCGGGTGGTCCTTTTCGGCTCCCTGGCGCATGAGGCCTGGTTTACGCCGGACTCAGATATCGATCTTGCAGCATGGGGGATTCCGGCAGAGCGTTTCTACCGGGCCGTGGCCGAGGTGACTGGGATGAGCCCGATCTTCAAAATTGACCTGGTGGATGGAGAAACGTGCCGGGCTTCATTACGCGCGGTCTTGGAACGCGAAGGCGTCGAGCTATGAAAGGACAGTTGAGTCGTCTGGCTGCACGAATTCGCGATGAGGTCTCGGCTTTGGAGCGGGTCAGTCAACGCGTGACGGAAGGCTGGAGACGCACACTCACAAGCGGAGACGACTATTATCTTGACGGTGTTGCTCTCAACTTACACGGCTATTACAGCGGCCTGGAACGCATATTCGGACTGATCGCCGCCATAGTTGACCAAACGAAACCGTCGGGGGCGAATTGGCATCAAGCGCTTTTGGCTCAGATGACCAAAGAAGTTCCTGACGTACGACCGGCGGTCATTTCGCACGCCACATTTGAGCGCCTGAACGAATACCGAGGTTTCCGACACGTTGTGCGCAACATCTACACATACAACTTCGAACTGGCCAAGATCAAGGCCTTGGTTATAAACTTACCGGCGACGCATGAGCGCGTTACCGTCGAGTTATTGGCTTTTGCTGATTTTTTGGAACATCGCTCTCGGGAAGGGGAGGGTTAAGCGGCCGACGGCGGTCGGCTTCGTACAGCACCCAGGCGTCGCCGTTTTCGTCCCAGATGATGAGACGGCCATGATGCGCGATGAGCGCGGCGCGGGTGCGGGCCGCTTTTTCATCGGTCGCGGTTTCGTTCAGACCCCAGGCCGCGTAGATCTGGCCACGCGCAGGTTCTCGTTGTCTTCGACGATAAGCAAGTTGAGCATGAGCGATGAATAAAAAGACAATGGAAACAACGCGGACGCGTCTACTTTAAAACGCGGCCCGCGCCCGCGTCAAGCACCAGGGTGCAGGCGCGGGGGAACGCGGGTGCAAAACATCGCGCATTTGGGGCGTGGATGGCGAGAGGCGAAACGGGCTATACTTGAGTGCGAGGCGTCACCCCTCAAACGCGAAGCGCATGGAGAAAAGCTTATGCTCCTTTCTCTTCCCCGGAGATGGCCCCCATGTCTACGGAAACGATCATTATCCTCATGTTGATCACCTTCATCCTCGGCCTGTTCAGCGGCGTCGCTTTGGTGCGACCATCGTCTCGTTGAACGCGGCTACGCCTACAACTTCTGGATGAGTTCGTCCAAATCAGCATAATCATATGGCGGCCGCTTTCGGATGCCCAAAACCCAGACCCAACGTTCACGTTCATTCACCGCGTAAAGCACCCGCCACTTCTCTAGACGTATACGCCGCAACTCAATATTTACAGACAACTCAAGATCGGCGAAATTCAGTGAGCGACTCCCTGGAGGACGCGGTTCAGTCGCCAATCCTCTAATGACGCGCTTGATTCTTTGCCGCACATGCCCTGGAAGCCGCTTGTTTTGAGCATGCACTTCTGGCTCGATAAACAAGTCATATTTCACTGCCACTCGTTTCCCACATCCTCCCAACGCAATGCACCGGCGAGCGCGGGGCCTTTGACGAGCCTATCGCGCAGTGACTCCACTATTGAGCGGTCTTCGGCATCCTCCAATGCCTCAATGACTCGTCGCCAAAGTTCGGGGGGCACGACCACGGCCGTAATCTTTCCGGTATGATCAACAGTGAATTGCACTTCATCCGTCATTTCGCCGTACATGGCAAGCTAACCTCCAATCCATCCGCTTCGAAGAATAGACGATAGACTATGGACGATAAAACGATGAAGATCGGCTTCGTTCATCGTCCCGTCGTCCTATCGTCCCATCGTCTCTTTTCATCCGTTTTGGCGTGCGCCTTACGCATAATTCGGCTGCGTTATGATCGCTTCCTTTATCAGTATAGTGTCAAATTCACAATCAGACAAGTTTCTCCAATCAGTAAGGACTCCCCATGACAAACTATCGACTCCACGCGGTGACCGGCGCGTTTGGATATTCGGGCAAGCACATCGCCCGCATTCTGATCGAGCGCGGCCGCCAGGTCATCACCCTCACCAATTCGCTACACAAACCCAACCCCTTTGGCCAACGCATTCGGGTGCACCCGCTTTGCTTCGATGATCCCAAGCGCCTGACCGAGGCCCTGCGCGGGGTGGAGACGCTCTATAACACGTATTGGGTGCGCTTCAATTACAGGGGCTTCAGCCACGAGCAGGCCGTGCACAACTCGCGCATCCTCTTTCGGGCCGCGCGCGAGGCCGGCGTGGAGCGCATCGTTCATATCAGCATCACCAATCCCTCGCTCGATTCGCCCCTCAGCTATTTTCGCGGCAAGGCGCAAGTGGAAGAAGCGCTGAAATCGTGCGGCGCGTCCTACGCGATCCTGCGACCGGCCGTGCTCTTTGGCCACGAGGACATCCTCATCAACAACATCGCCTGGGCCTTGCGCCATTTGCCCATCTTTGGCGTATTCGGCGATGGACAATATCGTTTGCAGCCCATTTTCGTGCAAGACCTGGCCCAACTCGCGGTCGCGCAGGGCGAGACGCGGGACAACGCGACCATCCACGCCATCGGACCTGAGACGTACACCTATCGCGGCCTTGTGGAGACCATCGCCGAAATCATCGGCGCGCGACGGCCGATTGTCTCGGTTCCGCCCTGGTTGGGCTACGCGGCGGGCCGGGTCATCGGCAAGATGGTGGGCGATGTGTTCATCACGCGCGGTGAGATCGAGGGCCTGATGGCCGATTTGCTCTATGTGGAAGGCGCGGAGCCGGTGGGTCGGGTGCGGCTCAGCGACTGGGCGCGAACCCATCGTCATGAATTGGGTCGCGACTATGCCAGCGAACTGGCGCGACGCGCGGACGCGAAAATGAAGCAGACCGACCGCGGGCGAACCCGCTCCGATACGGATGAAAATGACCGGAGACCGAGGACGGGAGACCGGGGACGAACGTTGTCGAGCTCGCGCTCCGGTCTTCCGTCCCCCGTCTATTTTCAAAGCAAACAACACCGACCGGCTGCGTCGAAGCGCGGTTCGCGCAGGCGCAAGCCCGCCAACAATCCGACCAGAGCCAATCCCGCGGCCAGGGCGAAGAGCAGAGAGTAGGGCGCAATCTCGGCCAGGAATCCCACCAACAGGGGCGCGAGGGCCAGGGGAGCCAGGGCCGTGTTTTGCAGGGCCACGCACACCGGCCGCGTGGCCTCGTCGGCCATCTCCAATATGATGTTGCTATACCCCACCCTCATCCCGCTGAGGGTCGCGCCCAAGAGTAAAAACACGCCCCCGAACAACCACCCAAGGGACTCCGGCGTCAGCCAGGCCAGACTCGCGGCCAGCATGGCGCTGAAACTCGTCCCCAAAATCACCGTGCGATTGCCGCGCGCGTCCGAAAGCCATCCCCAAAGGATGTTGGAAAGGGCCGCGCCCAACATCTGCAAAGAGAGATACAGGCCCACCGTGGCCGCGGGGACGGCCAGATCGTTGCGGGCATAGACCACGAAAAAGGGCGCCAGGGCCAGGCTCAGGGTGAGCAGCGAGCGGTTGAGCAGCAGCAGGCGCAGGTTGCCGCTTTGGCGAAGCAAGGCGAGCGACGTCTGGACAATGCTTTGGGGCGAGGTGAGGACGCGGGTCGCGGTGGTGGGTTTGGGTTCTTTGATAAGCGCGAAACCGCTGAGCGCGATGGCCAGCGTAACCGCGCTGAGGCCGATAATCAGAGCGTAGTTCAGGGGAAAGGGAAAGCGTTCGGGCTGGCCCAATATCCACTTGACCACATACCCCGCCAGAATGGCCAGCCCATAGCCGAAAAGCTGTCGCGCGCCCACGAAACGGCCGCGACGCCGCGCGGGGATCGCGCGCGCGAAAATGTCCGCGTAGATCACGGTTCCCATGCCGCCGATAAGTGAGAAAAGGCCGAACAGCGCCAGCAAGGCGACCAAAACCAGGTTGGGTCTGCTCAGCCCGAACTGAAAGATCAGCCAGGCCAGCAGACCCAACGAGAGAAAGCGCGTGGTGATGATGGCCAATAACCACGGTTTCTTGCGCTCGCGGCCGTCGATGAGATAGGCCGTGTAGAGTTGCGGGACGACCGTCCCCACATTTTGCAGCGTGGCCATCAGCCCCACGGCCGAGGCCGCGGGCGTGAGCAACGCGACCAGGCTGGGAAAGACGGTGTGGATGCTGGCGAACGCGGCCGAGGCCTGAAAGAAGACGCCATGAATCAGCCCGGCGATGAAGTTGCGCCGGTAATGCGGGGGCAGCGCCTCGACAGGCGCGACATCCGCGCTCGAAACCGTGGTCGCGGTCATTAGTGGGCTCTCCGATGGATGCGGCGAGGGTTGCTGTAGAACACGCCCTGCGCGGCCTCGGCCAGCACATCGTCGATGCGTTTGTGGTCGGTGAGCGCCACTTTCATGCCCAAGGATTGGGCGTAGTCCACCGCGGGCTGTCCCATGCCGCCGGTGATGATGATGTGGCAATCGCGAATGGGCTGGAATTTGCTCGCGGGGCCATGGCCGTGATGATGCGCGTGATGGGCGTCATGCCCGTGATGGTGATCATGGTGTTCGTGGCGACCGTTGTCGGGCCGGCTGCGCAATGTTTTGCTCACAACTTGCCCGGCCTCGATTTCGGCCACGAGAAAATACGCGGCATGACCGAAATGCGCAGACACGGAAACGCCGTCGTCGGTGGGAATGGCGATTTTCATGGCGAGAACCTCGATGTGTGATTAGGGGATGATGAGATGATGTAGAAAACAGGACGCGGATTGCACAGATTACGCGGATTGGTTTTGCTTCGGAAATAGGCGATGGACGATAGACGATGGACGATAGGACGATGGGGGATCAGGCTCATGTATCGTCCGCCGTCCTATGGTCTCATCGTCCCTTTCATCGGTATCGGGGCGAGCACGCCCGCAGTCGGGCTGTTTCGGGATGGCGTTGCAAGCTTCATCGTTGGGCGTTGGAGAATTGGTGTATTTTTTCTTGGATGCGAGGCTGTGGACAAACGTTTCTTGAGGGAAATGACAGTGAATTCGGGGATGAAACGAATTGGGAGCGCGGCGGGGCGTGGTTTGGTTGACATGGTAGGAGGCGCGTGTTTGCGTGGGGGTGGAAATGACAGCGAATT
>JAADII010000076.1 GCA_013151415.1 Chloroflexota bacterium
TCATCGCGCTGTCATGCGCTTTGGCGTTTTGTTGCTCGTCGTTCTGCTTCTGGCGGGCGGCTTACTGTTCTGGTCGCGGCCGACGTATTCGAATCCTCTTTTTCCGGTGGCGGAAGTTTGGGGTGGGGAGGTCGAGGGGGGCGGAGTCAGGGCGAAGAGGGAGGAGCAAGAGAGAGGCGAGAGGCGGGAAAGGGGCGGCGCGTGGGAAAGCTGGGAGAGGGGAAAAGATGGCATGGAATATGAGATTCAGACCATCGCTCAGGTCGGGGGAGCGACTCGCGCGGTCGTGGCGCACAGAGGCTACGTTTATGCGGCCATTGGCAGGCGGTTGGTGACGCTGGATATTTCCAATCCCGCACAGCCCAAAACCGTGGGCGACCCTGTGCTTGTGGGGGAGCCTGTAAAGGCGTTGAGGGCCGAAGAGCGGCGCCTTTACGCGCTTACGAATCAGAACTTATTGGTTTATGAGATCGACATGCGCGCTTCACCTCGCCTGTTGGGACGGCGGTCATTCATCGCGCGCACCCTGGATATTGTGGGCCAGAGGGCGTATCTTGTCTCCGAAGAGGGCCTCTTCATCTTCGATGTATCCGACCCGACCCATATTTCGTTACTTGGCTCCTGTCAGGTGGGTTCGGCGTTCGATGTGGCGATTTCCGGGGATCACGCCTTTGTCGGTGGGGGACTTACGACGAACTGGACGGCGAGCGAGCTATGGGTGATAGACATATCCGATCCGACCGCGCCGCGTTTTGTGAACAGAATGACGTTCTCGCTGTTGAGCGACATCGAAATCGAGGGAAACTACGCCTATCTCGCCACGAACGGTCTGAAAATCCTGGATATTTCCGATCCCCTGGCTTTGCAAGTGATGGGCGAGGTGGATGTGGGCGCGCCTATCGTGAGCATCGCGGTGCATCAGGGTCGGCTCTTCGCGAATGCAAGGCCGGATCAAAGCGATGTCGCGGCGCAACTATTCGCCATTGATGTTTCTCAGGCGAGCTCACCCGCGGTCGTTGGAACGTTGCCGTTGCCTAAAAGCGCCTGGTGGGAAACGCCTGCTCTGGCGTTGGTTTCGAATGAGGACGGGACCTGGGTTTTGCAGCCGTTGATGGAGCTGGGTCTGCAAGTAGTCGATGCAAGCGTTCCGACCGAGATGCAAATTGTGGGTTCGTATTCCGAATTCATCGACGCCGGAGATGTTTTTGTGAGCCGCGATTATGCTTATGTGCTTGACTGGGCTGCAAAGCGTCTGCTCATCTATGAGATGACGGATCCGGCCCGGCCTACGGAAGTGGCGGAATATGGCATCGAAGGCGAACACATCGTGGTTCAAGGCGATTATGCTTATGTGGGCGGCGATGATTTCAGGATTCTCGATGTACGCGATCCGGCCGCGGCCGTGCAGGTGGGTTTCCTCGGTGGATCGACCGGGGATTTCGATATCAAAGGGCCGTATGCTTATTTGGGTGGGGAGAGCTTTCGCGTGGTGGACATCTCGAATCCGGCCGAGCCGCGCGTGATGGGTGATCTGGCCGGCGCCGTGCGCGTGGCGAGGGTCAGGGATGGACTTGTCTATACTCTGGAACGGATCATCGACGTTTCTAATCCGGCCAATCCGGTCGATCTCGTAACTTACGCTTTGCCGTACCCGAGCAGTTATTTCGATGATCTAGATGTTGAGGATGGCTATTTGTACGTGGCCGGGGTTTGGGGCTATGCTCCCGCATCGGAGCCATTGGGCTCCATCCTGGATGTAAGCGATCCCAGAAATCCGATCCTGCTCAAATCTGACCGAAGGTTGGGCGGAGCGCGCGTCGATGTGGTCGAGGGGATGGCCTATATCTCCGGCGACAACGGGAATTTAAACATGGTGGATGTGACGTCACCCACATCACCCCGAGAAGTTGGAGCCGCCCACTTGCCCAATCCCTGTTGGCCCCATCAGCATTGTTACTGGAACAGCATCCCCGAAAATATTGCTCTCTTCATCGACGATGACCTCATTTATGCGGCTCAGGGAGTTGGCGGTTTGTTCGTTCTGCGCCCCACCCGCGCGGCCGTTCCCCCGCCCACGCCCACACCCACGCCCACACCTGTTCCCACGCCCATTAAGGCCGGACTCACGCCCGTTGCTCAGTTTGGCGGCGTCATTCTGGATATGGACGCTCGGAACAATCTGCTCTATGTGGGTGAGGGTCGCCGTCTGCTCATTCTGGATGCCGCCAATTCCGAAGTTCTCGAGCCGTTGGGTCGGTCTGCAATGTTTGCGGCCGCCATCGAGGGCGTGGCCGTGGAGCGCGACTTCGCGTATGTGGTCGCGGAGGGCTTGCATGTGGTGGATGTCTCGAACCCTGCCGAACCGGTTCTGCGCGGACATCTGCCGGGCGTCCGGGGTCGAGTGCAACTGAGCGGGAATCATCTCTACGCGGTGGAAAGCGAAACAATGCCCGATCTGAGTCGCATCCAGGTTGTCGATGCGTCTAATCCTGATGCGCCGAGTTTGTTGGGTGCATTTACCGTTCCCGGTCGCGAGGTGGTTGTGCTCGAGCCGTATGTTTACACTCTTGACGAGGATGTATTGCGCATTTTCCAATTGAGCGAATCGTTGACTCCCTCAGAAGTCGGCTATTACGAGTTGCAAGACCCGTGGTCTCTTGGCGGTCGGTTCGTGGATATGGCCGTGCAAGATGGCGTCGCTTATCTGACGGTCGATCTCTATGGGTATTGGCCCTCGATTTATCGCATTGTCACCGTCGATGTCTCTGTTCCGGCTCAACCCACCCTGCTGAGCAAGCTCGAATGGCCGCAATATCATGATCGCGTAGGTGAGATCGAAGTGAAAGGCGATTATGTTTATATGGCCTATTGGCGCAACGAGATTGGCTTTGTGAAAGTTTACGATGTTTCGGATCCGTCGGTCATTCGCATCTCGGATTCGATTCGCGTGGCCGACGGCTGTCAGGATCTGCTCATGTTTTTCGATGGAAATCGACTTGTCGCGGCCTGCACGCGCTTGTTTTTCATTGTGAATCGCGCTTTTATCGAAGAAATCGATTTCCTCGACATATCCGATCCCGCACATCCTGTCCCTCTCAGCGATCATAAGCGTTTGGGCCGATATTACACTCTGGTGGAGAAAAACCGCGACGCGCTCTATCTTGCTCGCGAGCTTGGCTCTTGGGATACGAACTGGATGGAAGCCGTAGTCATTGCCGATCCCGCCAATCCTCGATTTGAAACGGGCGTTGGGTATGTGACAACGATGACCATCCGGGATGCTCGCCTGTATAGTTATGCCGATATTTGGTCGCCTCTGGATCCAAACCAGTGGTATGGAGATTATCTCACCATTTACGATGCTTCGGATCCCCGGTCTCCTCGGGAACTGGCGCAGGTGGACATGGCCGATTTCCCCTATTCCTTTTATCGTCCTATTCTGAGCGCCGGTGCAAAGACTCTGTTCGTCAACTCGGTCGATGCCGTCGTCGCCTTTGATGTGCAAGACCCGGACCATGTGACCGCGTCAGCGGCATACGAGATCGAAGAAGGCGCAATCAAAGACATGGTCGCGGTGGATGATCGCCTTTATGTGCTCACATCGGGCCGCGGGGACGCTCAAATCATCATTTTCGATGTATCGGATCCAACCCGGTTTCGTGAACTTGGACGTTATGCGGTGAAGAACCGCGACGCGAAACGACTCGCTATGGAGGGTGGACTGGGATATTTCATCTCCGAAGCGCCTTGCTGCGCCAACGCCGTGCAACGCGAGTTGCACATTGTCGATCTCGGTGATCCCAGGCAACCGATTTCGGTCGCGAAGATCGATTTGCCCATCACAACCCTGCGCGATTTACATGTCGATGGCGATTTCATCTATATACTGGATGAACGGCGATTGTGGGTTGTGGATGCGTCTGAACGTTCACAACCTCGAATCGTGGGAGCATATTCAATCGATGATGGCGCGAGGGCCGTTGAGACGCGAGGGCCGTTCGCGTTCGTGGTCGATGGCGTGGGAGGATTGCTGGTTTTACGCAACGAACTCATTCCTCCGCCACCCGCGAGTTCTCTTTATCTGCCGCTATTATCAAATCGCGATTGAAGAAACACTATCTGAGCGCCCAACAGACCCCAAGCGACTAAGCGACCTCGTCTTGTTGTTCATGGTCTATCGTCCACCGGCCAACCAACCAACCTTGGACTTCGGACTTTGGACGTTATTCTCAGGACAACGAGAGGGCCTTGAACAGGGCGCGTCGCTCTTGCTCCGTCAGCTCGCGCCATTGGCCGGGCGCGAGATCGTCCAGTTTCAGAGGGCCGATGGCCACGCGCACCAGGCGCAGCGTGGGATGGCCCACGGCAGCGGTCATGCGCCGCACCTGGCGTTTGCGCCCTTCGCGTATGGTGATGCGCAACCAGGGCGTGGGGTGGTAATCGCGTACGGGTCGCGGGGGAAGGTCGGGCGGTTCGGTCAAAAGCTCGACCTGGGCCGGCGCGGTGCGCCTGCCCTTGAGCACGACCCCGCGACGCAACCGTTCCAGCGCGGCTTCGTCGGGAACACCCTCCACCTGCACCAGGTAGGTCTTGGGCAATTTCCAGCGCGGGTGCGTGACGCGATGGGCCAATCGGCCATCGTCGGTGAGCAAAAGCAGGCCCTCGCTGTTCTTGTCCAGCCGGCCGGCCGCGTACACGCCCCTGACGGGAATAAAATCGGCCAATGTGGGCCGACCCTCTGCATCGGTGAACTGCGTGAGCACGCCGTAAGGTTTGTGGAATAGGAGGTAGCGTGGCATAATGCTGCTCCGAAAATAAGCGTCCAATGTCCAATGTCCGATGTCGGTCGCACAGGCCTTGATGAGCGCTCAGACCAACATAGACCATAGGACCAACATAGAAAAGGCCCATCGTCTATCTTGGTCTACGTTGGCCGGCGCAAGCGATTTTCATCCGTTTCGGAGCGGGCAAGCCCGCTGTCAGACTGCCATGAAATGGCCGCTGAAATAAGGCATGGAGATAGGGGAAAACACGAATGGATTCGTTCGACAGGGCCTGATTTTTTCCCATTTGTGTTCCTCCTCATCTGTGTTTCAATCGGTTTCATTCATAATTTTAGCACACCCCCATGTCCATCTCTGCACCATTGACGCCTGCATATGGCGCCGATGCAAATCGGTATCAATTGATTCCGCGCGTGTTGGTGATTGTGACGCACGAGGGTAGGGTGCTGCTTTTACGGCGAGCCGCGCACAAAAAACTGTGGCCGGGCAAGGTGAACGCGCCCGGAGGGCATGTGGAGCGGGGCGAGGACCCCTACGCGGCCGCGCTGCGCGAATTGAACGAGGAAACGGGCGCCAAGGTGGGGCCGCTGACTCTGCGCGGATTGCTGGTGGCCGAAACCGGACTGCCCGGCTCCGGCATACTCGTCTTTGTCTACCAGGCTGAGGCCGTAGACCCTTCATTGCAATCCGGGCCTGAGGGCGAGCCGTTTTGGGCCGACCGCTCGGCCCTTTCTGACCTGGATTTACTACCCGACTTGCCCCAGCTCCTCGAGTTGACGCTTGATCAGCCTGATTTCTTCTATCTTTATAAGACGCCCACTTCTGAGGGCGAGGATATTCGGATTCGGGTCGTTTCTCATTTTGTGTCATGACGTCTAAGTTCAGCGCTCCCAACATTCCATCACGGAATATCTGTACATTTCAGCATGGCCTCGACAACGTCACGCCGAGGAGCTCATCGAGCGCAATATTCGCCTGATTCTTTCCATGCATCGGCGCAGGTCCGGTAAGGCGTTGCGCAAGCCTCCGCTGCGCGTGCTTTGGCTTCCGACGTAGGACTCGCCTTTCACCCCCATTCCTGTTTGGGTGTTGCGCAAAGCGGATGTCATTTCAACTCAACGCTCATTTGCAAACGTTCTCAACCGTCCGGCGGCTTGCCCGCCGGACGGTTTTTTGTCAGGGATAGGCGACGCCACTCTTGATTTGCTGGCTGATCGGGCTGAATTGTGTTATAATCGAGATGGCTGTGTAAGGTGTATTCCATTCCCCCGTCCCGCCGCTGAGGAAGCCCGCCTTAAATCAATCTTCAGCCATTGCAGGCTTCACTGCATTTTTCTTCTTCGGAGGAATGGTTAGCGTGCCTATTTCCACTCTCAGGAATCTGAGTTCGCCGGTCAAACAGTTCATTACCATACTGGTCGCGTGTTTGTTGTTGTTTGCTTTTCTTGCGCCCCTCGGTCTCATGGTGATGCGCCATGTACAGGGTTCCCTGGATCGCGAACTGTATCATCAGATGCTCACCATGCGCCGATGGTTTGTCGACACAGGTTATTACCTGCGAGATGAAGCGCGCTTGTTGGCGGAGTTTGACGCGTTCGAGGATACACTAAATTCGCATGACGAGATGCAATTGCGCCGTTTGATGGCTCTTTACCAAAGAACGCATGGTTCGGATGGGATTTATTTGATCACTGATGCGGCCGAGGTGCTCACGGCGTCTGCATCGCCGCGACTGGACGAGGCCACTGTCATTGGTCTGGATATTGTGCGTAAGGGGTTTAATGGCCAGACCCTGGCCGAAATGATAACCGCTGATGGAAAGATTTGGCTGATGGCCGTGGCGCCGCACGCCAAGCCGGATGGCGTGATCGACGCGGTCTTTCTCATCACTCGGGAGGTCGATCCCGCATTTTTACAGACATTTTCCCATGGTTTGAATGGAACGATTGCTTTAACAGACGGCGTTGTGCAGGTTCGTTCGAGTTCGGTGGAGATGCCCGAGGAAATCTCCGCTTCACTTCATCAGGCGGTGGAAAGCCAAACGGGAGAAATGCTTCAGCCCTATACAGTTCGCTCCGATGGCGTCTCGTATCGCGTGCTTGCGGCCCCGCTCATGGTGACGCATTCGGGATCATACGCCATCGCTCTGATCAAAAATGCAGAAAGCGTCAATGCCGCGCTTTGGCGCAGTGTGCAATGGGGCGCGGTGTTGGGCGTCATCTCCATTGTATTGGCGCTTGCGTTGGTTCAATTCCATATTGTCAATATCTTTCGTCCACTTCGTTCTCTCACCAAATCCACGAAACGGATAGCAGCCGGGCATCTTGATGAGCCGCTCGAAGTTTCTGGAGTGGCCGAGGTTTATGATTTGGCCGTCAACTTTGATCGCATGCGAGCGCGTTTGAAGGCGTTGCTGGAACGGGAGCGCATGTTGGCTGAAAGTTTGGAGCTTCAGGTTGAGAAAAAGTCGCAGGCGTTGGCCGAAGTGTGCCGCGTGCGCGAACATCTGTTGGCGCAGCTTATTTCCTCGCAAGAGGAGGAGCGACGGCGCGTCTCGCGTGAATTGCACGACGCTACAAGTCAGGAATTGGCGAATCTCATTGTTCGGTTGGGCGCGCTTTCCCGCATGGTCGAGGATGAGGAGGTCTTGAAGCAGATCAATGTGTTGCGAACGCAAGCCGTTCAGACCCTTGAAGGCGTGAACCGAATCGTATTGGATTTGCGGCCGGGTCTATTGGATGAATACGGTTTGGTGCCGGCTGTGCATTGGTACGCGGATGCGCGGTTGGAATCGACCGGGATATCTGCTAGAATGGATGTGAAAGGTTCTCCTCATGAGATTTCCTCTTACGCTCAGGCCAGCATTTACCGAATGGTTCAAGAAGCTATCAACAATGTTGCACAGCATTCACAGGCAAGCGAGGTGGTTATTCGCATTGACTGGCGGGCGGAGGAATTGCAGATCGAGGTGGAGGATGACGGGATCGGTTTTGATACAGAAACAGCCTTTGACGTCGCCAATGGTCATTATGGTTTGTTAGGGATAAGAGAGCGCGTGGCGTTGTTGAGCGGTGCGCTTGATATTCAATCATCTCCGGGCGCTGGCACGCGCATCATTATTCGCGTGCCCTATGCCCTGAACACCGCGAGGAAAAATGGCAAAGATCAAAGTTCTGCTGGTTGACGATCATGCTATCTTGCGAGCAGGGCTTCGCTCTTTACTGGCCACCTACGATGATATTGAAGTGGTGGGCGAGGCCTCTAGCGGTGAAGAGGCGATTCGCAAAGTGCCCGAGCTCAAACCCGATGTTATCGTCATGGATGTGCTCATGCCTGGGATGAATGGGCTCGTGGCCACTCGTTACATTCTGGAGAAATATCCGGACGCGCGTATTCTCATGCTCACCCAATATGGAAACAAAGAATATGTGTTGCCATTATTAGAAGCCGGCGCGGCTGGCTATGTTCTCAAGCAAGCCGCCGATACCGATTTTGTCAAAGGCATTCGAGCGGTTTATGAAGGAAATTCCTATCTATATCCACCCATCGCCAAACTTGTGCTCGAGGCGTTGATGGCTGGCGAAGATGCGTCTGATCCTGAGCGAATGCTTACTCCTCGCGAACGCGAAGTGCTTGTCTTGGTGGCGCAGGGCTACACCAATAATGAGATTGCTGACATCCTTTACATTAGCCCCAAGACGGTGGACGTGCATCGCACTCGCATGATGAACAAACTGGATCTGCATAATGTTGCGGAAATCGTTCGTTATGCGGTGCGAAGACACTTGATTGATCCGTATGAGGAATAAAGGAGACGAAGGCGCGGAAGCAAACCATTTCCATCTACATCGACATGAGCAATCCTCACAATTTGTCTGTTTTTTCATGAAAACGTTTAAGTTGACGTCGCGTTTTGGATGACATAATAATGTAGGTGAGCTGGTGAACGACATGGTGGGTGAAGTCGGGGTTGAATAGGGGGGTTATCCTACGCCGATAAGGTGATCACCTTATTCTCGCGGGCATATTATAGTGTTACAATATTCACAAATGGGCTCCTCTAGTAGGAGTCCATTTATGAAATGAGGTTTCGCATTTTTGCACCTTCATATTTGTAACCCGTAAGCCCCATGCAGCTCCTTGGGCCATGACGGATATCAAGGTATTGATCCTTTGCCACTCACCCACTGTTCGCTCCAAGATCGAAGAACTGCTCTTGGCATGCGCCGATGTACGCATCGTTGGATCCACTGGAGCGCACGAAGATATCCTCAGGGTGGCGAGACGCACTCAGCCGGATGTGCTTGTTATTCATGCCGCTGGCTCTGAAGGTTTTCAGGCTGATCTGTTGTTTCGGTTGAAACAAGTGCAGCCGAACTTGAAGACCTTGATGTTGGGCTGCCCACCCGATCAGGCTCGTATTCATTTTGCTGAATTAGCGCCCTGGGGCCTGAGAGGCTGGATCTGCAATTGGGAAGGATCGAGTGAGTTGGTCGATGCTCTCTATGCACTCAGAAACGATGATTTCTACCTTTGTCCTGTTGCAAGCCACGTCTTAGTTGACGCTTATCGAGATATGCACCATCAGCTTGTCCGCAGATAAGTATAAGCGAGATAGAAGTTTCTAAAGGCCGGACTTTCAAGAGCGCCAACCCGAGTCCTTAACATGGCCCTTTCGTAATCAGACGCCACCCCATAGCGAAGACGTCTCGATCCCTACTTTCACCGACGCCCCCGACGAACAATGAGTCGATTTTCGTTTCGCAGAAAGCGCATTGCAGAGGAGAATGTCCCCGAGAAAGCCATAGAAGCTCCCAAGCGACGGCGCCTTCCGGTTGTGCAGATTGATTTCAACCAGCCTTCACATCGTCGCATACTCACCTTTGGTTTTTTGGGTTTGCTTCTGTCGGGCGTCATTATCCTCGTGGGTGGCATCAAGACATACGAATATACCGAAAGCGCTGAATTTTGCGGGCAAACTTGTCATGTGATGACGCCCGAATTCGTTCGCTTCGAAGAATCGCCCCATGCTAACGTCGATTGCGCCATGTGTCATATTGGGCCTGGGGCCTCCTTCTTTATCAAGTCCAAAATCGATGGCCTCAAGCAAGTCTATGCAGTGATGACGGACTCGTACAGTCGGCCTATTCGGAGTCCGGTGCATGATCTTCGCCCCGCTCGCGAGACGTGTGAAGAATGCCATGCACCCACCATGTTCAAGGATAATATTATCAAGATAATCAAGCATTACGATAACGACGAGGCCAATACGCCGGTGCAATCCACCTTTATTTTGAAGATGGGTGGTTGGCAAGAGGAGGGTGGAGTTAGGGAGGGCATTCATTGGCACATTTCCAATCCTGTTTACTATATTCCCGCCGATGATCAACGACAGGTGATCCTCTGGGTGGGAATGGAACAGGAGGATGGAACGCTAAAAGAATTTTACTCGCGCGACATGCTCAATATGGCGTGGGGCTCTTTTGTAGAAGAGGCTCGCGCCGCGGGCAAAGTGCGGCAGATGGATTGCATCGACTGCCACAATCGCACGGCTCATTTCATCCCGCCACCCGAGGTGGTTGTTGACAAGAGCATCGCAGAAGGACGTATTTCGGCTGATCTTCCTTTCATTCGGGCCAAGGCCGTGGCCTTATTGAGCAACGAGTACGCCTCGAGCGCCGAAGCTTACGCCGCTATTGATGCATTGGCCGATTACTATATGCGCATGCAGCGACGCATCACATCCAAGGATGGCGATGACCAAGAATATCCACCCATCTTTGCGAAAACCTATGATTTCCAAGCCAAAGTGAACGCCAGCCTGGATGAAATTAAGCGCTTATATTCAGAAACGCATTTTCCTGAAATGCGCTTGAACTGGAAGACCAATCCCAACAACGCCCGACATAATCCCTTTCCGGGTTGTTTCCGATGTCATGACGGCAAGCATGTTTCTCTTGATGAAAATGGGAACGAAGTCGAGGTTATCAGCGTCAAGTGCAATCTTTGCCACACTGTGCCCATTGTAGGCCGGGGCGACGACATGCTGGTCGAAGCGCCGGTCGTGGTGGGGCAAGTCCCCCCCTCGCACTCCGACTTCAGCTGGACTATCGAGCATCGATCTGTGCAGGACGCCCAATCAGAAGGGTGCTACGATTGTCATGGCCAGCGATTTTGTAGCAATGGCGTTTGCCACAATCTTTCTCATCCTCCCGACATGCTCTATTCCCATGCCGAGGAATATCGCAAACGCGGAGGTCAAGTGTGCTACACCTGTCACCAGGATGTGCTCTGTAGTCGTTGTCATCCCGGCGGCATTATCACCAACCCCTAGTTAGGAGGGGAGTCTTCACTATGTCCACTACCAACGGTTCCTTGCCAAAAAAGGATTTGTTGAGCACACAAAACATTCGTCGCGCGATCATCATTGTGGGCGCGTTGCTGCTCGTGGTTGTGGCCGCGTTCAGCGCTTACTACTATTGGGATCGTTTTTTGCCGCGCGGCGATTTGTCTCCCATCGAGATGGCCATCGAAGAAGCCCAGCAGGCGGTTAAGGAGAACCCGCAAGACCCTGATTTGCGTCTCGATTTGGCCCGAATTTACTACGAAAATCGCATGTATGAAGAGGCGCTGGAGCAGGCCGGACAAGTGCTCAACGCCTTTCCAGACAACAACGACGCCCTTTTGATTGTTGGTCTGTCCAACATTCGCCTGGACCAACCGGCCGAAGCCATCCCGCCTCTCGAAAAATTCATCGAATTGCGCAAAGATCATTCCACCGCCAGGGCTGATGTGGTGTTGGAAATGGTCTACTATTTTGTTGGCGAGAGTTACATGAAGCTTGGCCAAAGCGCTGAAGCCGTGCCGCCTCTGGAGGCTGCGTTGGAGATCACGCCCACCGACGCGGACGCACTATATCAGTTGGGTCTGGCGAAGCAGTCTCTGGGTGACCCCGAGGCCGCGCTGACATATTATCACAAAGCGGTGCGCCTGGTTCCAGATTTCACCGAAGTCTACGAGGGCATGGTGGAGTGTTATACGGCCTTGAACATGCCCGCGCATGTCGAATACGCCAAAGGGATGAAGGCGTTCGGAACCCGAGATTACGAGTTGGCCAAGAATCATCTGCTAAAGGCGGTGGAAGACCTGCCCGATTTCGCGCCTGCGCTATTGGGCCTTGGCCTTACATACGAAAAATTAGGCGAACTCGAGACCGCGGCCGAGATCATCCAAAGAGCGCTCGATTTGAATCCGCATGATTTCGCCACTCGACAAGCGCTAGGCCGAGTGCAAGCCAGTTTGGATGCTTTGAGACTACAGGAGCAATCGCAATGAGCGCCACATTGAACCCTCCTCCACAATCTGATCTCAATGCCGAAGATAAACGCAAGCGAAAGTTCTATCTATTCGCTTTAGGCGGCTTGCTGACGTTGCTTTTTTTCGTCAGTTACATGTTTGCCAGCTATTTGCGTCAGCCCGAACCATTGCCCGAACTGCTTCCTGTGAACGTTGAGGTCGATTATCCGCCTCATTATCTATTCTCCATCTATGAGGTGGAAGGCCCCGTTGGCGTGGCCTTGTCACCCGAAGGCGATCGCCTCTATGTGACCGAAATACGCGGGGAGCGGTTGATCAAGATGTTTGATATCGACGGCAATCTTCTGGGCTCGTTTTCCACGCCTGGCGCAGGTCCGGGTGAACGCGCTCCGGTGTACATAGCCACCGACTCGCTCGGTCGCGTGTATGTGACGGATCGATTGCAACACGCCATCGTGGTGTTCGATCGAGACGGCAATTACCTCGACTCTATTCTCAACCCCACTCTGACCCTGAGCGAGTATGTTTTCAAACATACGGAAGCGGAGCCGACGCCCGGCTCGTTTAGCTACAATGTTTTCGAGACGGAGGTCTATTATGAGGATGCTGCGGGTGAACAACAGACGTTGCCGCGTCCTGATCGCTCTCCGTGGGCCCCGTTGGGCGTTCGTTTCGATTCCAATGATCGGATGTTGTTGACCGATGTGATCGAAACGCGACACTCGGTGTGGCTCGCTCCCAGCAGCGTCATCAGGGCTTCTGATTGGCTGGATTTTGATCTGTCTGCATTGCAGTTCGGCATTTCTGGCCAAGGAAATGGGCAGCTCCAATTCCCTAACACGGCGGTGGTCGATTCTCAGGGCAGGATCATTATTTCTGATGGCAACAACGGGCGTCTCTCGGTCTGGAATGACCAGGGCGGCTTTCTCTTCCATTTTGGCTCCGGTAGTGGCGATGGCGCGTTGAGTCTGCCGCGCGGCATTGCCATCGATGACCGAGATCGCCTACATGTTGTGGATGCGGTGGGCCAGAACGTGAAGGTCTATGATTTTTCTGGTCCTGAACCCAGTTTTCTCTATACATTTGGCGATATGGGCGTTCAAAATGGGCAATTCAATTATCCTAACGACATTGCCCTGGATGCCAGCGGGCGTCTGTACATCGCCGACCGAGAAAACAACCGCATCCAGGTTTGGTCCTATTGATGCATCCCGCAGGATGACCGGAGGGCGGCAACGCTCGAGGCCCCTGACGGATGTCCTATACGCAAAAAGGAGGTGGTCGATGTAAAAAAGATCATTGTTCACCGTTTACGACACGAATATGCAGACATGTCGTTACACTTGTCTCAACATGGGTAATCACCCAGAAACAGGAAAGGAAAGGAGAGAAATACCATGAAAAAACTACTCATCGCATCCCTGTTGGTTGTAGTGTTGTTGCTTCTTGCAGTCAACGTCGCTTCAGCCAACGGCGGGCCTCACGGCGACTATGCCGCCGCCACTGATGCCTGTGCTGGCTGCCACCGCGCTCACACCGCAAAAGCAGACAAACTGCTTAAGGAAGCCGGAAAGACATACGATTTGTGCATCTCCTGCCACGGCGCGGCGGGAACCGGCGCCAACACCAACGTTGAAGATGGCGTCTATCTCTCTTCGCGCGATGACGCCGCCGGAGACGGCAACCATGGCGCTGGCAACACCCCGGACAACAGCCCGCTTCTTGGTGGAGGCTTCGTCAATTATAAAGGCGTAGCCGTCACTTCCACCCACGATCCCACGGGCGTTGTTTCGGGCGCTTGGGGCGCTGGCGATGTACGCGGGCAGATGGGCACCATTGACCGAGCGCTTGACTGCGCCTCCTGCCACGATCCCCATGGGTCGCCCAACTATCGTATTCTCAAAGAGACGATCAACGGCGCCACCGTTTCGGTCGCCCAGGTTGATGAAGGCGCGAGCAAAGACTACGATACGGCGAATTGGAACACCGATCAGAGCAATGTCTGTGGCGCGTGCCACAACCCGTATCAGCATGCAGGCGCCGACACCACCAGCGGCACCTACACCCACCCGGTGGATCGAAACAACAAGGCCGAGTACATGCCGCCTGAATATACGGTCGGCGGCGTCACGGTGAGCGTGCCTCTGGCTGCCAACAACTACATCGTTTGCCAGACTTGCCACCTGCCCCACGGCACCTCGGCCCAGATGGCCGGCTTTGCGGATGGCGCTGGCCCCGCTGGCGACAGCGCTTTGCTGCGCGAAGATAATCGCGGCGTGTGCCAGGCCTGCCACAAGAAGTAGCCTTCAGCGCGATTCCCCCTCGCGACTGTTGCGCACCACCACAAATGGCTCCTTCCCCGAGTCTATCTTGGGGAAGGAGCCAAGGAGGCGGGATCATGAAAAGGCGTTTTCTTGCCGTTATTGCCGCCATCCTTCTTTTGATGGTCATTACGCCTGCGCATGCAGACAATGGGCCTCATGGCGGTTATGCCGCGGCCACCGATGCTTGTGCGGGCTGTCATCGCGCACATACGGCGCAGGGCGAACCCTTGTTAATGGCTGGCGCGGCCTATGATCTGTGCATGACCTGCCACGGCGCCACTGGCAGCGGCGCCGACACCAACGTCGTTGACGGCGTATATTTGCAGAGGGACAACCAGACCGAGCCATCTGACGAAGGGGTTGTCAACCGTGGCTTGAAAGGAGGAGGTTTTTCATACGCTCGCATGGACTCGAGCTGGACCGGAACAGCCACGGTCGCCCCTGTCACTTCTGCGCACATCTGGAACGATGGGGCCGGCGTGGTGTGGGGCGGCGGCGCCATCGGCTCTGGCGCGGGCGATAGCATCAATCTCTCCTGCATCTCTTGCCATGACCCACATGGAAACGCGGGAGACAACAATGGCCCCACTTATCGCATCCTCCGCTCCACTCCCATTGGTTCGGGCTCTGGCGCCACGAGCGTGCCCGACGAAAACCAAAAGAATTACACCATCGACGACAGCTCGGGCAAGTATTTTGGTCAGTCTTACAACAGCGACATATTCAGCCAACTTGCATATTGGTGCGCCGAATGTCATGATCGCTATTTAGCTCCTTCGGGCAGCGGCGGTTCAGACTCTGGCGACCCGATCTTCGCTTATCGGCACATCTCTGTGGGAAGCGGCTGCGGTTGCCATAATATTCATGGTGGTCCGCCGCCCACAGGCAACCCTGAATATGCTCATAAACCCGTTTCTTGCCTGACTTGCCACGTTGCTCACGGCAGTTCGGCCGTTATGACGGGCAATGCGGGTCAGGCGCCCTGGCCCGATGGCGCCACTTCTCCCAGCGGAGACGCGCGAAGCGCTCTCTTGCGAGTGGATAATCGAGGGACATGCCAGTTGTGTCACGATAAATGATGACGCATCGTTGCAAGCCCATTATCGCACTCAAATCGTTGCAGGTCTCCGTTGCCATCAAAATAGCGCTGGCCATTTTGATGGGTTGCTTGGGGGTGGTCCTGGTGTTTGCGCCGGACATCTGGGCCGCCCCATTGGGGCAGGGCGGGGGAGGGTCTCATCATGGAAATTACACGGCAACCACCGCGGCTTGTGCAAAGTGCCATCGCGCGCACACAGCGAATCGAGATAATCTGTTGATAAAGGGTGGCGGTGGGGGAGGCGCCTTGATCGCGCAAAACAACGATGCAGACTATCGTATTGCTGAGGACAATCGATTTTGCAATACATGCCACAATGGCACTGGGGCGTCTACAGCCATGCCCGTATCCGCGCACGGCAACGGCGATTTCGCTGCGCGTTCCGGCGACGCGTTTTTGTTGAAATGCGTCGATTGTCATGATCCTCATGGCTCAGGAAATTTGTTCGATATCAAAGAATACGTGTTCTCCAGCACAGGCGAGCCAGTCGGCCCAGTGATATTGACCTCTCGCACAGGTCTCAATTCCTTTGACGATGGCGTAAGTCCGCCCAGCGCTCGTCTTTGCGTGACTTGCCACGAAGGCAGAGCGGGCATGAACCATGTGGGCGGGGCCGGCCATGAAGGCAATTTCGATTTTAGTGGTGAAGACTGCCTGGTTTGCCATCCACATAGTGCGGATAGACGGCAGGAGACCAACGACGGCTTCATGCTTGCCCCCAATGTGCGTGAATTGCTGATCGCCAGAGCGCGAGTCGATTTAGGGGTGAGTCAATCGCTCTCGTCCGATCTTCTTGTCTCCGGAACGCCCTACACCTACACTTTTGTGGTGACAAATTTTGGCCCTCAGGATGCTTGGGGCGTTGTATTCACCGACACCTTGCCCGCGGGCGTTGAGTTGCTCAGTGTGGACAATGCCATCGGCGCCAATTGTTTCGCCTTTGAGCGCGAGGTGCAATGCGCTTTAGGCGATATGCGCGCAGGCGAAAGCGTCTCTTTGTCTCTGCATGTTTTACCTGCATCCCATCTTTATGGTCTCATTCCCAATCAAGCCGAGGTGCGCGCGGTGCAGGCCGACCCCGCCCCTCAGAACAATGTCTCGATATCCGAAGATTCCATTGTGCGTCATGCTGATCTCAGCCTCGATCAAACGGTGACTCCGTTTAGCGTTCTGGCCGGAGAGAAGTTGACATATACATTGACGATTGCCAATCTCGGGCCCTCTGTCGCTACGGATGTCATTGTGGAAAACACGTTGCCAGAGGGCGTCGAATTCATTGCGGCCACGGCTTCGCAAGGGGCGTGCGCGTATGCAAATGGCGTTGTCAGCTGTGATTTGGCGGTTCTTCCGGCGGGAAAAGGCGCAACGGTGGTCATCGAGGCCCTGGCTAGTGATATGAACGCGATCTTGGCGAACCTCGCGCGTGTATCTGGCCAAGATTATGATCCCAATCCCGCCAACAATTCGGCCAGAGCGAGTAGCGAAGTCGTTTGGCAGGCCGATCTCTCCGTTACTCAGAATGCCAACCCATCGCCGGTTGAGGCAGGAACGCTTCTCACATACACCATCGTTGCAAGCAATGCGGGGCCCTTGACCGCCACCAACACGCGGCTTCGCGACGCCTTGCCAGCCAGCGTTGAGTTGCTGAGCGCATCCCCAAGCCAGGGGCTTTGCACCGCCAACGACAACAACGCGGTCACTTGTCGTTTGGGTGATCTGGCCCAAGGCGCTCAAGCCGTCGTTTCATTGGTCGTGCAAGCGCCAAAATCGTCAGATGTGCTCACGAATGTGGTTCACATCGCGGCCGAGCCTGAGGACCCCAACCCGGTCAACGATTCATCCACTCTTGAAATCTCTGTTTACGACGGCCCCGATTTGGCCGTGGTCGCTGCAACCGATCCCGCTGTTGCAACCCCTGGGCGAAGCCTAAAGTACGTCATCGATGTCATCAATATGGGATATACGCCGGCCAACCGCGTCACCCTGGTCAATGCCATGCCCGCGGACGTGACGCTTGTTTCGGCCACCTCGACCAAAGGCCCTTGTTACGTCAATGCAGATAAGATCACATGCGAAATTGGCGCGATGGCGGGAAAGCAAAAAGAAACGGTCACTATTTTGGTTGATGTCTCCGAAGAAGCTGTGGGGGTTTTGGTCGATTCCGCGACGGTTGATGTTGATGGCGTTGATCCCGATTTGGAGAACAACGTGGCCACCATCGAAACCGAGATTGTCCCGGAAGCTGATCTATCTATCACCAAAGAAGTTTCATCCAATGTCGCATCAATCGGCGATGTGCTGAGCTACACCTTTGTCGTGACCAATGCCGGACCCAGCCTGGCCACCAACGTCATGCTGCATGACACATTGCCCCTGGCGCTTTTGGTCGAGTCGGTGACCACAAGTCAGGGCGAGTGTGAATTAATCGATGATGATCTTTACTGCAATTTGGGTTCATTGGCAAAGGGCGCTGAGGCCATCGTGATATTGCGAGCAAAGGTGCTGATCGAAACCTCCTTTCTAACCAATACTGTGTTCGTCGTCTCAGATGTGCGCGATCCCGATGAAAGCAACAACTCGGCTAATGTGGTTGTTTCCACTGCGCCTCAAACGCCCACATTGACGCCCTTGCCCAGCCCCACCAGGGTTATCACGACAACCCCGACAGCGACTTCCACCTCGACGCCCACCTCCACGCCCGTCGTGATGCAAACCCCAACCGCCACCCCAACCGCTGTTTTCACGGCCACCCCAACTCCAACGCCGTCGCTCACGCCCACGGTGGGTGGGACCCCGACCGTAGGCCCCACCAAGGCGCTCACGCCCACACCAGCCATCGATCCAACTCCCACCCCCACGATTGGCCCCACCTCTTCACCCAGCCCAACGGCAACGCCAACTTCCGCCAACGCGCTGGAGCCGACGCCAACTCCGACGCCCGCGGCGTCGCCTCAATTGGCTGTTGATTTGTGGCTCTTCTTTGCGCGGTTATCGGTTTTCTTTCTCCGCATCGCATGATGCGGATCGATGCTGAGGCCTTTGCGGCCGTTTTCAACAACATCTATACTGCACTTGGCGGTTTTCAGTGGTGAAAAAGCGAAGAGGATGAGCTCGTTCAGCTCTGCGCGACTTATCTCGTCCGTCGCGTGTTGATCGAGCCAATAGCGAGTCGGCTCCATCACTTTTCCCGGTTGCGGCGTGCACAGCTTGCGCGGAGATGGCGTGAATCGCGGGGTGATCTGGTATAATATTTTTCATGGTTCGCGCACATCGACGCATATACTTGCTTTTCATTGTTTTTGCTCTACTGTTGTTTCTGTGCGTGGCGACGGGGGCCGAGGTGGCGCAGCGTTTCAAGCGCAGCTCGCCCACGCAGACCGCAGCGGAACGCTTGGTGGAAGCGTATCGTTTCGATCTGCTTCGCTATGAGATTTCGGCCATCGCGGAAAAAGGGGTTGACCTCACGCGCAGATTGGGAAGTCGGCTCACGCCAGCAGAGCAACAGCGACTGGTCACCGAATACAACCGCCGCGCCAACGAGCTCTCGCAACTGGAACGCGAGATCACCCGCATCTACGCAGACCCCAACATCGCGGATCCCGCTGCGGCGAGCGCGGAATTGCGCCGCAAACAGACGAACATGCGCGCGCTTCAGCGAGATGTGCAGTCTCTGGTCGAGGCTATTCTGGAAAAGCAAGTGACCGACGCGTTGGCCCAATTGAATTTGACCACCGCGGGGATGGTCTGGCCGCCGGTTCGCTTCACCTTTGATGATCTGCCCGACTTTTTAATCGTCTCTCCTCGAGAACGCATCGAGTTGGAGGCGGGGGTGCATTTGCGCGGAGATTTGGATATGGCCCAGATCGAATCCATCGAAGACGCGGTGGCGCAAGCGCTGAATCGCTCTACGCTTGTCGAGAGCTTGGGCGGCCTGGGCGTTTGGCCAACATTGGTCAGTGACGAGGCCAGCCTGGCGTGGATTCTCAGCACCATCGCCCATGAGTGGGTTCACACCTATCTCGTTTTCTTCCCCCTGGGCCAAAATATGTTTGATAGCGCGGAAATGAACACCATTAACGAAACCGTGGCCGACATTGTGGGAGATGAGGTGGGATGGCGTGTGGCCACAGAAATATATGGATTGGATGTCCCGCCGCCTGAACCGCCCCCTCCTCCAGACCTGACCCCGCCTCCGCCTGATCCTGACGTCTTTGATTTTCGCACCGAGATGCGACGCACGCGGTTGCGCGTGGACGATCTGCTGGCCGAAGGGCGAGTGGAGGAAGCCGAACAGTATATGGAAATGCGACGTCGCGAGTTTGTGGCCAATGGTTATCCCATTCGTAAGCTCAATCAGGCCTATTTCGCTTTTCATGGCAGCTACGCCACGACCGCGGCTTCGTCCGATCCCATCGGTCCCAAACTGTGGGAGCTACGCGAGCGAACGCCCGACCTGGCCACCTTTCTTCGAGACGCGCGCAGCATTCGCGAGCCGGCCGATTTGGACGCGCTATTGGAAGAGCGAGCACAGTAAACGGGGGATTTCGGCATCATTTATTTTCAGGCGAGGCCCCTTGACAAAGCGTTTATCGGGCAAAAAGGGGGGCTTGCGCCTCTTTGCCAGGCCGCCGAGGATGATATGGGATGCACCCCTACTTGTGCATCTCTTTGATTCCACACTGGCGTCTGAATTCATCTCTGACAGCTTGTTTGGCCTGGCTCGCGGCAATTGCCCAAAGTTCTTGACTTGTTTTATAATCCTCGCTTCTTGGCTCAATGGCCTTTCAATATTGGTTTGGCCATTGAGCTTCTTTGTTAAAATTTTTCTCCACAATATCTCACCACATACTTTGAGATCCATTCTAACTACAGGGAGGTGTTTCAATGACACACGGATCAAGACCTGGTTTGCTCATCTTGCTTTCACTGCTCTTGGCGTTGGCGCTCGCGGCCTGCGGCGGTAAGGACGAGACGCCCGCGACCCCCACGGTTGCTCCTTCGCCTCTCGCGGCCACCGCCACGCCTGTTCCGCCTACGCCCACGCCGCTTCCAACCTCGACGCCCACTTCAGAACCCACGCCCACGCCCACGCCCATCGTCGCGGCGGGTTGGTATACCTATGTCAACGGCAATGCTGTATTGGATATTGCTCTGCACGACGGCCTTTTGTGGGCTGCGACCGCAGGTGGAATTGTTGTTTGGGATCCGGCTTCGGGAGAAAAAGGCTCCTACACCACTGCCGATGGTTTGCCCACCAACACTGTAAGAGCCATTGGTGTTTGTCCCCTTCCCGAACCTCGCATCATCGCCGGCACAGAGTATGGTCTTTCATTCTACGAGCCGGCAACCGACGCCTGGACGCTGATGACGCCGGACAATAGCGGCATGACGTTGTCCAAGGTGATATCCCTCGCCTGCGGTCCCGGCGAAAACACTTTGACCATTGGTTACAATAAGGGCGTAGACATCTACCACGCGGACACAGACGAGTGGGAATTCTTCGACGACAAGAACGGACTGGTCTCTTATTTTGTGGACCGGGTGAGCGTGATCGGCGACGAAGTGTGGGCTTTGTCTCCACCCTTCGGCGTCTCCGTCATTCATGCAGACCGCAGCATCACCAACTATACAGAAGAGAGCGACATTCCCAACGATAACATCTTGGCCGTGGCTGGTGACGAAAAGGGAAACGTCTGGATGGCGGCCTCCGATGGTTTGATCAAGTTCGGCGAAGGCGCATGGACAATGTACAATAAAGATAATGTCGAGACGTTCCTCTTTATCGGTTCCCTCGTTGGCGTGACCGTCGACGCGGACGGCGCGGTTTGGGCGGGCAATATATTTGGCAGCATATGCCAGTTCGACTCCGCCACAGAAACGTGTCTGGCCGTGTATGAGAATGAGCCCGGCATGCTCGGTGGTCTGATCGGACTGACGAGCGATGACTCGGGCAATGTTTACGCCTACGACAAAGACGAGGGCGTTAGCATGTTCGATGGCGAAAGCTGGCGAGCGTTCCAACGTGATGAGTTGGCCGCGTCCAATAACTACAACGCCATCGCTCAATTGCCCGACGGAACCATCGTTGTGGGAGGGAATTTCGGCATCCAGCGGTTTTCGGCCTACGCCGCGGATGCAAATTGGGAGCAAAACGATATGGAAGTCGATGGAGCCAACATCTTCTACGTGACTTCCGAGGGCCTTTGGGTGGGCCATTATGAGGGCGCCAGCTTCTACGACTTCGACGCCGAAACCTGGACGCATGTGGAAAGAGCGGACGAGCCGGGCCAGGGCATTTACAAAAGCGACGTCATCGCCGTTGCTGAGGATGGCTCGGGCCGAATGTGGTTTGGCACAGACGACGGACTGACGATTTGGGATGGCGAAACGTTTACATACTTTGATCTGCTGGAGGAAGCGGAGAGGGCCGAAGGCAAATGGCCGCGCATTGTTTACGCGTTGTTATTCGATGGTCGCAACATGTGGGTTGCCACAGACGGAGCCCTTTTCCGATTCGATGAGTCTGATGAAATAACGAAATGGGACCAGGAGTTGCCGGACATGGGCGTCTACCTGTTTTCGCCTCGTGCGCTGGCGCTGGACTCGGATGGCGCCTTGCTTTTAGCGATCAAACAGAAGTTGCTCAGATATGATGCAGAAGAGGACGCTTTTTCGGAAGTGACGGAGGCGAAGGACGCCATATCCTCGATCCTGACCACCGAGACGGGTGAGATATGGCTGGGACTATATCGAGGAGGCGTGGTTCACTACGATGGCGAGACATGGTCGTCGATGACCACTCTGGATGGTTATGCCCTGCCCTCCAATCGTTTTGGTCGTCAAGGCATTCTTGTGGATGACCTGGGAACCATCTGGTTCGCGGGGTATGAAGGCGGTTTGGTTCGCTTTGCGCCGGGGCCGTGACCATCCTCCAAGCGTCTATGCATGAGCATGGCTCCCCCGCCCTTTTATCCACGCGCGCTGGCTGTTGACCGCGACTTTTGGCCGTGTTTGGTGTTCCTTACGATGGCGCAAAGCAACGCAAAGAGTCGCCTGAAATTTTGTCCGATTCGCCGGTCGTGCTAGAATGCCGGTGGTTTGGCGCTCTTGTGTGCGCTGTTTTCTGAGCGTCGTTTTTTCAAGGCATCAAACACATTCATCATTTTCAAGGGAGAAAGTAACCCATGAGCGACATTCGAGAACGAGTCGTTGAAATCATTGTCGAGCAATTGGGCGTCGATGCCGACGAGGTCACAGATGAGGCGCGCTTCCGCGAGGACCTGGAAGCCGACAGCCTGGACCTGGTCGAACTGATGATGGCTTTCGAAGAGGAATTCGGCGGCGAAATCTCCGATGAGGAGGCGCAGAAGATTCAGACTGTGGGCGAGGTCATCGAACTGCTCAAAGCCGCCGGAGCCGAATAAACGAAGCGAACGCCATCCGCGTTGCCATGATACTGGAAAGCGTTTCTCCAGTGACGAAGACATGACAAAACACCGAGCGCGTGTGCGCCCGGTGTTTTGTTTTTCTTGCACATGAGCGTCGAATCTGCTGAACCCTTGCAATCCGATCGCGAGTCGGCCTGGTCCCTTCTGCGCGAGCAGACCGCGGTGGTCATTCTCGCGGGCGGGGCCAGCCGACGCATGGGCCAGGACAAGTCGTTTCTCAAGGTGGGTGAGGTCTCGCTTATCGAGCGGGTGCTCACCGCCGCGAAATCGCTTTCGGACGAGACGCTCATCATCGCCAATCGAGAAACGGCTTACGCGCATCTTGGCGTCCCCATTTTTCCCGACGAGAAGCCGGGTTGGGGTCCGTTGATGGGGCTTTATTCGGGTCTGCGAGCCGCGACCCGCGAATTGGTGGTGTTGTTGGCGTGCGACATGCCCTTCGTCACCCCGGCGCTGGTGCGTTATCTGGTGAGCCTGACGCCCGATGCGGATGTCGTCATTCCTCGCGGTCGCGCGGGCCTGCATCCTCTCCACGCCGTATATCGTCGTTCAACATGCTTGCCCGCTGTGTCCGCGGCCTTGGCTCAGGGCAAAAGACGCATGATCGATTTCTTCGATGCGGTGCGCGTGCGAGAAGCGCCCGAACGAGCTTTGCGTCGCTTTGATCCATTGGGCGTGGCTTTGATGAATGTGAACACGCCCGAGGACTTGGCCGCTGCGCGACATCTTTTACGCCGCGTATATTACGAGCAAGGCGATTATTGAAGCCATGAGTTGCACACTCTCCTTTTTCGATAAGGTCTATCTCCTGGTGCAGCAGATCCCCCGCGGCAAAGTGGCTTATTATGGTCAGATTGCCGAAATGTTGGGCGAGCCGCGAGCCGCGCGTACGGTGGGCTGGGCCTTGGCCTCGCTCAGCTCCGAAAAGGCGCACATTGTGCCCTGGCATCGGGTCATCAACAAAGCGGGGCGATGCTCTATCCGGCATCTCGAACATTCAGCGGCCGAGCAACAGGCCTTGCTCGAGGCTGAAGGCGTAAAATTCGATGAGCGCGGCTATGTTGATTGGAGCATTTACGGTTGGTCGGGTCTCGCTCCTCATGAAGTTCGCGCTTTGTTCCAGCATCTTCAACCCATTTCTTCTCATCGCTCCTTGGAATCATTATGAAAAAGGTTTTCATTGTTTCTCTCGCCGCGCTTGTGGCGCTGGCTCTCATCGTTGGTTTTTGGGCGCGATGGCAGGTTACACTGGCCTGGCCCCAGGTGGATGGCCAGTTGCAACTCGCCGGCCTTCAAGATGAGGTGACCGTTATTCGCGATAAGCGAGGCGTTCCTCATATCTACGCCTCAAATGCTCACGATTTGTTCATGGCTCAGGGGTTTATCCATGCACAAGACCGTTTTTGGCAGATGGAGTTTTGGCGACGCATCGGCATGGGGCGCTTATCCGAGCTTTTCGGCCCGGCCAGCCTGGAACAAGATCGATTTCTGCGCACTCTGGGCCTTGTTCCTGTAGCGCAAATGACCTTCGACGCCCTGGATGCAGACACCAAAGCCGCCCTAGAAGCCTACGCCGGGGGCGTCAACGCCTATATCGAACAAAACTCAGACCGATTGCCCCTTGAGTTCCGCGTCCTTGGTCTGACTGGCGTGAATTTCACGCCCGAACCATGGACCCCCATCAACACCCTCACCTGGCTCACTTTGATGTCGTTCGAGCTGGGCGGCAATTATCGCGGCGAGTTGCGTCGCGCTCAGTTGATGGACCGTTTTGGCGAAACCTGGATGCGCGAGCTCATGGATATTCCGTATGATCAGGAGCGCCCGAGCATCGTTTCTCAAGACATCGACTGGCGAAAACTCAACTTGGATGCGGCGATCTCCGCCTCAGCGAGCCTGTCGCTCGCCTCAGGCGAAGGAATTGGCAGCAACAATTGGGTGGTTTCAGGCGATCTCACCGACACAGGCGCTCCCATCCTGGCCAATGATCCCCATCTTTCCATTCAAATGCCTTCGATATGGTATGAAAACGGCCTGCATTGTCAGCCGGTTGGGGCCGATTGTCCTTACAATGTGGTCGGTTTTTCCTTTGCGTCCGCGCCCGGCGTCATTATCGGACACAATGACGCCATCGCCTGGGGCGTGACCAATGTTGGCCCGGATGTGCAAGACCTTTATGTGGAAAAACTGAATCCCGAAAACCCCAATCAATATCTTGTCAATGGCGAATGGCGAGATATCATGTGGCGGGAGGAGTTGATTTACGTGGCGGGCCAGGAGGAGCCAGAGCGCCTCATTGTGCGCGAAACGCGCCATGGCCCCATTATCAACGATCTCGCTCCCGGTTCGGCCAGCGACTGGACATATGGTTGGCAACCATTGGCTTTGCAATGGACGGCTTTGGGCGTCAATCGCGTGGCTCAGAGCGTGCTGCTCTTGAACCAGGCTCGCGACTGGGAGAGTTTTCGCCGCGCGCTCACCTATTGGGATGCGCCTTCGCAAAATTTCATTTACGCCGATCGAGAAGGCAATATTGGCTATCAGATGCCCGGCCTTATTCCCCTTCGCGTGCAGGGCGATGGCGGTTTGCCCGTTCCTGGTTGGAACGATGACTACGCCTGGACGGGTTTTATCCCCTTTGATGAATTGCCCCGCACCTTCAATCCGCCGGAGGGTTACATTGTTACGGCCAACAATCAGGTTGTAGGGCCGGATTATCCCTATCTCATTAGCAAGGAATGGGCGCCGGGATATCGCGCACAACGTATTGTCGATCTCATCGAATCAGCCGATGTGTTGTCGGTGGAGACCATGAAACAAATTCAAGGCGACAACGCGAATTTGGTGGCCGGAGAGGTGATTCCATATTTGCGCGACGCGCCTCTTGAACGACCTGATGTGGCCGCGCAGCGCGACAAACTGCTTGCCTGGGACTTGCAGCAAGACCCGGATAGCGCCGAAGCCGCCTTTTATGAGGCGTTTTACTACCATCTCATTCCTCTCATCCTGGAAGATGAATTGGGTGATCTCACGCCAGGATACGGCTCGTCCAGTAAACGCTTTTTGGTGGATATCATCGATAAGCCCGAGTCCCATTGGTGGGACGATGTAAGCACGCCTCAACGGGAGACGCGCGACCAGATTTTGGCCAAGGCGTTGGGCGCGGCTTACGATGATTTGAGCGAGCGCTTGGGACCTGATCCCGAAAAATGGCGTTGGGGCGATTTGCATACGGCCACTTTTCGCAACCAGACGCTTGGTCAATCGGGCATTGCCCCCATCGAGGCCATATTCAATCGCGGACCTCAAGAGGTGGGCGGCGGCAATGCCATTGTCAATGCCACGGCCTGGGGAGGCAAGGAGCCCAATCCTTTTGAGGTGGTGTGGTTGCCTTCGCTGCGCATGATTGTAGACAT
Source organism: Chloroflexota bacterium (assembly GCA_013151415.1). Taxonomy (GTDB): domain Bacteria; phylum Chloroflexota; class Anaerolineae; order J102; family J102; genus JAADII01. Next base: position 26,389 of record JAADII010000076.1, read on the forward strand.
GGCCGATCTGAGTCGCTCGTTGGCCATCAACACCACAGGACAGTCGGGCCATCCTTATCATCCTCATTACGACGATCAGATCGAAATGTGGGCTGCGGTTCAATACGCGCCTATGCTTTGGCGTCGCGATCAGGTGGAGGCCGACGCGGAAGGAACGCTCATCCTGACCCCTTAACGCTCCTTGTATGCATTGAGTCGAGCGCGCTGTTTCTTTCTGAGCTTACTCCCCAAATGGCCAGTTGTATCGTGAGGAAATCCGCGCTAGACTTGTAATGTCTCTGCTGTTTTTCTCGATTCATTGTTTCGTTTCCAGGAGGAAGCATCATGTCTCTTATCGATCGCATGATCCGCGCGGCAAAATTGGACGTCGAATTGTATGAGGAGGTGGAGGCCGATGAAAGTCTTAACGGTGAAGCCTTGATGGCCGTGGTGGTCGTATCGTTGGCGGGCGGCGTTGGCAGCCTCATTGGCGGGCTGGGCCAGGGCATTGGCTCGGCTCTGACTGGATTGGTTTTTGGCGTCATCGTCGCTCTTCTTGGTTATTTTGTTTGGGCGGCCATCACCACCTTTGTAGGAACAAGGTTGTTTGGCGGCACATCCGATTTTGGCGAGGTGAGGCGCGTGCTGGGCTATGCTTATGCGCCCAATGCGCTGGGCGTTTTCAGCTTCATTCCTATGGTCGGCGGCATTCTCGTCATGGTCGGAAGCATTTGGGCTTTGGTGGCGGGGGTGGTGGCCATCCGCCAAGCCATGGATTTCGACACGACCAAAGCCATTCTCACCGTGGTCATTGGCTGGATCGTTCTTTTCATTTTGAGCGCTCTATTCGCGGCCGTGGGTTTAGGCGCTGCCATGTTGGGCGGCGCGATGGGCGGTTGAATCGAATCTGTTGGACGCTCATTGAACGACGGGGGCGTTTTAACCCCCCGTCGTTTTCTATGTTGAGTTCGGTTTCAAGATGAATCAAACCAGCGCCGGATCAACTCCACCTGAAAGCGATAGCCCGTCCCATCCTGCTCGATGAGATCGCGCAACTGCAATTGCGCCAACGTTTCGTCCAGCGCGTCGCCAACCAGCGCGGCCAAACGGCCTCTCTCGATCACCGCATTTTTCCCTTGCGCGGCCATGAAACGGAGGATAATCCGACCATTTCCCCCCACTTGATTGCGCTCGATGTCTTCGAAGAATAGGCGGCCCACATCCAACGCGCGCGCGGCCGCCTCTTCCACATCGGCCACCGTGGCCATGCGACGCTGCGATAAGGGTTGACGATTTTTCACGATCACCAGTTCATGGCAAAGCAATTGAATTAGATGAGGATGGCCGCGAGTCAGGGCCAGAATGTGCTCGACAGCGGCCGGCTCATAATGCAGCGCGAAACGGGGCGTGGGCCGTTCGATCAGCTGCCGCGCCGAAAGCTCGTCCAGATAGCCGATTTTGATGGTTTGCATATTGATGAGATAACTGGCCCAATAGGAAGGGAATTCTAAGAGCATATGCGAGCTGGTGAGCAGCACTCGAAATCGGGGTCGGTGTTGAATAATATGGCGGAAAAAGCTCAAGACATCCATCTCGTCATAACGACCGCGAGCCATGCCCTGTTGCAAAGTCTCCATCTCATCGAACGCGATCAGCGCCACGCGATGGCCAGTGACATCCATCAGCGTCTCCACGTCGTCCAGCCATTCATCCAAGGCCGAAAAAGGGCTGCTGACCAGCGTCCGCCGATCCAGCAAAGGCAACTGCAAGGCCCGATACCGTTTGGCCGAACGAGCCATCTGGCGCACCGTGCCGTAAAGAAAATCGACATAATCGCTGGCCAAAGAGACGCCTTGCCCATCCACAAACATGGGCGCAATCTCGCTGACGAACATCCGCCCCAGGTTGCGCAAGAGCGAGGTCTTGCCCATGCGACGCTGGCCGTAGAGCAACAACGGCGGCCGACGAGCGTCCAACAAATGCTGCTCGATGCGAGCGATGATGTCTTGTCGTCCCACAAAAATGGCTTGCTCTTCGCTGATGGGCGCGCCGAAAATGTAGGGATTGTCGATTTCCCCGCTCTCTTCGAGCTCGGTCATGAGCGTTTCCAGGTGGGTTTCGGCGATATCTAGCCACCGCCGCGCGGCGGGATAGAAGCGCGATGCATGCTCTTCGCGACTGAGCGCCAAATCATGGGTGAACTGCTCCCATTGTGCAACCACCCCTTCCAAGGCCAAACGACGATGATAGCGCGTGACTTGGCGCAACGATGCGTCGATGTCGCGACTAAAGCGGGCGAAACGGTGTAGAATGGGACTGGTCGGCGCATCCAGATCGCTCTCTCTCAGTTGCAAATTGCGCAGGTCGTCGATGCTCGCGCACGCCTCCAGGCGTCGAGCTGTCAGCTCAATGCGCGCGCAGGCCACGACCCATCGTTGAGGGCTTTCCATGAGATAAGCGAATGCGGCTTCGGTTTCTTGGGGGCGTTGCTGATAGGCCAGCACCAAATGAGCGCATAGGCCGCTCATACGCAGGCGTTGTTGTTCATCCCAAAAAGGGGTGCAGCGATGCAGAAGCAAGGGTTCGGCTGGCGGTCGTTCCAGGTCGAATTGATAGAGAAGGTAATCCCAAATGCGTTGAAAAGGCCATGTGAGCCAGGGCCGCCACACGGCCAGAGACGCGCCCAGCCCAATGATCAGCAGACTCGTGACTAAATTGGGCCAAAAATCGTAGAGTGTGATGAGGCTGCGGAGCGCAAGATGGACGCCTGCGGCCGCGATGACCCCGGCGGCCGCGCCAGCCCATCTTCCGGCCAGTCTATCCAACAAAGCGAAGGCCAGGGCAAATAGGCCCGCGTACAAGGCCACCATAATCACGCCGATATGGACGAAAAAAGCCGCGCCGCCGGTGATCTCCCACACACCCAAACCCAAAGGCCATTCCACCAGAATGTAGTCAATGGTGGCGGAATGCAGCACAAACACCAGGATGAGCCCATAGATCACACCCACCAGGCAACCCAACGCCACCCCAAGACGCCAACGGTTGGTGCGCCAGGTGATAACCACGGTAAAGATGATCGTCATGGCCGCAGCAATGGCCAAAGTGCTGCTCAAATAAGGATAACGACCAAAGCTCACGCTCAGCCCTTGCTGTTGTTCGCGCGCCACCACAACGGCCACGAGAATGAATAAAGCGATGACCACGATCACACTGAGCGCAGCGCTGAACAAGATTCGTCCCGTTTGTCGCAGCCATGAGGGCAATGACTCGCGTCGTCGGGGCAAATACAACAGTGCGTAAGCGGACGCGGCGCTGATGAGGCCGAAAATCACGCCCCATCCCGGGCCTAAAACAAAATGCGGGGCCATGCCATTGGCCGCGGACGCCCAAATGGAGGCCCCCAACCCCATGCTCACGCCCCCCACCCAGCCGGTTACTATTCCCAGCAGCCAACTCACGGCCAGACTAAGCAGCCCTCCCAACACCAAACCCAGGCTCGCGCCAAACGCGGCGCCAAACGCGATCGCATTCGCAGGCGCGCCCGCCAACCAGGAAATAAGCCCCACCACAACGGCCACTCCCGCGAGCCAGATAAACATCGATTGCATCCCAAGCTGGCGAATGGCGGGATCGCGCCATCTGCTCAGCGGCAGCTCGGCCAGCGCGAAACCTGGCGCCAGTTCGGGTGCAAGGCGACGCACATGACTGCGCCAGGCCGTAGGATGAAAAAACAGCCAGGCGAACAATTGCGCGCTGCCCGCCAGCAACCCAGGTCGGGGTTTGGGCGCGTGGGTGTAGGTGGACATAAGGATCAATCGTCAATTTTCAAAGTTTGATCCAATTCCGCTTGCATTTGCTCGATGGCGGCCTCCGCAGCCTCTTGGGGAGACGATTCACCCGCTTCGACGCGCCGCATATGCGTCCACATGATCTCTTCGTAGCGACCGAAATCCTCATGAACGGGCTTCAGGCGCACTGAAGAGGCGATGCTTTCGCCAAAGCGTAAAATGTCTTGCTCGAGATAGGCCGTGGCCTGAGCCGCCGAGTAAGCGTCGGGCGATAACACGGTTAGATAAAGATTATCGGTGACATGGGCCAGTTGAATATCGGGCGCTGTGACGCGGGCCAGGATGCGACAAGAGACCTTTTTGGCGCTCTGCGGACGGCTGGCCGAGAGCGCATAGGAGCGCGTCTCTCCCCAGGCGAACCCGGGAACGCCTCGTTGGCCGCCGGGCAGAAGCGCGTATCCGGCCATCTCTTCCAGATATTGTTTATCTGAGCCAACCATGTAATAGCCTTGCCAGCGTTTCCAGTTCCAAAGGGGCGCATCCCAGAAGAGGGCCAGTCCGTGCGAGACCACATCGTGCCAAACGCTGGTCCCCATAGCCCGATTCCAGGACGCGTCGGCTGCTTTGGCCGGCAGAATTTTTTCTTCGCGCAGACGTTGGGCAAAAGCATAGGCTTGCACCAAGGCGGATCGGGTGAGGATCAGTTTGTTCGGACGGTTTGGATCGGTGACGACGCCGCCAAACGCGGCGTAATGATTCAAGATGGAGACCGGTCTTGTCTCGCGCCAGTAGCCGAAGCCGGGTTTTACGACGCCCTGCTCGACAGCCTGGCCAGCAACGATGGCTATGTCTTCCAGGCTAAATTCTCCATTTTCAATGCGTCGGGGCAACGATTCGATTTCAGCCTCGCTCCAACCCAGCTCGCGCAATGTGTGTTTGTTGAAAAAGAGCAAATGGACGCCCAATTCATGAGGAACGCCCCAGCGTTGTTCGCGGCGGGTTACAGCGGGCCACAGGCTCTGGCGCACCCCATCGAATTCAGAACGCTCTTCCAAACAGGAATCGAGGGGTTCGAGACGGCCTTTATCGACCCATTCGGGCAGGACAGCCATATCCAGCGACACGATATCGGGTGGTCGGCCGTCGGCATTGGCCACTTCCCACAACGAAGCGTAACTCCCCGCGCCAATGTGAAACATCATGGCCTGCGCGGGGATGTCGAAAGCGGCGTCCCGGGCAATAGCCGTTGTAACCGCATCCGCGCGCTGATGGTCTTGCATGTTTCCACGCGCCCACACCACCATGCCCTTTTCCTGGGCCTCCCGCGCCTCGCCAATGGCCGAACTGACGATAATGGTCTGATCCGCACAGGCGTTAAGCAAGAGTAGTAGGAGCAGGGCCGCCGGCGGAAGGAGCCGACGATAATCGGAGAATGAAGGAAACAAGATCGGATAACCCCCTTGCTTCCTTCATTATAGCGCAGGATCACGGGGTGCGCTATAGGGTTTGAAAAGGACGATGGGGCGATAGGGCGATGAGGCCATAGCCTGAGCCTGAACCCCATCGTCCGTCGCCTATTTGCGAAGCAAGGGGAGAAACAGCGGGCACCCCTCTTCGCGAATGGCGTAGATGTCTTCAGGCGGCGCATAGGTCGCGTAGACGACATCATGACCGCGGTCTCCCTCCAGATCGAGAAAAGCGTAGTAAAGAGACCGAATGCCGAAATCGAACGGACGCCGTGTGAAGACGCCGTGACCATCATTGAGAAATAGCATGGGGTTGGGATCTTGCTCGCTCCATATTCGGGCGATCAAATCTCTGTCCTGATCGCGATCGATGTCCATCCAGGCCAGTTGATAGACATAGAAAGCGTCATCGTTGTCGGACTGCGCAAGTCTCGTTGCCGTCTCATCGCGAAAAGTTCCATCTCCGTTATTGATCAGAACCTGGATATGCCATCCCACGTAATTTCCTCGCGTATATGCGATCAGGAGGTCAGGATGACCATCGTCGTTGAGATCATCGGTGAGGATGTCCAGAGCAATGGCCGAGGGAGCGAACGGCTTCGAGGGCATGGCTCCCGACAATTGCGAAAAGCGCCCCGATCCGTCATTGAGCAGCACCACCGAATCCGGACCGCCCGCCAAATCGTCGCCCGCGTCGCCCAGAACCAAATCCACGGCGCCGTCGTTGTTCACATCCACGAACTCGCTGGCCGTGTAACCGTTTAGGCTGAGATTTGTTTGGGCGGCGGGAAGACGGCCCTCCGCGATGGTAAAGGTTCCATCGCCCGCGTTTAGCCAGATCTGCGGCGGAATCATATTCTGACCCCAGATGTTGTTCACATAGAGGTCCAGATCGCCGTCATTGTCGATGTCTCCGGCCGCGGCGCCATGCGGATTGTCGTATTGCTGAGGCAAACCGGCCGTGGCGTCCACCAGTTTGCCGCCGGGAGCAGACAAAATAAGCGTGTTCTGATAGCCGGGGAAGGGATCGGCGTCCTTGCCGCCGTCGGGCAAGAAAATGTCATCTCGACCATCGCCGTTGAAATCCGCGATGACGGGGATGTAAGGACCCTGTGTGAGCGGGATTTCGCCGCCGAAGAGCTCGTCCGCGGCCGGCGCGAGCCCGCCGCTTCCATCATTCAGGAGAATCTCGATGGGGAACGTCTTGGTGGTGGCGAACCGCATCCGCCTGATGAAGATGTCGTCGAGGCCGTCTCCGTTGAAATCGCCGGATGCCGGCTCAGGTTCATATCCCTGTTCGTCGGCCGCGGGAACACGAACCACGAATCGGGGCCGGCCGTAGCGAGGCAAACACGTGGGCCGCGATTGCGGCTGGCCGCCCTCGCCAGGTTGGAAGCCGCCGACCAGCGCGTATGGCCCACCCGCGAGCGCATCGACCTCGCTCTGACCCGCGACTCCGCTCAGCGCGTAGCTCCCTCCCGCGACCAAGCCATAACCGCCGCCAATGGCCTGGCCGTCGAGCCGATAGTCACCACCGGATTGCGAAGAGGTTGGGGTGGAGATGGCCAAAAGCAACAGAAAAACGAAAAGGAGAAGGCCAAACCCGTAGTTCCTAAGGGCTTTTTTCGAGCAAACAAATGAGGTCATTTTATGATAACCTCCCCTTCGAGGCGCTGCGTCTCATTGGAAAGCTCAACCCACATAGAGGAAGAAATCAAATCATTGAAGTCGAAGTCGCCCAGGTTCATATCTGGAAGCTCTCCGTATCCGCCGTTATGGGTTGAAACCGTCAACATCACGCCGCCATAGTTCGAATGCTCAAACATCCGATAACCCCAGCCTTCTGGAATGCACCAACGCGCAGAGGACGCCTGATCGCCGAAGTATTCCAGCCCGATTTGATGATACTCGGCATAGTTTTCGAGATGTCGATCTCGATAGTCGATCATCCGACCCTGCCCGCGGAAATTGTCGTGCTCGAACAACTCGATCCAGGCGTCATCGATGGTTTCACATGAGCCGTGCGGCGTCTCTCGAAACTCCATCATTTTGACGCTCCCCTCGCTCTCGCCGGACGCGATGGGGCCGTCGTTGTCATGCTCGGACGCATAGAGTATCAATCGACCGGTCGGATCCACATAGACGCCCGCGGCCGCGTCGAAATTGCACTGATGCACATTGGCAAGACATAGCGCCGGATTGCTCTCACACTTTGGTAACTGTCCCCAGGTCTCAAAGGTGCAATAGGCGTGAAACTCGGCCACCTTCGTCAAACGAACGTTGCTCGCGTCCGCCATATCGATCTCGTAAAGACTGGCCCAGTCCTCGCCATCAGGATAACAAGGCTTGCCAAACAGACAGCCGCCGATCAGGTCGCTCCACGTGCTCGAAGTCTTGTCGAGATTGCCGGTGGCGATGAGATACAGCTTGCCCGTTCCGCACTCTGTAACCAGATTTAAAGCCTGGAACGTGTCCCAGCCATACTTCTGGTCGGGCATGTCCACCAGCTCGCCCGGATGCCAACGGTCGAAGTTGGAATAATGCAACAAGTCGCCGGCCGCGTGGGAGATGTAGAAATCCAGCGGCCTGGCGTCGCTGCTGGCCGCCACAATCAGATAACGACCATCGGCCAGTTTGGCCATGGCCACAGAGCTGGCGGAGCGATTGGGCCGAACCAGGATAGGGCCAACACCGCCCACAGCCTGGGGATCGGGCGGCCCCAGGCGTTGTGGATGCGCCGGATCGGCCATGTCGTACAAATAGATCTCATGACCCGCGCCGATGAGCATCAACTCGCCCAGCGCTTGCGGACTCCCGGGATGTTCGTTCTCGGGATGGAGCAAAACAGTCTTGTAAGCAATGTCGCTCGCTGGCGGCGGGGTCCATTCAAACGGCAACTCTGGGTTGAGTCGGTTCGAGCGATAGCGCAAGCCGGTGGGATCGCGGGAGCCAAAATTGACCACGGTGAACACACTCCATCCCGCACCATCGATGACTGCATCGTCCTGGGCAATGACGAACGTTCGCCCATCGCCCGCGGCGATGCGAGTCAGACCTTGCCAATGCTTGGCGAACAGCGATCCGGGCCCCCATCGAGGGGGCGGCTCGTCTCCCATCCGAAAACCGAGGATGTCGCCATGGCTGCGCAAGCGGTTGAACGCGGCGACCACGTCCGGCACGCAACGATTGCAATCTCGGCTTCCCCAGGGACATGCGGCGTCCCCGCGCAGCGCGGGAAAACCCTCCAACACCACATTGCCGGAGGGCGCGGTGATGGTGGTGGGATAGGTGTAAACGCCGGTCGCGGCGTAGTGACCGGGCATGACAATGACCTCTCCCACCGAATTTCTCCGCAAGCCCCATTCACGCGCCAACGCCATGCCATTGATGAACTTGCGAAAAGGATGAACGACCGTGCCATCGGCCTCATCTGCGTCATTGGATTGATCCACATAACACGTAGATGGAAACACGCAGGAAGGCGGCAACGGCGGTAGATCGTCGGAAGTCGGTTGCGCATTGACCGAAACACAGGCGATGAAAATCAGCGACAAGCCTGTGATGATGGCCAAAGCGAGCCGATGTCTCCTGGCGGCAAAGGCGATTCGTTCCATGATCCACCTCACTGCAAACTCACCAGCACGAGG
>JAADII010000101.1 GCA_013151415.1 Chloroflexota bacterium
AGTTCAGCCAATTTCTGCGCTTCTGCAACCAGGTCGATATCGGGCGGGAGCGAGTAGTCGCGATCGACCCGCATAAGCATGTGCGCGATGATATCGCGGGTTTCTGGGGGAAGGTCGGGCCAGGTTTGCAACAGCTTGAGACGCTCCATGGCCGTCATGCCGGGGGTGTTCACGCCCTGGCGCATGAGATATTCGTTGGCGACCACGCCCGCGGCGCGCCGCGCGCACACCCGCGCCCGGCCTTCGTTTCCCTCGGCCCGGGCGGCTTGAGCGCGTTGCATTTCCAGGTCAAAGCGAGTTGCTGATGTGCTCATAATGGCATGAACGGTGCGATTCGGGGATTGCTTCAGCCCTACGGGCTTCGGGATGAAGGATGAGCAATCTCTTCGTGGATGATTGCTGAGGGGACGCCCGCGCCGAAGTTATGGCGATGATAACGGAAGCGCGTGCGCCGTGTCAATCCATGCCCGCGCACAGCGACGCCGGCGACTTTCAGGAGGCGGCCGCCGCGGGTCGCCCCCTGAAAAGCCGAACAAAAAGACAGCCCCAGAGCCTCAGCTCAGTGTGCGCAGCTCTGGCGCGGGCGAGAGGAAAACGCTCACGGTGAAGGGATGGCGTTCATCGAGAGAGGTTGGACGCAGTTCGACGGCGACGTCGGGTTGAAAGGATGCGAGGGTCGCGACAATGTCATCGCTCAGGGCCTGAAGGGTTTCGCGAGTATTGGGCGTTTGCAGACGATCCAGGAAGGTGAGTTCGATTTCGTCGGTGCGAAAGCGCACGGGTTGCGAAAGCGTTTGCTCCGCTTCGAGCGCGGTCGCGGCCTGAAACAAGTGTTTGAGCACGCGTTCGAGTCGGCTTCTGAGCCGCTCGCTATCGGTTTGGCCGGTCTCGTCTCGCCAGCCGCGGCGCTTGCGGCTATATCGCAAGCCCACGCGTCCGTCTCGGAAATCGAGAGCGTAGTCGCCCTCGAAGCCGGCCAAAATCACGCCAGGCCCGTGATGCACATGCCGGTAGTCCGCGACGTCGATGAGCAAGCCCCTGACCGGCTGTTCCTGAATCCAACGATGAAACAGGGGGATGAATTCCGCGGGCTCGCAGAAAGGCGGTTTGATAAACAGTTTGGCGCTCATATGATGAGGAAGCATGATCGGCTCCTTTGCTTGTGGGTGGGATGGTCATGAGGCCATGCGCGCATCGCAGGCGTACGCCGCCTCGATAAAAAGATTGGCCTCTTCGACGATCTGATGCGCGTAGTCTTCATCGGGATTCGGGTTGGGATTGGCGTGGCGCTCGAGCAGATACTGGGCGAATTTTTCTTTGGCGAACGGATCGAAGAACAGCTTCGTGTCGTAGAAGCGGCTCTTGAATTCGGCCACGATTCGATCGGGATCGTCACCAACATCGAGGTTTTGACTGCGCACCAGGGCCTTCGCGGCCAGCAGCATGGCTCGATATGCGCGTTGATCGGCCTGACGATAGTCGCGTTCATCCAACGCCAGCAACGCAGCGAACGCTTCGCCCTCGGCCTTGGCGATCTCGAACGAGAAGAGCGACACGACCTCGCCCGCGCACTCGCCTACGCCGATGTCGCCGAGCGAGAACTCGCGCGGATCGCCCCAATCCGAATAGAGGGAGGGATCGAGTTCGTAAGCGGGGACCAAAGTGAATGGCTTGAGCATGCGTTTGATCTCTTTCTTTCCCAAACGCGCCACCCATTGCGGGAAGGTCTCGTCGGGTTTCCGTTCGGCCGCGTAACGCCGCGTCAGCGCATCGAGAAACTCGGGAGCGCGTTTCGAGGGGATCGCGCCCACGGCCAGCCCGTAAGCCGCGCCGTTTTCGCTCTGGTCGCCGCCGAGCACCACCTGGAAATGAGGCACCGCGCGGTTGCTGTGGCGGCGGCTATTGCCAAAAAAGCCGATATCCGCCACATGATGGCGTCCACAGGAATTGAAGCAGCCGCTGATCTTGATGCGCAACGCTTTCACCGCGTCGGGCAAATCGCCATTTTTCGATTCGAGACGCGATCGGAGCTCGTTGGCCAGGCCGCGCGATGCAGCGATGCCCAGCTTGCATGTGCTCGCGCCCGGGCAAGCGGTGATGTCGCAGATGGTCCCCGCGCCGGGATTCCCCAAGCCGATGGCCGAGAGCTCCTGATGAAGTGCGGGAAGGTCCGCGTCGGCGACCCAACGCAGCGCGATGTTCTGCTCGTCGGTCAGGCGCATATGGCCCCCCGCATATCGCCGGGCGATATCGGCCAATGCGCGAGCCTGGGTCGAGGAGAGATCGCCCAGGGGCAAATGCACGGTCACCAGATGATATCCTGGCTGGCGTTGCGCGTAGACGTTGGTGGTCAACCATGCTTCATAACCCTCGGCCGGCGTCTCCACCGACCGCTTTTCCCCCGGATGGGTGGGAGGCGTTTCCTGAAAGGACGCCACCGAATCGAGATAAGCGGTCCATCGTTCATCGTAAGGAAGCGCTTCGCGCTCCGCGAAAACCAGCCGCCGGAACTCCTCGATCCCCAACTTCGCGACCAGAAATTTGAGACGCGCCCGATTGCGATTGCGTTTTTCGCCCAACCGAGCGAACACGCGAGCAATGGCCTGGGCCAGGGGTAAAATTTCCTCTTCGGGAACGAAATCGCTCAGCAACTTGGCCTGATAGGGAATGGTTCCCAGCCCGCCGCCCACATAGAGGGCGAAGCCGCGTTTGCGCTCGCCGTTGGCTTCTTTCACCCGCGCCAGGTAGCCGATATCGTGCATGCGCACCAGCCCGCATGCTTCGCGTTCGCAACCCGAAAACGCGATTTTCACTTTGCGCCCAAAATCCTGCGCGTCATCATGGCCGAGCAGGAAAAACGCCAGGGCTTTGGCATAAGGGGTGACGTCGAACGTCTCGGTTCGGCACACACCTGCGCGATGACACGCGGTCACATTGCGCACCACGTTTCCACATGCTTCGAGAGTCGTGATCCCCACGGCCGCGAGGCGTCGCATGAGATCGGGCGCGTCTTCGATGTGAACGAAATGAAGCTGGAAATCTTGCCGCGTGGTCACATGAAGCACGCCGTTGGAATACTCATCGGCGAGATCCGCGATCACCTCGAGCTGCTCTGGCGTCAGGCCGCCAAAGGGAATCTTAATGCGTTGCATGCCGGGCGCATGCCACAGCGTGTCGGGCCCTTTGGTTATCTCCGGGTCGGGATAGGCCAAAGCGCGGCTTCGAACGCCGTCGTGGCGTTGGCCGTTGTCGTAACGCTGGCCATACGCGCCCCGGCGCAGCCGGCTCTCGGCAAAGACTTTCTCGTCGATCTTGTTTTGACGCCTCAGTTCCATTTGCCCCTCGAAACGGTCGATTTCTTCGGCCCATTCCGGCGGCATTTGGCCCTTGAGTGCGTCGCGCCAGCTCGTTGCGCTTGACATGGTCGTCTCCTCCTAGAATGAAGTCGTTGGGGAATGAAGCTGTTTCAAGGTTGGTTGCAGAGCCGGTTGTAAGGCCACGACGTTGCCTATGACGATGACCGCGGGCGGCTGCACAGAGGCCTGGGCCGCTTTTGCGGCGATATCGGCCAATCGCCCGCAAACCAACCGCTCTTTGGGGGTTGCGCCGTTTTCGATGATGGCCACCGGCGTGTCGGGCGAGCGGCCGGCTTGCTGTAGGCCCTCGCTCAACGCGGCCAGACGTCTGACGCCCATCAACACGACCACGGTGTCGATGGCCGCCAAGGCCTCCAGATCGAGATGGCCCAGGGGATCATCGTCTTGTGGCCTTTGCGATGCGGGATAGGTTTCGTGGCGGGTGTGACCGGTGACGACGGCGAACCCCCGCGCGAGATGTTGGTGAGTGAGTGGAATGCCAACGAGCGCGGGCACGGCGACGGCCGAGCTAACGCCCGGCACGACCACGAAAGGCACGCGCGCGGCGCGCAACGCGAGCGCCTCTTCGCCGCCGCGACCAAAGACATAAGGATCGCCCCCTTTCAACCGCACCACGCGTCTGTTGGCCCTGGCGTGATGGATCATCAAATTGATAATCTCTTCCTGGGGCATGGCCGCGACGCCGGCCGCTTTCCCCACATAGATGCGCTCGCAGTCCTGCGGCGTCTCCATGAGCAAGGCCCGCGGGACCAATCGATCATAGAGTGCGACCTCAGCCTGTTGCAACAGACGCAGGCCCCGCACCGTGATGAGATCGGGATCGCCCGGGCCAGCGCCTATGATATAGACGACGCCGGGCTGCATCGGTTCGGGCGGGTTGACGTGTCGTATGCCGCTCATGTTTTGTAAACCTCCCTGCCGTTGTCTCTCGCAGGCCGAGAAGGGGTCGTCTTCTCGGCCTGTTCTTGCAATATGCTTTCGATGCGCTCCCAGACGGTTTCCCTGCTCGCGCCCGACCGGATGAGCGGAATGAGCCGCGCATGGGCCAGCGCGCGCCATGCGCGACGCCGCTCCTGCGCATCGGGAAAGCGTCGCCGCATGGTGGGGCGCAGCTCGCGCATGAGATCGATGAGCGCGGCGTATTCGGGGCCAAAACCGCGGTCGAGCTGGGCGCGCAGCCGAGCCGCGAGCGCGGGCATCTGGCCATCGGTGCCAATGCTGATGGTGAACCCGCCTCGCCGAACGACGCTGGTCGCATAGAAATCGCAATATGCAGGGTCATCCACCACATTGACCAGGACGCGAGCCTCTCTCGCCTCTTCGGCCACGGCTCGGTTGATGGCCGGATCATCGGCGGCTGCAATGCACATGAACGCGTTGCCCACATCGCCGCGACGATAAGGCCGCTTTTCCCACCTGATGCGCGCCTCGGCCGCGAGACGGGCGAGCGCGTGGGTCAGTCGGGGGCTGATGACGGTGATGCGCTCCGCGCCGGCGTCGAGCAACGAAAGCACCTTCTCCTCCGCGATGGCGCCGCCGCCGACCACCACGACGAGTTGCTCTTCCAAACGGTTCAGGATGATGGGATAGGTGCTCATGGGCCGTCGATTTGCGAAGTCGCGGGCGCAGCCAGGCGCGTGAGTTTGCCGTCGACGACGTGCAATCCACACTCGGTCTTGGCCGCGCCTGACCAGCGCCCCGCGCGCAGGTCTTCACCGGGCCGCACGGCTCGCGTGCATGTCCAGCAGCCAAAGCTGGGGTAGCCCCGATCATGCAGGGGATTGGTGGGCGTGTGGTGTTCTCTGACATATCGCCAGCAATCCTGTTCGGTCCATCTGACCAGCGGCGCGATCTTGATCACGTGCAGGCGTTCATCGAAGCTGAACAGAGGCGTGTTCCGCCGCGTGGGCGACTGATCTCGGCGGATGGCCGTCATCCAGGCTTGTTTTCCCTCCAGAGCGAGGGGTAGCGACGCGACCTTGCGAATGGCGCAGCAGAGATCAGGATTGCGCTCCCACAGACGATCGCCCAGCCGGCGGGCTTGCTCCTCCAGGCTGATGGAAGCCGAGACCCCGCGAATGCGAATCCCGTAATGCGCCTCGACGCGGCGGCGAAACTCATAGGTCTCGGGGAAAAGAAGCCCGGTGTCCAGGAAGAAGACGTCGATTTCTTTTGTGATGCGCGTGAGCATATCCAACAGGACCATGCCCGAAACGCCAAAGCCTGTCCCCACAGCCAGTGAATCGCCGAAAACCGCGACGCACCAGCGCAGCGTGTCATGGGTGTCGGCCTGAGCAAAGGCATGGTTCCATAGCCGTAGTTCTTCGAGGGTGGGGAAATCGTTGTTCATAATCATCGTGCTTTGTTTGAGAATGAGAAATGGCGGGATGAAGGGAGATGACCGTCCACAAGACGCGAACAAGGCCGAAGATTTGGGGCCAATAAAAAAAGCCCGCGAACGCGATGCGTTCACGGGCCAAATAAGAGCTATGTATGCACACCCGAGCACAGCGCGTTCGCCTCCTTAAGGGAAGGCGGGAAAGACCGTGCTCACACTCGGGCGTTGAGTCGGGCTACGCGCGGCGACACGCATAACCGGCGGGCAACGGTCTTTCCCGCCAGTTACACATGCAGGCGCACATTACGAACGATTGAAACTGGATCATATCGTAGCCGTTCGACTCAAGGGACGCCGCGCCAGGGAGTGGCGAGACGTCCAATTGTCTTGTATCTTACTATTCTAGCTTATCTGCGTGTGGATGGCAAATATCCCGACGAGACAAACCGCGAGCGTCGCTCTTGTCGACGCCGATAGAACTTATGCACGTTGGCCAAGACAGACCAACGTGAACCAGGCAACCGTTGTTTCATGGTCCGTGGTTCATGCTCGCCGACCAATTCGCCCAAAGGCGGTCAAAAACCGCCGGACGTTCATCTCGGCCCCAGGTATATTCCGTACCACGCGCCCAAAACCAGGTAAGGCGCATAAGCCAAATAATGACCCCGCTCGAAACGCCGTCGGATGAGCAAAATCAATGCGGCCGCGCCGCCGCTAACGAAACAGATGACAATGGCCGATATTACGAGAGGATAACCCACTGCAAGCCCCACGACGCCCGCCAACTTGACATCGCCCATGCCCATGCCCTTGGGCTGAATAATGGCCAAAAGAAAAAAGACGCCGAAGCCAAGCGCGCCGCCGATCAGCGATGATTTTAACCCGGGCCATTCCATCCACCAGGAGAGCAAAGGGATGACAATCGCGGCCGGCGCCAACATCCGGTTGAGCACAAGACGGCGCTCGAGATCGATAATGGCGATGATCAAAAAGAACCAGGCGTAGAACGCCGCGAGCGCGGCTTCGGGACCGACCCCCCAGCGTCTGAAGGCCAGCCATCCCAACAGCAACGCCATCAACCACGAGAGCCGATATCGCCAGGGGCTAGTCCAGGCGTTGTCGCTGTCACCATCTCGCGGCGTCGCGCGCCTCAATCCAACCAGAGGCGCGCGCCACACCTCGCGCAAAGGGCGTCGAGCGGGCAACGCGTCCGCGACCAGATTCACGACGTATCCCGCCAGCAACGAAGGGATGAAAAAGAAAAGCCAAGAATCCACAGTGGGGTGATAAGAAGAGATCAGCGTTAGCATTGAGAGCGGGTCATTTCGTGACCCGCTTTCCTCATTTCTAACAGTAATTCATGCAGATTGTCAACCAGTGACAAACGCAATTTGGCCTTTTTCGACGAATTGTGGTATCCTCGGCGGTCGCAAGTGAACAGCATTTCGCGGCCGCCGGATTAGGCGAATCCTTGGCGAGCTATCGCCCCTTTTTCATCTATAGCGAGGTATCCAATAGCCAAGCGAACTCAACACTCACGACGTCGCCGCACCCCGCGCGTGCGCATCAATGAACGTATTCGAGCGCCACAAGTCCGAGTGATCGATGAGAACGGCGTCCAACTCGGCATTATGGCGCCTTCCGAAGCATTGCGCCTTGCGCGAGAACGCGAACTCGACCTGGTCGAGGTCGCACCGAACGCCAACCCGCCGGTTTGTCGTCTGCTGGATTTTGGAAAATATCAGTACGAGCAGGCAAAACGCGAACGTCAGGCGCGCAAAGCGCAAAAGCAGATCGAGGTGAAGGAAATTCGCCTGCGTCCCAAGACCGGCGAACATGATTTTCAAGTTCGCGTGCGTCAGGCGCGTAAGTTTCTAGAGAGTGGCGCCAAGGTCAAAGTGCGCGTCCGATTTCGAGGCCGTGAAATTCGCCATCCCGAGGTCGCGGCCGAAATGTTATCCGAATTTGCACAAGCATTGGCCGACGTCGGCGAGATCGAGATCAAACCGAACCTCGAAGGACGGAGTTTGTTGATGGTTTTAGCGCCTGTTCGCAAATGAATCGCCATCGACGATCAATGAGCACATCACGTTGAATCGTCAATCACTTTATAATCAACAAGGGCGCTTGCTCCGCGTGAGAAGCCCCTTTTTTATGTAAGGAGATCATTGTATCATGCCGAAAATCAAGACTTATAAGGGTGCGGCCAAACGCTTCAAATTCTCGGCCAATGGCAAGTTGCGCCGCGTGAAGCAGGGCAAGGGCCACCTTAAGCGCCGCACGCCCAAACGAAGCAAGCGGTTGTTTGATAAATTGCTCACCGACGAACACAACAGCCATCGCCGGCAGGTGCAACGCCTGGCGCCTTATCTGCGCAAAAAGAGATAAACAAAAAAACCAAAGATTGAAGCTCTAGAGACCGAAATCTTTGCAGCGTTGGTTCTCCTATCGCGAATCTTTGGCTATTCATTCATGATGTTATCGAGAGGTTGACATGACCCGCGTAAAACGAGGCGTGACAGCTCGCGCCCGGCACAAGAAAGTTTTGAAAATGACAAAAGGCCACTACGGAGCCAGACACCGCCTGTTCAAAGTGGCCAATGAATCCATGATCCACGCGTTGGTCTATTCTTATCGCGACCGACGCCGACGCAAACGCGACTTTCGCCGTTTGTGGATCACGCGCATCAACGCGGCCAGTCGTCAACACGGCCTCAATTACAGTCGTTTTATGAACGGTCTGAAGAAAGCCGATGTGCGTCTGGACCGGAAAATCCTGGCCGACCTGGCGGTGAACGAACCGGACGCGTTCGCCGCGGTCGCAGATGTGGCCAAGTCCGCGTTGGAGTGAAACGAGCAAATCGTCTGGCCCATATTACAAGTGCGGCGAATCCCCGATTCAAGCGCGCGCGAGCGCTGCTAAGACGACGCGGACGACGACAGCACGCGCAGCTCTTGCTCGAGGGTGCGCGTCTCATTCAAGACAGCTTGAGCGCCGGGTATCCACCGGCGCTTGTTTTGTTTGACCCGGCCAAAGAGAAAGAACTCGCGGGGTTGTTGGCTGAAGCGGAGGAGCGGGGGGCGGAACTGGCCAGCATGGAGCCCAATTTGCTTCAACAACTTTGTGAAACAGCGACGCCGCAAGGCGTGGTGGCGCTCGCACCCTGGCCAAAAATCGAACCGGGCCATACAGGATTGAATCTCTTGGTGGATGGGGTGCGCGATCCGGGCAACTTGGGAACGCTCATCCGGAGCGCGGCCGCGGCCAACGTAGATCAAGTGATCCTCCTGCCGGGCGTTACAGATCCCTGGTCGCCTAAAGCGCTCCGGGCCGGGATGGGAGCGCAATTTCGCATCGCGATCCGTCAGGCGCGACGATTGGTTCAGGCCGAAGAGTGGCTTGGGACGAGCTCGCTTTGGCTGGCCGCGGCGCGAGCCGAAATGATTTACACCGACGTGAATTGGACGAAACCGGCCACGCTCATTGTAGGCGGCGAAACAGGCGCGCAAAGAACCGAGGGCTTAAAGGGGGTGAAACGCATTGCCATCCCCATGGCGCGCGGGGTCGAATCATTGAACGCGGCCGTGGCCGCAAGCATTATTCTGTTCGAGGCTGTGCGTCAACGACGAGCAAGCGGCTAAAGCCAGCGCGAAATGTTGGGAGAAAGGGGGAAAATTTCATGTTAATATTTTGCAACACCCCATAAGTCAATGTTAAAAAATGTGGCCGCCATAGCCAGGCTAAGCGATGGAATCGGGGCGGCTATATTGTGCGTGCTCCCATCTGAAGCACTACATATCCATTCCTCGCATGAAGGCCATCCTTCGCGCGATGGCTGTGCTTAACCATAACTGTAGAAAACAGACGGCGTTTTAGGTCATGGGAATGATTGCGTTCGCGTCAGGGGTTTGCTATCATCTGAATCAACAAAATGGATCGGAAAAAGCTTCGGGGTTCCGTCAAGCATCGGCAACCCCTCAAGGTTGATTCCCCCACGATGCCTTAGGCCAAAATAGCGTTCTGGCAGTCCGATCTACACTTCTATACGCTTGGTTTGTGACGCTTGTTGAGGGGCGCTTGGGAGCGCCGTCAGCATTGGCGGAGGCGTCTTATTGCCTTTTTTCGGTTACCCATTATGCAACCGTGCATCACCTCTCTTCCCACCGCTACGACAAGAGGACTTGCCCCCGTGGAATTACCCATGTCCCCCCAAGGGATCTGGCAAGCCGTCTTGGGTGAGCTACAGTTGTCTCTGCAACGTTCCACTTACGATAGCTGGCTGCGCGATACACATGCAATCGCATATGAGGATGGCCAATTCATTGTCGCCGTTCCTCACGCCTTCGCGCAAGATTGGCTGGAAACGAGGTTGAAGGGGCCGATCAAACAGCGTTTGCAGCGATTGTGCGAACGTTCGGTAGACGTTCGCTTTGTGGTTCGACCCAATCCGGTGGCCGCGCCAGATCCGGATGTCCACACAACACCATTGTTACAGCCCCAAAAAGAGGAGGGGCGTTTTCATCATCGAGCCATGCATGCCGCTTCCCTCAAGCCAGCCATGACGTTTGAAACCTTTATTGAGGGAGATGGCAATCGTCTGGCTTACGCCGCGGCGCAATCTGTCGCTCAAGATCCTGGCACTCATTACAACCCGCTGTTTCTCTACGGAGGCGTAGGGCTAGGAAAGACCCATCTCTTGCACGCCATTGGTCATCGCGCCCGTTCGCTGGGGTTCGCCGTGCGTTATGTCACGGCCGAAACATTTACGAACGATCTCATCGAAGCCATTCGCACTCGCTCGAACCTCGCTTTTCGACAAACTTATCGTGAGGTGGATGTGTTGTTGATCGACGACATCCAATTCATCGAAGGCAAAGGCAGCACCCAAATCGAAGTCTACAATACGTTCAACAGCCTTTACGCCGCGAACAAGCAAATCGTCTTGGCCAGTGACCGTCCACCCCGGCTATTGGCCCAGCTTGAAGACCGTTTGCGCTCTCGCTTCATGGGCGGGCTGGTTGTGGATCTGCTGCCGCCTGACTTGGAGCATCGCATGGCCATTCTGCGAGCAAAAAGTTATGAAATGGGGCTGGTTGTTTCGGACGACGCCCTTTCCTACATCGCCCAACGTTACCAAAGCAACGTGCGAGAGCTGCAGGGCGCGCTCAACCGCCTGGCGGCCTACGCCAGATTGGAGAGACGCCCCGCCGACCTGGCCTTGGCCCGCGAAGCGCTCAGTCCCGAAGAGGAAATCCTCAACCAGGATCCCGAAGCCATTATTCAGGCCGTGGCCGACGAATTTCGCATCACCCGCTCAGAATTGGTGGGGCAACGACGCTTAAAACGCTTCGCTCGCCCGCGCCAGGTGGCCATGTATCTTATGCGCGAGGTGGCCCAACTCTCTTTTCCCCAGATAGGGGAATATCTGGGCGGACGAGACCACACCACGGTCATGCATGGCTACAAAAAAGTGTCGCAACTCCTGGCCGATGATCCCGAATTGCGGATGCGCGTGGAGCGCGTCCGGATGCGCCTGAATCGCGAAGCGATGGTTTCGCGCGAACCGGTCTTTGCATCGGTCGCCCAATATTGAGTTGCACGCAAGCGGGAAAAGAAACGAGGCGACCGTTTTGCCCGAATTTCTCACCGACGGCTTGGCCGGCTTGCAGAGCACTCTTTTCGAATCATCGGTGCAAACACAGGATATCGGTGACCCTCACTGACCACAGGCGTGGCGATTGCGTCGTGCGATAGAATGCGCAGGCGATAGGCGTAAAAATTGCCGGCCATATCCCCCGCAAGCCCCTGACCGCGGGAGATATGGCCGTAGCATGTCATGTGTGGCTGGGCTGGAGCGAAAGAGCGAGCACCCTCTTTCCCAAGCCTTCGCTCTGACGCCAGGGGCTTATGGCTATCCTTGGTTGGCCGACCTGTCAGCGCAGGAATTGCGCCGCTGATGGCCGATGAGTCGTTGGCGGCCTTGCATCTGTGGGGGTTGATGTTTCAGGGCTGGACCAGAGCCGAGTTGGGCCAGGTGGACGAAGGCGTGGCCATGATGGAAGAGGACGCATCCTTGTGGCGGGGCGAGGACGCGGTGAGCGGGCGGAAGGAGGCGGCCGCCAACTCATAGCGCTCCGAGCCGCGCCGGACAATCGGCCTTGCTCACGCCCGCGCACACATTGCTGCGTGATCCACATAACAGTTAAATGGGACGAAATAGTGTATAATAGAGGCGGCTCGGTGTGGCTCATAACCGAGATCCATGCATCGCCACAAAGCATTCGGAAATCAGGCATGGTTCATTTGCGCGGCTGCTCTTTTGCCAACGATGCCCGATAGGCCTGTTGACAGGATGCATCGTTTGTGAAAAAGCCGTTTTTTCGATGACGTTCGCAACACGAACAGGCAATGAGCGCGTCATCGTTGCAAAGCGAACTCGAAACATTAAATAAACCATGCCCCATTTTCGCAATGCATGTTGCGCAAATCATCGGGCGAGAAAATCGGTTTCAAGGGCGAAACCAAAGACACACGTGACGCGATAAGCGTGACGAAGCGCAAAGACCCCGAAACTCCGCGCTTCTCGCGGTGTTTTCTTACTCGATCTCCATGCCGTGAAACCAGATTGTGGGACGAGCGGCTGAAGGCGACGTCTGTGACGCGCCCAAATGACCTGAACGACCAAACAACTCAAAAAATGGAGCTGCACTTATGACCACAAACAACGGAAAACATCAAAACTCGCCGCCTTATCCTGGCATTCCCACAACCACGGATGGCAGCGGAGCCGTCAGTTGGGTTGAAACGAGCATCACACAAGGCGCCTGCGCTTATCCCATCACCTCGTCCACGGTGATGGGGCAAAACTACGCTCAAGCCGTAGCCAATGGCCAAACCAACCTATGGGGCGAACGTTTGGTCTTCATCGAACCCGAAAGCGAGCATTCATCGGCCTCTGCGGCCGAAGGGTTTGCACTGGCTGGCGGCCGCGTCACCAATTTCACATCGGGCCAAGGCTTGATCTTGATGAAGGAGGTGCTCTACGTCATCTCGGGCAAACGTCTGCCAGTGGTCTTCCACATTGGCGCGCGAGCCCTCACCAGCCAGAGCCTGAATGTGCATGCGGGACACGATGATGTGATGGGCGTGGCCGACACAGGTTGGGGCATGCTCTTTGCTCGCAACGCCCAGGCCGTGGCCGATCTGGCGCTTATCGCCCGCCGCGCGGCCGAGGATAGCGAAACGCCCTTTTTCAATGTGCAGGATGGCTTTCTGACCACACACACCATCGAAAATGTGCGTCTGCCAGAACCGGAGTTAATGCGGGATTTTGTGGGAAACCCCAATGAAAAATTGCGCAATCTCATGGATCCCGCTCGCCCCGTCATGTCGGGCGTGGTGCAAAATCAAGATAGCTATATGAAGGGCAAGATCGCCCAGCGCTATTTCTATGAACGCGTGAAGCCGATTCTGAAATCGGTCATGGATGAATACCACGCCCTTACTGGCCGGCGTTATAATTTGGTGGAGACCGAGATGATGGACGACGCGGAATACGCCATCGTGTGCATGGGCACGCTGGCCGAGACGGCTGCGGTCACCTGTGAATACTTGCGCCGCGAAACAGGCCTTAAGGTGGGCGTCGTCCACGTCACCTGCTTCCGGCCCTTCCCCGGTCCCGAACTGGTGGAGGCGTTGGGCCGAGTGCGCGCTTTCGCTGTGCTCGAACGCATGGACAACCCCTTGGGGCAAAGCAACCCTCTCACAGCCGAGATCAAAGCCGCGTTCGCGGATGCGCTCATCGATGCGCCGGGATATCCTCGCCAACATCGCGTGCCGCTCATCTATAGCGGTGCGGCCGGATTGGGCAGCCGCGATGTGCGACCTGGCGATTTCATCGCCGCGGTGCGCAACATGGTGGAAGAAGGTCCGCGATATTTTGTGCTGGGCATCAAACATCCTCTTGCTCTGGAAAACAAGTTCGATCCAGATGTGCGACCGCCCGGCGCGTTCTCTATGCGAGGTCATTCGGTGGGCGGCTACGGTTCGGTGACAACCAATAAAGTTATCGCCACCATCGTGGGCGATCTTTTCGATCTGTACGTCCAGGCTTATCCCAAATATGGCTCCGAGAAAAAAGGCCTGCCCACAACCTATTATCTCACCGCGGCCGAAGCGCCCATTCGCACTCACTCCGAATTGAAATTTGTAGAATTCGTTCCCCTGAACGACGTGAACGCGTTCAATCTTGGCAATCCGCTTATCGGCCTGCAAGATGGTGGAACGCTCTTCATGCAATCGCGACGCGAAGACCCACAAGAAGTGTGGGAAAGCATCCCCGAATACGCTCGGCGCATCATCCGACGACGAAAAATCCGCGTGCTCTACCTCGATGCAGCGCACATCGCTCGCGAAGTGGCGTCTCAGCCCGATTTGCAAGTGCGCATGCAGGGCATCGTGCTATTGGGCGTGTTTCTCAAAGCCACGCCATTTCTCCAGGCGCGGAAGATCAGCGATGATGAACTGATGGCCGGGGTGGAAAAGAGTCTGCGAAAATACTTTGGCAAGCGCGGAGAGCAGGTTATCCAGGACAATTTGACGGCCGTGCGCCGCGGCTACACCGAGGTGAAAGAAATACCGCGTGAGATCATCGAGGTTGAGGAAAAGATCGAAATCGAAACCGCGGATAAATTCGTCAAGGATGTGATGCATCATGGCGTGATCGCCTGCCAACCGCACACGCCGTTGAGCCGGGTGGCGCGCGCGATGGCCGAACGCGACATCAGCGCGGTGGTGGTGGTGGACGAGCAGGGCTATTTGCAAGGCTTGGTCAGTCGCACCGACCTGGTGAAAGCCGAAGCCAGCAACCGCGAATTTACGGCCTTACCCGACATCCTGCCCGAACACATCATGACTCGCGACGTGATCACCACCACGCCCGAAGAACCTTTGGTGGACGCGGTGTCCAAGCTGATCGAAAATCGCATCCATCGGCTGGTGGTGGTCGAACAGGAAAACGGTCGCAAGCGCCCTGTGGGCATTCTCTCCGTCACCGACCTGGCGCGATTGCCGGTCGAAACTCGGTAGATATTGGTTATTGAGATATTGGGTAGTGAGATAATAAATATTGAGATAATAGATATTGAGATAATAGGTATTGGGTAGTGAGATATTGATGCTTTTCGACTCTTACACTGCAAACACACCACCCAATATCAAGTATCCAATATCCAATATCGAATATCCAGTATCCAATATCCAACATCTATCAAACACCCTCAACGAGGTTCAAACCTATGGCTATAACAACCCCGATCATTCTCATCGACGAAGACGCCTCTATCGAACAAGCGCCGACCATTCGCTCTCGCATCACCGGTTCCGAGGGCTTGGGCGCGCTGATCAAAGAAGCTGGCGCCAGTAAGGAAACGCACATGGTGGGCATTGAGACCACCATTTTCGAATTCGATCTCGAAGGTTATGTCGAGGATTTCAACGAGCGGGTCATTGGCGCTTATAACACCGCGGCCGACAATGAGCTGCCCGCAGACCTGGGCGTGGCTCGTTCATTGGTGCCGGCCGGCACAGGCGCGTTTCGCGATTTTTCGTATATCGCGCCCGAAATCCCCGAATTCAACCACAACAACTGCGTGGGTTGCATGACTTGCGTGACCGAATGTCCTGACACCGCCATTTTGGGCAAGGTGGTCGAACCAGCCACGCTCGAGCATTATTTGGCCGAGGCGCCGGCGGAAGAGCGCGAGTGGCTGGCCGAACAATGGGCCAAAACCAATAAATATTACAATGTGCCCGAAAAGAAACGCGCCGGCAGCGGAGGGCTCTTTGGCATTTTCATCGACCCCACCAAATGCAAAGGCTGTGCTGAGTGCGTGCAGGTGTGCGCGGATTTGGGATATCACGCCCTCGAAATGATCGAAAAAGAAGAGGACACCATTCCGCGCTATAAACTGGGATTCGAATTCTTTCGCAAGCTGCCCCCCACGCCCGAACGCTTCATCAACGAACGCGTGTTGGTGGACATGATGCTGGCCGATGAAACTTTGGGTTACGTGGGGGGAGCGGGATCGTGCGCTGGCTGTGGCGAGGCCACGGCTTTGCGCATGTGGATGGCGGCCACAGCCTTTTTGGTGGGACGCGAAAACATCGCCATTGTCAACGCCACGGGTTGCTCCACCGTATATGGCAGCACCTATCCCTACAATCCGTGGACCGTGTCCTGGACCAACTCGCTATTCGAAAACGCGGCCACCGACGCCATGGGCGTCCGAGCTCGCTGGGACCAGATGGGTTGGACGGAAAAACGCCTTTGGGTCATTGGCGGCGACGGCGCTTTGGTCGACATTGGCTTCGCTTCCTTGAGCCGCATGTTGGCCAGCGGCATGGACATCAAGGTGTTGCTGTTGGATACGCAGGTTTACTCGAACACGGGCGGGCAAACCTCGACCGCGACCTACACCGGTCAAGGTTCGAAGATGAGCCCCTTCGGCAAGGAGGTGTTGGGCAAGCAGGAGCGACGCAAAGAGATCGCCCAGATCGCGATGATGCATCCAAACGTGTATGTGGCCCAAACCACGCCCGCCCATATCAACCATTTCTATCGAGCCATTCTCGAGGCCAACGAATTCCCCGGCCCCGCACTGATCAGCGTCTACACCACTTGTCAGCCCGAACATGGCGTGGCCGATTATGAATCCGCTCAACGAGCGCGAGCGGCCGTGGACAGCCGGGCATTTCCTCTGCTGGTGTACGATCCGCGCAAAGGCGATACGGTTCGCGAACGGCTAAGCCTGAAAGGCAACCCCAACGTGAAAGAGGATTGGTATATCAATCCCAAAACCAAAGAGCCCTTCACATTCATCGACTTCGCCCGAGGGGAAGGGCGTTTCGCCAAACACTTCGATAAAGACGGAAACCCCAGCGAAGTGCTGCTGCGCGCGCAGGAGGATCGATTGGCCAACTGGCGCTTGCTGCAAGACTTGGCCGGCGTGCGCTGAGTTAGAAAAGAGCCGCTTTTAACAAATGAGCCGCACTTTGGCAGTGCGGCTCATTTGTTTAGGATAAATTTTCCATCAGCATGTTGCAAAAGAGCGCGCCTTGTTCGATGGCGTCCTCCAGAGCGTTATGGGTGTGGGGGTGGTCGTCGAACCAACGTTTGGGCATTCGCTCCTTGCCGCTGCGCAAGAATTCGGTCTTGAGCATGGCCATGGCATAGGAGCGGATATCCAACCCGCGATGCACGAAGGGGCTTTCACCCGCGAAACGGATGAGATACCAGTAGACGAACATGAAGTCATAGGTGGCCGGATAACCCACGAACACAGGCCGGCCCGGCAAGGCTTTGAGCCAATCCACGTATTTGGGCATCACAAGGGCCGGGTCTTGAGCGTCTTGGCGGCAAGCGGCCCAGGCTTCGGGGCGCTTCTTCCACCAAGCCATGGTTTTAGGATGGCCTTCAGCTCCCGGAAGGGTTTTCAGATTGGCGGCGAACGTGTCGATGAGCGTTTTATCGGGCGAATAGGCCGCGGACGCAAAGCTAAGCATGGAATGGGGGCCGGGGATGGGGCCATCGGCCTCGACATCGGTGCTAACGTAGATTTCCATAAGATCGATCTCCTTTTCCGAAACCAGACAAGGGCTGTTTCCGGGGTGATGGGTTTTTCTGTCGCAAGGCCGAACGATGGGAGGAGAAGACAATGAAACAAAGGAAACCGTCCGAACAGCTCGCACTCGTTGGCGCATCAACCGAGAACACATGAACTAAGCCCGAAGCAATGGGAACGAAGAAGCGGACATAAGAGAATCCAACCCGTTCCATCGTCCCCACTCGTTCTTCCGACCCCAAAAGCGATGCACATCGCATGTGCAATGAGGGTTGCGCGGGTCGGGGCAACGCGCGATGTCCTCACTCACACGGGCCAGCGCTGCGCTCGCCACTTCATACGCCGTGTGGTCGAAGGATTGGGAATCGAGCGCGCCGCGGCGCGACTCTTCGTAGACTGCAATTCCCGCGAAACCGCACCGCGCGCATTTCACAATCTGAAGCGCGATCTCATCGGAGCGACTGTCCGAGGGCAATTCCAAGACCGCCGTGATTTTAAGATGGGGTTGAGAGCAGGTTGGGCAGAGGAATGACATGCAATGACACTCGCTTTCACACGGTCGCAGCGTCGAAAACTTCACTCACGTCCACTTCAAACCCCGCCAGCAAACGAGAATCGCCGAAACATTCTTCTTCACTCCACTGTCCCTGAGCCGGAAAAAAACGCGCCACATCCCAGCTCCATTCCACGTCGTTTGTCAATTTCCCTTGCGACTCTTCGCGCAAATCCGGGGTTTTCATACAAGCCTCCCACCATGAGAAATATGCGACGCCTGCATTATAGCATGAATGGGAGATCGGTCCAAAATCTCATATTCGAAGGGGCGTTTCCAAAATTGGCGCCATTGGTCATTGGTTTGGTTCCGCGCGCGAACCCACGTCGATCCATTCGGTGAACGAAATGATGCGACCATGCCGCGCAGGCTTTGGGAGGAAAGGGCGTGTATTTTATGTGACGAAGTGTTATCAAACCTGCTTGACATGGTAAATCCGCTCTGCTATACTGACTGTAACGTTTTACTAAAACGATACAGTCCTCTGGAAGCACGTTCAATGACCCGCACTCGACGACAAACGACCAAGCGCGTCACCATAAAAGATATTGCTCAGGCCGCGGGGGTCTCTGTCACCACGGTTTCCAACGTCTTGAATCACCGTTTCGACGCGATGACCGAGCAAACTTTGGAGCGCGTCGTGACCGCCATGAATGAGCTTGGTTATCGCCCCAACCTGATGGCGCGTGGCCTGGTCACCCGTCGGACCGCCACCATTGGCGTGATTATCGCCGAAATCGAGACGCCGTTGTTTCTCCAGGCCCTAAGCTTCATGGAGCCGATCGCGCGCGAGGCCGGTTATAATCTGCTCATTTCGAAGGCGCGCACCGAAGAGGATGAACAACAAGCCATCAAGGTCTTGACCGCGAAACAAGTGGATGGGCTTATCTTTTTATCTGTTTCTCAGTACACCGAAGATGAACATCTAAATGAACTGCGACAATTGGACATACCCACGGTTCTTGTCAATCGAGCTACGCTCCACAACGACTTCGACCATATCAATTGGGACGACGTCGACGGGATGGAACAGGCCACAGAGCATCTGATTCGACTGGGTCATCGACATATCGCTCATCTGCGCGGGCCTTTATCGAGACAGGGCGGCGCGAATCGACTCGAAGGTTACCGAAGGGCGCTTGAGCGGCACGGCCTGAGTTACCGCGAAGAGTATGTGAGGCCGGGCGATTACACCTTGACTCCCGAGCAATGGCAGCGCTCAACCCTGGAGCTGCTTGAATTATCGCCGCGACCCACAGCCCTCATCGCCAGTGACGACATTGTGGCCGCCGTGGCCATGAAAGCAATTCATGAGGCCGGATTGCACGCGCCCGACGATATGGCCATCATCGGTTTCGACGATCAATATTTTTGCCAATATCTTCATCCGGCGTTGACAACGGTTCGCATACCTTTTTTGGAGGCAGGTCAGCGCGCCGTGGAATTGGTGTTGGAGCGAATTGCCACACAACGCACAGAAGCCAAACACATCAGGCTGCCATGTTCACTGATCGTACGCGAATCGTGCGGCGCCACGCTTGTAAACAAGGAGGTGAACTGACGCACATTGGTATTCATGCGGGAGACGCGGGCGCACCGCGACCGACCCCGCATTTTTGGCCAAAAAATATCCGACAGGGCAAGATGAGGATATTGCCCTGCCGGATTGGGGGGTATTGGGCGCTTCGTCAGCTTCCCAATACTCGTAGAGCAACATAATTCTACATCCTCATCCGTACGAAGGACAAGAAACTGACGCATTGTTAACAAAGTTTCGTAAACGATGCTCAGGGATCAATGACCAACCCTGGCCGCGGTTCTTGTCCTTGTTCGCTTGCAGGAGACGAATGATCATGAAAAAACTTGTTTTACTTGTAGTGGCTGTCATTGTCGTGGGGAGTGTGGTTGCCGCGTGCTCCGCGCCGCCATCGGAGCCAGAAGTGGTGAAAGAAACAGTGGTGGTCAAAGAAACGGTGATCGTCAAGGAAACCGTGGTGGTGAAAGAAACAGTCCAGGAAACCGTTGAGGTTGAAGTGGTGGTCACGCCCACTCCAAAACCTGAACTTTCTGGTAAATTGACCATCGCCGCGCCGGCCGCAGCGCCCAAGCCCGACGGCAGCCCCGGCAATTTCGAGATCATCCTCAACACCATTGTCGATCGCTATCGCCTGGTTCATCCCAATGTCGAGATCGAGGTCAACTACCTGCCCAACAAGAGTTTCACCGACCTCTATCCCTGGATAGACACCCACACCGCGGCCAGCACCATGCCCGACATCATGGTCATGTTCACTCGGGTGCGACCAGCTCAAGAGGCCGAGGGCAAAACGCCTTATGTCGATCTCACACCCTATTTTGACAGGATCAACCCCTACACAGGCAACAAATGGGGCGACGAATACCCTTCGGCTCCTCGCATGCGTCACCAGGTGTGGGGGCTCGAGGGCGTTTATTTCTGGCCGCCCCAACTATCCGCGGCGGGTTTTCTCTACAACAAGGACATCTTTGCCAAGGAAGGACTGGAAACGCCAAAAACCTGGGATGAGTTTTACAACTTGATGGTCACCTTGAAAGAACGAGGCTATAAGAGCCCCTTCACCCTCGATGGGTCGGCTTTCGCAGTCAGTCATTTCTGGTGGCGCGTGCACAACGCAGTGGCCGACGCCAAAGAGCAGGAAATCGAGAAGAAATATGGCGTGCATGGACCCGGCGCGCCGCCCTGGGAATACCGCATCGCCGCCTACTGCAACGGCGATTTCACCTGGGGCGATCCAGTCAATGTGGCTGTGAGCAGTTGGTTCGTAGACACGGCCGAGCAGTTCCCTAAGGGTTGGAACGGCCTCACCGGCGCCCAGGTGCAGCAAATGTTCTTCAACCAGCAATCCGCGCTCATGTACGCGTTCACCGACACCATCAAGGACTTCGATGAGGCCAAAGAGCAGGGCCTGGTGGACTTTGATATGGGCGTCTTCCTCACCCCGCCCATCACCGAAAACCAGTGGTGGTCGGCCGACATCGCGGCCAACGCGGCCGATGTGGTGGAAGATGGCGGCTGGGGCTACCCCTGGGCCATCCCTTCTAAAGATATCCGCGCCAACAAGGACGACATCGAAGACCTGGCCGTGGACTTCATGATGTTTGCGGGCGCGCCCGAACAACAAAAGCTTTACGTCGATTTGCTCTACGCGCCGCCATCAAACCCCTTCGCCTCTAAAGTGGTGACGGATGAACGCATCCTGACCATGCTCGAGGGGCAGAGCAAGGGTGGGTTTGCCGAGCAAATGGGCGGTTGGGCCTGGTATGGGCCGGATCGCAGCAGCTGGATGACTCAGGTGGTTGAACCGCTGGCGGTGGGCCAGATCACCACCGTGGATGAGTGGACCGCGGCCATGGACAAATACACCACAGACTGGATCAACAAGACCCTGGCCGAGAAGAGCAAGCCCTGGGTGGACGCGGCCATCGAATTGATGGGAACCGATGTTTGCAACCCGCCCAAATAAACGCGGCCCGGCTGGAATTCATCGGGAAGCGAGCCCATGAAATCCTAAGGGGCGTAAAAGCCGCCGCATGCGAACGTCCATCCACACGATGGAGCAGCGAACCGCACTTCACCCATGCGCTACTGGGAAGTGGGAGCGCCTGTTCTCCTCTTCCCAGTAGCCAATGGGGAGGTTTTCCATGTCAGCCAAAGCGACCGCCCACTCTACGCAAAAACGCTCCGATCAAAAATCGCTGCTAAGCCGCATCTGGCGCGCCCGTTATTTATACCTTTTTCTAACGCCTTCTCTGGCGTTCCTTATCATCTTCGTCTACTGGCCCGCCGCCCTGGCATTTTATCGCTCCTTTTTCATCTTCGATGGCTACAGCATCAACCGCTTCGTGGGCCTCAATCAGTTCAAATTCATTTTGACTGATCCCGAATTCCACATTTCGCTGAAAAACATGGCCATCTTTTTGGCCTTCGAAATGACGCTCCCCTTATTTGGGCCCATCATCGCCGCCGAAGCCATCTACAATTTGCATAATCGTCGCCATCAAGCTTTCTGGCGATTCATGCTCATTGTTCCGGCCATCATCCCGGCATTGGTTTTGCTGCTTGTCTGGCAATATATCTATCATCCTATCGGCGGCGCGGCCAACATCATCTTAGAGGCGTTGGGGCTGCCCCCGCAAACCTGGTTGGCCGATCCTGTTTTGGTCAAACCCGCCTTGATGTTCACGCATGTGCCGTGGGTGGGCGGAGTGTGGATGTTGGTCTATCTGGCGGGTTTGTTAGGCATTCCGCCCGAGATCATCGACGCCTCCATTGTCGATGGCGCTTCGCGTTTACGACGTTTTTTCTCCATCGACCTTCCCTTGCTTTGGGGGCAGATCAAATTGACGATGATTCTCATCATCATCTACCAAATCCAGGGCTTCTTCGGCATCTTGGTGCTCACCGACGGCGGTCCGGCCAACGCCAGCCTGGTGCCCGGCCTTTATTTGTATCATCAGGCTTTTGGCGCACGCGCCAGCGAAGCCATCAAAGATTTTGGCAAAGCCAGCGCTGTGGGCGTCATCCTGTTTATCATGATCTTAATCCTGAGTTTTATGTTGGAGCGATTCAAACGCAGCGACGACAAGGGTTTCTCTCAATAATCAAGGCATAGCCAACATGAACATCTTGCCCACCTGGAAGGAACTGCGCAGCGATTGGATGCTGTATCTCTTTTTGTTCATCGTCACCATCATCACTTTCGCGCCGTTGCTCTTGATGGTGAACATCTCAACCAAGAACTCGGCCCAATTCGCGGTGAATCCTTTAGGCGTCACATTTCCATTCCATCTAAAGACGAACTATGCATTTGCATTCAAACTCATTTGGCGACCCGCGCTCAACACCATTTTCGTCTCCATCACCTCTGTCGCCATTGGCATTTTCCTCTCATCTATGGCCGCCTACATTCTAGCAGTGTTCGATTTTCCGGGCAGGGAACTCATTTTTTGGGGACTAACCGTCTTGCTCATGGTGCCGGCCATTCTCACCCTGGTGCCGCGCTACCTCATTATCGTCGATCTCAAACTCATCAACACTTATTGGGCCTTGATTTTGCCCTACATTGCTCAACGGCAAGTGTTTAACATCTTCGTCTTTCGCACATTCTTCCGCAATTTGCCCAAAGAGGTGCTGGAAGCGGCCCGCATCGAAGGCGCCAGCAATTTCCGCATTTATTGGAGCATTGTCATGCCCATGTCCAAGCCCATCATCGCCACCCTGGCCTTGTTGGGATTGCTCGTGCTATGGAACGATTTTGTCTGGCCATTGGTGACTCTAGACAATCCCGAACTGCGCACCCTAACCCTGGCGCTCTACCAACTGGCCTCCGCGGGCAGCGCGCAATGGGGCATCATGATGGCCGGATATGTGCTCGCGAGCTTGCCCTTGCTGATTCTGTTCATCATCTTCACCAAGCCCTTTGTCGAAGGCATGACATCCGGCGCGATCAAATTGTAAATAACATTCGCCAAGGAAAATGTAGATTATGGACGCCAACTCCACAAGGGCTCGCCTTCAGACCCGGTTGCGCGGCGTTTACGGAACATGGGGACGGCTCATCAAGGGCGAAAATGGTCGCCTGGACATCGACCGGCAACTCGAGGTCCTGCGCTTGCTCCGCGTGAACACCTTCAATTATTTCATCTTCCAGCACAAATCCGATTGGGAGGACTGCCAGCGCTTTCTACCCGCGGCCGCGAAGGCCGGTCTGCAAGTGTGGATCACCCTGCTCTCGCCCTGGCAGGCTCAGCGCCGCGGAACCCCCTTTGGCGCGGATTACCAGGGCGGCTCCTATCCCTTCGGCGTCGATTATCTGGCCTGGTGCGAAGCCATCGGCCAGGTCGCGGCCAGCCACCCCAACCTGACCTGCGTCAGCATCGACGACTTCGATCACAAGGACAACCTGCACACCCTGACCCCAACTTACGTGCGGGAGATGATGGTCGTTTTGCGCCAAGAGCGCCCCGATATCGCCTTTTGCCCCACCATCTACGGCGTTTCGCCCCTCCTGCTGCGCGATTATCTCGAATTTCTGGACGGCGTCATGCTCTGGTGGACGAACCTCGATATTCACCTGGGCATGAAAGAATGGCTCTGGGCCAACAAAACCATCGTCGCCGGCCGTTTTCCCATTATCGCCGGGGTCTACGCCCGCTCGACCACCTGGCATCCGGCCCCGCCCACACTCAAAACCTTTCGCCGCTGCTTGCGCGTCGCTCGCGAAGGCGCGGATGGCGTCATGCTCTTCCGGCCCGACCTGGCCGCGGGGGCCGCGGACCCCATTGTCGCTTATCTCATGCAGGAAGCCGAAAACATTTAAGGCATATGCATCACTTCAACAGACCATTACGCGTGCCCAAAGACGTTCCTCTAAGCGTCGCCGATCCGGCGGTGGCCAGGGCCGGCGAGCGCGGGCGTTGGCGCCTGCTGTTCGAGCTGGGTGAAAGGGTGGAGGCCGGTCGGCCGGTCGGCGTGCAGTTCTATGGCGGACGGTTCAACAGGCTGGTTTGGCCGGGCTTGCAGGGCGAAAACCCGGCCGCCGCGGGCTTTGTTTCCTGTCGAGTGGGCGATGCAATATTGCCACTGAAGCCGGCGCAAGGCGATCGCGGCAGCTTCTATTTCCTCGCGCCGAGAGAGGGCATTCCGGCCGGGGCGCGGGTGGAGGTTTTTTTGGGCGGCGAAAGGGGGACGCTCGCGCCCGAATACGCTTTGGAAAACAAGTTCTTCCTGCTCTTTCTCCCCGAATCCCGCTCCCAACCAAAGACGCGCGGGCTCAGACAAGAGCCCGCGCGGCGCGTGCTCAGCGCGTGTCTGATGCGCATCACCGGCGCGGAAAAACACCATCTACGCGTGCTCGCGCCCTCGTTCCTCTATCCCGGAGAAAAAGCCCGCCTGTTGGTCCGACCCGAAGACCGCTGGGGAAATCCATCTTGCCAGGCGCCCGGTCATCTAATCGTGCGATTGAACGGCGACGAAATCAAGGCCGAACGACGGGATAGCGCCAATTCCGCCTGTTGCTGGTTGGAAAACATCGATTTGCCCGCCGAGGGCGTGCATCGGCTCGAGGTCGAGGAAACAGGCTCGGGCATGTGCAGCACATCGAATCCTATCCAATGTTTCGCGAGCGCGCCGCGTTGGCGGCCGTTGTGGGGCATGATCCACGCGCACACCGAGCTTTCCGACGGCTTGGGCAGCCTCGATCATTACTTTCGTTACATGCAAGAGGAAGTGGGACTGGATTTTGGCGCGGTCTCCGACCATGATCATCTCGCCGAAACGCCGGACGCGTTTTGGCGGATCGCGCAGGAGCTTACCGCGCACTACAATCAACCGGGCCGATTTGTCACCTTTTTGGGCTATGAATGGGCGAAATGGTTGCGCAAGGGATACGGCGACCGCAATGTGTATTATCTGCACGACCACCGTCCCATATATCGTTCGGACGAGGGCCACTATCCGCACCCCAAAGATTTGTTCCGAGCTTTGGAACAAGAGACCGCGCTGATCATTCCCCACCACTCGGCCAGCAACGGCAATCATTGCGACTGGCTCGATCACGACCCCGACAAGGAGCGCCTGGTGGAAATCTACTCTTGTTGGGGCTGCTCGGAGCGCAGCGTAAAGCAAGGAAACCCTTTTCCCATTCGCCCCGCCAAAAAGCTGGACAATCCCCCGCCCGATGCCGGCGAGGTTCCGGCCGGCTTTGTGCAAAAGGCGCTGGAAATGGGATGGCGGGTGGGTTTCACTGGCGGCGGAGATGATCATTACGGCCATCCGGGCGATGAGATTCTAATCGGCTGGCCGCCGTTTCGATACAAGGCCGGTTTGATGGCCGTTTGGGCGAGCGAAAAAACCAGGGCCTCCATTTGGGAGGCCATGTGGCGAAGACGCACTTACGCCACCACCGGCGCCAGAATCATCCTGAAATTCACCTTGAACGACCATGAAATGGGGTCGATCCTGAGCTTGTGCGACGACCCCGAACTGACAGGCGAAAGACTGATCCGGGTGGAAGTTCACGCCACCGACGCCATCGACAAGATCGAAATCGTGCGCAACAACCACGATGTTTACGCCTGGCGAGGCCAGGCGCTCGATGTGGTTTTCACCTGGAAGGATGAGGAGAAACTCCCCACCATCAACCTCCCCCCGGCGCGGTGGAGCGCCAAACCGTTCACTTTTTATTATGTCCGGGTCACACAGCGCGATGGCGAGATGGCGTGGGCCAGTCCTATCTGGATCGAAACCTAAAAGGAGTGACGCCATATGGCATTGGATCATGACACATTGAAAGACCTGTATCGAAAGATGGTCACCGTGAGGCTGCTGGAAAAACGGGTCGAGCAGTTGGTGATGGCTGCTCGCATCCCCTGTTCCGGCCACTTTGGCCTGGGACAAGAGGCGGTGGGCGTCGGCGTTTGCGGGCCTTTGCGCAAGGAGGATTATCTCTTTGGCACGCATCGCGGTTTTGCCGAATACATCGGCAAGGGCATGACGCCAGCCGAGATATTGACCGAATACTACGGCAAAGCCACGTCGCTCAGCCGGGGTCGGTTGGGCCAGCACCTGTTGAAACCGGAGATCGGCGTCATGCCGCTTCCGAGCAGCCTGGGCAGCGAATTCGGCATGGCCGTGGGCGCGGCGCTCTCCAGCAAGTTGCGCGGCAGCGGGCGGGTGACGGTCAATCTGTTTGGCGAAGGCACGGCCGGCCAGAGCGATTTTGGCCCCGCCTTGGAGATGGCGTCCCTCTGGCGGTTGCCTCTGATTTTTGTGTGCAACAACAATCAATACGTCGAGCTGGCCCACTATCGCGAGGTCGTGGCCACCGAGGACATCGCGCCAAGGGCCGGCGCTTATGGCGTTCCCTATGAAATTGTAGACGGAAATGACATCACGCTTGTTTATCAGGCGACCGAACGGGCCGCGTCGCGGGCGCGCCAGGGCGGCGGGCCGACTTTTCTGGAATTCAAGACCTACCGCCGCTGCACGCATTACACCGGCGATCCGGGCGGCTATCAGCCCAAAGAGGAGATCGCAGCCTGGGCGCAAAAAGACCCCATCGACCGCTGTCGTCGCCTGATGATGGCCCAAGGGCTGTGGACCGCGGCGGACGAGCAAGCCATGCTGGAAGCGGTCAGCGCCGAAATCGAGGCCGCGGTGCAATTTGCGGAAGAAAGCCCCTATCCCGACGTTTCAACGATTTATGAGCATATTTACGCCTGAATCCGTAGCGGAGAAACTACATGAGCCGTCGAATCACTTTCATCCAGGCCGTGCGGGAAGCGTTTCAAGAAGAAATGCGCCGCGACGGCAGCATCATCATCCTGGGCGAGGATGTGCGCAAGGGCGTCTTCGCCACCACCTCGAAACTGGTGGATGAATTCGGACCGGAGCGCGTCATCAACACGCCCATCGCCGAATCGGCCATCGTGGGCGCGGCCATCGGCGCGGCCATGACCGGCCTGCGGCCCGTGGTCCAGATCATGTTCAGCGATTTCACCTACATGGCCATGGAAATGATCGCAAACCAGGCCGGTCAATGGCACTATATCAGCGACGGCGTCCTCAAAACGCCTATGGTCATCGAAACGCCCGGCGGCGCGCGCGGGGGCGCGGGATATGGCCATTCGCAAAGTGTGGAGGCCACATTCATCCATCCGCCGGGCCTGAAGGTCGTCGCGGCGAGCACGCCTTACGACGCCAAAGGGCTTCTGAAAAGCGCGATTCGCGACGACAATCCCGTGCTCTTTTTCGAGCATCGACGCCTGCTCACCCAGCGCGGAGAAACGCCCCAGGAGGAATACACCATCCCCCTGGGCCGGGCCGACATCAAACGGAAAGGGACGGATGTCACGGTGGTGGCGTATTCCGCGTCGATTCCTAAAGCGCTGATCGCGGCCGAGCGCTTGAGTCAGCAGGGCATCGAGGTGGAGGTGGTCGATCCCCGCACTCTGGTTCCGCTGGATAAAGAGACCATCTTCGCTTCACTGCAAAAGACCTATCATCTGGTGGTGGTGGAAGAGGGTCGGCGTCGCGGCGGGTTTGGCGCGGAGCTGGCCGCCATCGCCGTGGAGGAATGGTTCGATTATCTGGACGCGCCCGTGCAGCGGTTGGGCGGGTTGGATGCGCCCTTGCCTTACAGTCCGGTGTTAGAGACGGCGTGCCTCCCAAGCGCCGATGACATCGTGCACGCGGTCTTGCGCTCATTGGGACAGGAGGTTTGAATCATGGCGACGGCCGTCACCATGCCTCGCTGGGGCATGATCATGGAAGAAGGCCAGATCGTGGAATGGCTGAAAAAGGAGGGCGACGAGGTCGCGGCCGATGAGCCCATTCTCATCGTCGAATCGGAAAAGGTGGACAACGAAGTGACCGCGCCGGCCTCGGGCGTTTTGCGGGCCATTGTCGTGGCCGAAGGCGAGAGCGCGGCCGTGGGCGCGCTGCTGGCCGTCATCGCCGCGCCCGATGAGGATGAAACCGCGATCCAGGCCATCCTCGCGCAGGCCGCACAAAAATCGTCGCCCGAACCGCAACCTGCGCCGGAGCCAACCCGACCATCCCCCCCGCCCAAGCCTCGCCGGATCGCCATCTCGCCGGCCGCGAAACGTCTGGCCGAAGACAAAGGCATTGATTGGCGAAAGCTCGAAGGCTCCGGCCCGCGCGGGCGCATCGAACGAAAGGATGTGATGCGGGCCATCAAGGCCGCGCAATCCACGGCCTCGAGCGGTCGTCGCGTGCGGCTGAGTTCGATGCGCAAAGCCATCGCCCGGCGCACATTGCAGAGCATCCAGGCCCCGCAGGCCGCTTTGTGCCGCGAGATCGATATCACCCCGGCGCTGCAATTTCGGCGCAGCCTCACCGCGCCGGATTGGAGCGCAGACAAACCGCCCTCTTTCACGGCCATGCTGGTGAAAGCCTCGGCTCTGGCCCTGGAAAAAGCGCCCATCCTCATGGCGCGGCTGGAGGGTGAGAGCATCTGGCTGAACGACGACGCCCACATCGGCGTGGTGGTGGCGGTGGAGGATGGCGTCGTGGTACCGGTGGTGGGCGAGGCGAACCGAAAATCGCTGCAAGAAATCGCCGCAGAACTGGACGAACTGACGCAGCGCGCGCGGGCTGGTCGTCTGACCGGCGAGGAGATGGAAGGCGGAACATTCACCATCTCCAATGTCGGGCCTCTGGGCATCGATTTCTTTCAGGCCTTGCTCTATCCGCCCCAGGTGGCCGCGTTGGGCGTTGGTCGCGGTCGCGAGCGGCCGCAAGTCGTGAATGGCGCAGTGGCCATTCGCACCACCGCTTATTTTTGCGTCACTTCCGACCATCGCGTCGTGGATGCAGCGCCCATCGGCCGTTTTCTCGACCGCATGGACGAGATCATGCAGAATCCTGAGCAGTTGCTTTGAGAATAGTCCAACGTCCAAGGTCGGTTAGATTTGTTCACCGTTCACCGTTCACCATCCGGCGCGAGAGCCAAAACCGTCGTCGTTTTCATCGGTCTTCCCTACACCGGTAAGACGACTCTCATCCAACGCCTGCAAGAAAAATATGCAGGAGAAGCCATTTTCGCGGACGCCGTATTCATGCAAATAACGCCGCCATCTCAGATCGGCCTGGCTCGATGGTTGCAAGAGGGCCCTCGCCTGGTCGAACGCATACAGACCATGATTCGGCAATCCTCGAGCCAACTCATATTCGTCGAGCTGGGAACCATGCGGGCAAAACAGCGGGCCCAACTCATCCGCCGCTGTCGCGACCAGGGCTACGCCGTGATCCCCATCTGGTGTCGATGCGACGATGATGAGGCTTTGCAACAAAGACGCCAGACCAGAGTGGAGGAGATCGGCGCGGGCGGTCGCCGCGAAGCCAAGATCGACATCACTTTGGATGATCTTTACGCGCGCATCCGCGCGGCGTTCGAAGAGCCAACGCCCGCCGAAGGGTTCATCGAGATCGATACGAGTCGGCGTCTTGAAGAAAACCTGGATGCATTATGTCAGATCATAAACAAGGCAAAAATATGAGCACACCCTGGACGCGCTTCACACAAGCGGCCCGGCTGGAAGAGCCGGAACAGCCGCCCGTGGCATTCATCGTCGATAGCCCCTGGTTGCCCGGTTACGCGGGCATAGACACCCTGGACTTCTTCCTCGATCCCGAGACATGGTTCCAAATCCACCGCGGGTTGCTCGACCGCTTTCCCGACGCGGTGTGGATTCCCGGCTTTTGGGTGGAATATGGCATGGCGACCGAGCCATCCGCTTTTGGTGCGCGCATCGCCTTCCACCATGATCGTCCCCCCTCCATCGAGCCGGTGATCACAAGCAT
>JAADII010000069.1 GCA_013151415.1 Chloroflexota bacterium
AGTCCCGGCTCATCCACGATGAAGTCGTCGTCGGGGTTGTAGAAATAGCCCACGCGGTTGGCCTGGCCGCGCACGAGATGCTTTGCGCCGCTGGGCGCGGTGACGGTGACCGCGACCTGGCTATCGAGGGTGGGCATGAGGTGACCGGCGAAGCGGAACATGTCGCCGAGTTCCAGCACAGCGCCGGGACGGACGCCGGTGGGGAGGATGAAGATGTGGATGTCCTGGCCTTTGAGGGTGAGGATGGGGCCGCCCTCGGTGGTCCAGCCGCCGTTGCCGGGACCAGCGAAGGGAGGCATGACGCGGCTGCCGGTGGGGTCGTCGTCGGGGATGAAGACCCAGCCCGTGCCCTGGCCCAGGTATTCGTTATGGCCGGTGTCGAGGTCGCGATAGACCGCGCCCACATATTGGAATTTGAAGTCATTGGGTTGATCGCCCAGGATGCCGACGCCCAACTGGTCGTCGTACAATGTGTTCAGCCGCCAATAACCGCCGTTTTGACCGTCTTCCGAGACGATCTCGCGCACGCGCACGCCGGGCCGCTGCGATGAGCGATAACTGTAGGCGATTTGATCCACATCATCGGGGACGCCCGTCACCAGGGAGCCGAGAACGATCTGCGCGGGCAGACCAGAGCGGGTGCTTATGAAGAGGGGGATTTCGCCTTTGTCGAAACGCTCATCGAGGCTGCCGGGAGGCGTTATACTCACATGCCCGCGGGCCGCGCGCGCCCGAATGGCCGTTTTGATGACGCCCACCGTGTCTTGCACACTGGCCCCGATTAAAAGCGAATCGCCGCCATAAGGGCCATCGCTCATGCGCGTCCAGAGCATATCGCCGTTGAAATAGGGATTGTAGGAATGCGAAACGGCTCCCGGAGGGATGGTGAGGTCGCGGCTGGAGACGAACCAATGGTTGGGGATGTAAGTCAGGCTATCGAGGCCGCGGCGGCCATGAGCGATGAGATCGGCCTCGTTTTCCGGGGTCATGACAACGCCGCCCCAGGTCATCGCGCCCATGTAGAGCGCGCCGTTGGCGTCGGTGTAGGTTGCGGTCAGGTCCAGCCGATATTCGCCCGGTTCATCGAGCGTGATGGGAGCCGAAAGCGCATGCGCAGCGCCTTGCGGTTGACGGCCGTCGAAATAGCCGAAATCGTTGGTGCGACCGGTGATGGTCTGCGTCACGGCTCGGGCGGGATCGGAGTTGGGATAGAGGGTGAGGGTGAGAGACACATCCGCTGGCACGCGAGGGAGAAACTGGATCGCGGGATTGAACGCATCGCCCACGGCCAGGGGCGCGCCGGGCAACACGCCCGGATCGATGTCCAGGGGCTGAGCCATCCATACATCATAGGTTCCGCCGCCGTTGTAACGGTTGCCCCAAACGTCGCTGATGACGCCCGTCATGGTGATTACGTGGTGGCCGTATTGCTCGAACGCGATTCGGAAGCGGCGGGACGCGGTCGCGAGCGAATAAACATCGTCCAGTTGCACGGTCCCTGTGTTGAGATCGAGGCCGCCGCGGGTGGTTTTGGTGCGATGGAAAGATTGCGCGAAGGGTTCGCAGCCCAGGTCGCGTACATGGTCGTTCGGCTCCTGGATGGTGACGCAGAGCCGACCGCCGGGTAGATCAAAGGGTAGCAGCGGCGGCGTGGGCAGACGGCGGTCGGTGTAGGAGATCATGGGGAGATAAGGTTCCAGTCGATAAGTTATGGGTTGACCTGTGCGCATATCCACCGGCGGCGCGTAGTAGGGCGCGCCTTGAGAAACGATCTGCGACGCCATCTCGAAGATTCCTCGATCCTCGCGCGCGGCCGCGCCTCGCGTGCCCTGGACGAAATCATCGGCCAATAGACGCCAGATCAAATGAGGAGAGCCCTCCATGCGACCGACTGTAATCGGCGGCAAGAGAACCTCGCTGGTTCCAAACGTGTGATTGACCACGTTGGCGGCCAGCCACGCGGTGCTGGTGGGCGCGCCGGTCACATCGATGACGAAGCCCGGCCGGTAGATTCCGGGCGGCATGTTCTCGGGAAGCCGACCGGTGACGGTGAACTCGCCCTCCAGTGCATGACCTCCCACGTAGCGCAGACCCTCCACGCGTAATTGCACCTCGGCCCAATCCACGGTGGGGCGCTCTGGACGCTGAATGGGGAATCCCGTGGGAGTGAGCATGGTGGACATGAAATAATTCTCCGCGGCGAGGGGCCGTCCCTGTTCGTCGAAAAGCATCATCGCATACGCGCCGCCGCGAATGGCGATGGCGTCGGTGTTG
The DNA here is from genome assembly GCA_013151415.1 of Chloroflexota bacterium. Classification (GTDB taxonomy): domain Bacteria; phylum Chloroflexota; class Anaerolineae; order J102; family J102; genus JAADII01. Next base: position 2,275 of record JAADII010000069.1, read on the forward strand.
GTGGCGGCGTTAATGGCCGGACTGTAGAGTCGAATCACGCCCCTGACCTGCACCTGCTCACCGGGCGCATACTCTCCCCCTGCTGGATTTGGGGGCTTCGGCCCGGCGTAGAGATAGAGATTCAATCCGCCGTCGCCATCGCCGATGAACAGGTCTGCGTTTCCGTCGCCGTCAATGTCGGCCGCGACGGGCCTGGCAAGCGCGCCGACGGTGGCGTTCAGGTAGTCGGCGGTGACGAACCGCCAGACAGGTACGCTCGCCGATCCGATGTTGCGTACATAGGTGATCCGGCCATCCTCTCGTCCGACCAACAGATCATAGTCGCCGTCCTGGTCCACATCCACGAACGCGGGCGCGCTGTACGGCCCGAACTCGATCTCCTCGTCCAATGGTTTAGCCGCGGCCCAACTGGGCGAGGTCGCGGTTCCCGTGTTTTCCACGAACGTGATCATCCCCTGGGCGCTGCCCACGAACAGGTCCAGATCGCCGTCATTGTCGATATCGACGAAGGTCGGCGCGCTCCATCCGCCCACGTCCAGGTCCAGCCATTTTTCGGTGACCAAAGACCAGTTCGGGGATTCGGGCGTTCCCTCGTTGCGATAAAACCGGATATTGCCTCCGGCCTCGGGACCTTCCCAGCTTCCCTCGCCGATGAACAGGTCGTAATCGTGATCGCCGTCGATATCCGCGAACGCAGGAAAGGGGTGAGGATGGTTTGTCCAGGGCAAAGTGAGCCATTCGCCGTCGTCGCGCCAGTCGGGGTTCGAGGTCGAACCCACATTGGTGTATTTGTAAAGCGCGCCATGCACCTGCCCGATGAGCAAGTCGAGATCGCCGTCGTTATCCCAATCGGCCAATGCGGGCGCGGTGTCGCCGGCCAGCTCAAAGGGCATGGATAAATCCTGCTCTGTCCAGCCGGAAGGCGGATCATGGCGAAAGAGGCGTAGGTCGCCCCAATGTTCGCCCGTGATCACGTCGTCATCTCCGTCGTTATCCCAGTCGCCCACTCCGGGGCTGACGCCGCAACTGCCGCCGCCGAAATTGATGGGATCATCGGTTCGCCGCGTCCATGTTGGATTGGCGGCGGACCCACTGCGCTCATACCAGATCACCTGCCCGCACAATCCTATCAGCAGATCAAGATCGCCGTCATCGTCCAGATCGACGAAGGCCGGTTGCACGCCGCCGTCCTCCTCGTGGATGTTGGCGTAGTTGTCGGTGCGGAGCGTCCAGACCGGCTTCGCGGCCGCGCCCGTGTTCTGGAAATAATACAGCGTTCCTCCCTGATAACCGACCAGCAGATCGAGGCGACCGTCATGGTTCAGATCGGTCAGAGTCGGCGCGGCTTGATCGCCGACATGGAGGGTGACGTCGGGCGTTTCCGGCCAGGCGGGCGCAGCGGGCGTCCCGGTGTTGTAGTAGATGAGCACGCGACCATCGCCCGCGCCCACGAAGAGGTCAGGCGCGTCGTCATCCGTAACGTCGGCCAGGGCGGGGTAGGCCCAACCTCCGGTGCTCACGCCGGCATAGTCCGCGGTCTCGAACCGCCAATCGGCCGCCGCGGCGTCGCCCTGATTGCGATAGAGGATCAGGCGACCGGAGCGTTCGCCCACCAGCAGATCCAGGTCTGCGTCATTGTCCAGGTCGGCCAGGGCGGGGTGGGTCCAGTTCAGCCCGCCCAGATAAAGGCCGGGCGTGGTCTCGCCCTCGTAAACGCCGGTGATCACCCGCGTCCAGGCTCCCTCGACTCTGAGCGGGGCCAGCGTTCCGGTGATGGCCCAGGCCGCGCCCACGTAGTTTCGGGTCGAGGGAGGATCATCGACGTGGACATCGACCCCGCCGACCGCGGCGAAGGGTAGTTCATTGGCCTGTGCGGTGTGCGTGAATGGGACGTGGATAATCACGCCGGGGAACGGATTCACCCCCTCAGAGACGCCGACATCCAGCGCGTCCCAGCGGCCTGCCGCGGCCGGTCCGTGCTTGATCATGATGGCCGAACCGGGAGGCGCATAGATGCGGGCGCTGAAACTCCCGTCCGCCTCAGAAATGGCGTGGGCCTGATGCGTGGAATTCAGATTGACCAGCAGGACGTGGGCCAGGGGTAGGGCCGCGCCGGCCGCGCCGCGCACCTCGGCTTCACCCAGCCCGTCCGGCGGGCCAATGGTGATCTTGGAGGCGTCGGGCGGGTTATAGGGAATGGGATGGACGTAGGTTGTATTGAGAGGCAAATTTGTGTTCAAGTCGCCCGCGCGTAGGTCAAATGAACGGACGGTCTGATAGTAGGGGGCCGGAGGCCGCTCCACCGTGACATAATAGACATGGGGCGGCAACACGGCCTGGTGGCGCTGTGTCGTTTCGTCCCAGTCCAGGCTATACCATTGGTTGAACAATTCGGTATGAATCAGTCGGTTTATCAGAGGCTCTACGGTCAGCTCAACATGATCGTTGACCGCGGCGCCCTCGCCCATCACTTGCAGCGTGAGCAGATTGCCCGCGGTGACGGTGAAGTTTTGGGTGAAGTCGGCGCTGATCTCGCCCACCAACAGATTGATTTGCGCGAGCCGGGTGGCGACGTCAGGCCGGACGTTGAACCATACATAGCCCTGGGTCTGAATGGAGACGCTGTAGAAGCCGTTGGCGTCGGTGCGGGTCTCTTTCCAGTCGAGCGGAGATCCCACACCCACCCAAACGTCCGGAACCGGGCCGTTGGGGCCGCTGACCACTCCGGAGACGGTGATGGCGTTGGACGCATGGTCGGACAAATCGCGCAAAGTCGCGACGCCGGGGAAGGGGCGCGGCGGGCGCGCGCGCGTGTCCGCTCGGAGCGGCGACACAGCCGCCAGAAATGCGAACAGCAGGATCGTCGCGAGGGCGAGGGGCTTCAGAAAGAGACAGAATCTCCGCAAGGCCATGCCCGTGTGGGGTGAAAGGGACGCCATCATTCGCCTCCTCGCCTGTACTGATTGGTCAGGCGTTTTGTATGGATAAGGAAATGAGAAAAGGGGTGAGATAGATGTCGGTCGCTCAGGCCTTGATGAGCGCTCAGACCAACATAGACCATAGGACGAACGTAGACCAAGAGGTTATCGTCTTGTTGGTCTATGTTGGTCCGCGCAAGCGATTTTCATCGCTATCGGCCCAGGCTCATGAAAGGCCGCACGGGCCGGGGAGAGCGCCGCGAGCAGTGCGATCAGCAGGAGCGTCACCAGAATCAGCGCCCTGGCAATGGGTTCGGGTTTTCGCGTGGTCAGTGATTTTGAAATTATCCATTGTCGTTTAGGAGGAGTGGGGAGGGGGCGGGTGGCGAAAACAACCTGCAACTTGCGACTTGCAAACCTGCAACCCTCTTTCCACTATCGATACGGCAACGCCAGTAAAAAGGCGATCAAATCCTCAATCTCGTTTTCCGAAAGCGCCTCGCTCACATCGTGCTCGCGGCCGGGGCTGGGCCGGGTGAGCGCGTCGCGCAGGGTGGCCGCGCTGCCGTCGTGGAAATAGGGCGCGCTGTCGTAGAGTCCGCGCAGGGTGGGCGTGTCGAATTCAGGGCCGATCTTTTCGTCCGCGGTGGCCGTGCCCACGTCGTGGGTCTTGTGGTCGGTGTACAAGGGCGGGGGATGGCATTCGCTGCAACCCAGGTCTGGGTCGTTGAAGATGACCTGTCCCCGTTGTTCGGCTTCGTTCAACGGCTCGCCGTGCGCGTGGCCGGGGCTAAGCGGCGCTTGCAACGAGTCGAGAAACGCGGCCAGCGCGTCGAGATCGTTGCTGCGGCCCTGGTTGGGCGGTTGGTTGACGCAATCCGCGGGAACCAGGGCGCAGTGCATCTCGCCCTCGATCAGGCCCGCGCCGAAGTTCTCTTTGCGGATCGCGAACTCGCTATCCGCGCTTTCATCCCACTCGCCCGACCAGCGCAGGGGGTAGGTCTCGACCATGCCCAGCAGGCTGGTGGTGTTGCGCGGCCCCGAGAAGCCAAAGGTCCAGGTGCGGCCATCGTGCTCGCCGTCGAAGTGGCAGGTGTTGCAACTGATCCACTGCGCGTGGGCCAGGCGCGGGTCGTCGCTGGAGTGAAATAGACGCTTGCCTTGTAGCATCAATGGCGGCAAGGGAATCTCGGTGACGGTGATGGCGGTCGTGACGGTGTAGGTCTGAGCGTCGATGACGGACACGGTTCCGGCCAGGGTGTTGTTGACATAAATTGTGGCGGCGTCGGGCGAGAGGACGATGCCGCGCGGATTGTCCTCCACCTCGATGTGCGCCGTGAGTTGGCGGGTTTCGAGGTTGAGCACCGAGATGTCGTTGCTGGCCGCGTTGACCACCCACAATTCGCGGCCGTCGGGGGTTATGGCCGCGTCGAAAGGCAGCCCCACGCCGGGCGGATCAAGCACGCCCAGATCGAACTGACGCCCCACCAGATGCTCACCGCTCGCCACATCCACGAGAGAGACCAACGGAAACACGGTCGTGTCGAAGGTTAGCGCCCGGTTGCCCGTGTTGGAGCGGGTGTGGGGGATGTAAGCCGTGCGGTCATCGGGCGAGAGAACGATGGCTTGAACCAGGTTGCTGTCGGGCCAGAGGGAGATGTTGGATATTGGGTAGTGGGGTGGTGGATATTGGGTATTGGGGTAGTGGGTATTGGGATATTGGGTATTGGATATTGGGTGGTGGGTAGTGGGTAGTGGCTGTTGGGTGTTGGAGGGTGGGGGGGTCTGGTCTGGAGGGGGAGAAAGAGGGTTTGCCGGTTGAGGGCGATTACGGTGATCTGACCGGTGAGGAGATGGGTGACGTAGAGGGTGCGGCCGCCCGCGGTGATGGCCAGGCCGCTGGGACGGTCCGAGGTGGGGAGGAGGGCCAGGGTGGCGAAGGAGGCCGCGTCCACGATGCGCACCTGATCCGCGCCTTGCTCGGCCACGTACAGCCGTTCGCCATCGGGGCTAACCACGACGCCGTAAGGCCGATAGCCGACCGCTAGTTCCGCAATCACTTTGCGGGCCACGAGGTCGATGACGGATACGCTATCCGAGCCGCGGTTGGCCACGTACGCGCGTTGATTGGCGTCGTCCAACGCGACCGTGCGCGGATCCACGCCCACCGCGAGTTCGGCCATCGGTTCGCGTGCGACCGCATCGACCAACGTCACGGAATTCGAATCGGGATTGACTACGACCAACATTTCACCGTCCGCGGTGATGGCCATGGCCGAACTGGATCGCTTCACCCATGCGGTCGCGGCGCTTCTCGCGGCCATGTCGTCCCGCGCCCAAAAGGCCATCACCCACGCCAGGATGGCCAGGAGGAAAATAGACAAACTGACTTTCACGAGAAAGCTCCCTTTTGAAAGCTGCAAATGAGTTGCAGGCTAGCTTTGGACCATTTTCAACGCGGAAGCCCGAGAGAGCCGAATACAGCCGCCCCCGCCTCATTCCCCTCGACCAAAGTCGGGGCGGCGCACCTGGAATCATGTTTGGGGAAAAAGGCTCGAGACGCCCATTAATGTAAGCATACTACCAATGGGTAGGGTTGTCAAGCGCGTTTTCGTGGGGGGCGCGTTCATAAGGGTCATTGCGAGGCCATAGGCCGAAGCAATCCCCAATGCCCATGAAAAGCATCTCTCATGACGACGAAACCGCTATGTGATTTGGAGATTGCTTCAGCCCCTGCGGGCTTCGCAATGACGTGCAACTTTTCGCCCCGAAATTGAAACGCACTCTTCGCGGGGGTGCATGGTTCATTTTTCGAATGGAGGTGCACACCGAAACGTTAATTGACGCCCGGGATCAAAACATCTATGATGGTCGCGAACGCTTTTTGGCCGTCCTGAGTATCCGGCCACGCCGGAACCAAAAGAGGAAAACGTCAAGACGCGACAGCGTCCTGTTATCCCGCATTCAGCACACCATATGGATATTTCGACATGACCATGCAACTATCTTCGGCCTTGCGCGTTGACAAGGGCGCTGTGGTCGCGTTTACGGGCGCGGGGGGGAAGACCACGGCCATGTTGCGGTTGGGCCGCGAGTTGGCCGCGCGAGGGCTAACCGTGCTGGCCACGACCACCACCCGCGTGGGCCTGGACGAGCTTCATCGCTTTCCCGGCTTTCTCATTCAGCCCGACCCGCCCGCCATCTCGGCCATGCTGGCCAAAACCCGTTTTCTGTTTCTCGCCCGCGGTCTCGACTCCGACCAGGGCAAGGCGCGAGGGTTCGAGCCGGAACAGATCGAGCGTTTTCGCGACCTGGCCGACGTTGTGCTGGTGGAGGCCGATGGCGCGCGGGGGTTGCTTCTCAAAGCCCCCGCGGACCATGAACCCGCGATTCCATCCGTCGCGACCCATGTGGTTTGCTGTCTGAACCTGGCTGCGCTGGGCCGACCTCTCGGCCCCGATGTGGTTCACCGTCCCCAGCGCGTCGCTCGACTCACCGGGCTGAGCATGGGCGATGTCATCACGCCGGCCGCGCTGGCTCGTCTCGCTTTGCACGCGGAGGGACCCGCGCGCGGCGCGCCCGCGCACGCGAGACGGGCGCTGTTGCTGAACGGCGCCGACGCGGCGGCCGGGGATTGGGAAGCGCGGTTGGATGATTGGCGCAGCGCGTCGCAGGACGCGCTTCAGACCACCATCGCGCGGCTGGCCGCGTCACCTGATTTTGCGTCCGTTTTGCTGGCCCAGGTTGCGCATGAGCCGCCTGTATTGGCCGCGTTGGGCAAAACCGCGGCCATTGTGCTCGCGGCCGGCGCGTCCACCCGCTTCGGCTCGCCCAAACAGCTTCATCCCTGGCGAGGGCAACCTTTGTTGCGGCAGGTGGTCTTGCAGGCCCTGGCCGCGCCGGTTCAGCGCGTCATCGTGGTGCTGGGCGCGTATTTCGACGCGGTCGCGCCCGTGCTCGCGGGATTGCCCGTGTGGATGGTCTACAATCCCAACTGGGAGCAAGGCCAGAGCGCGAGCATGCAGGCGGGTCTGGCCGCGGCCGGGCCGGATATCGAGGCCGCGCTGTTCATGCTGGGTGACCAGCCGCGGCAGCCCGCGGATGTGTTGCACCATCTGGTCAACGCGCATCGTCGCACGCGCGCGGCCATTGTCGCGCCGCGACATCGCGGTCGTCGCGGCAATCCCGTGCTTTTCGACCGAGCGCTCTTTCCCGAACTCATGCAAGTGACGGGCGATCAGGGCGGCCGCGCCCTGTTCGAGCGTTATCAGGATGAGATCCTGTGGGTGGAGGCCGGCGAGGAGGTGTTGGAGGATGTGGATCGGCCGGGTCAAAGCGCCTGATTCACCTTGTTCCATCGGCCCTGCTTCTCACGCCATTTGCCAAAAGAAGAGCCTGTGATACAATGCGAGCGCATTCTTCCTCCCCAGAGCACCGTCTCCCGCCAACGCCTGGCCTTTCTCTTTTGGCCTGACTCGCGCGAAGGCCAGGCCAAGACCAATTTGCGGCAACTGCTGCACCGTCTGCGGCAACTTTTCCCGCCCATCGAGGATTACATCGATTTCGAGCACGCGCTGCAAGTTTGCTTTTTTGTCCCCTTTTTGCATCATTCCATCACCACATCCTTCCAAAACGCGGGGCGGATGGCCGACATGGGATAACGCCGCAGACGGGGTTTGATCAGCAAATGGTCGCGCTCGTAAACCAGGGGCGGGATGGGTGTTTCTGCGCCAGAATCTCCTCGGGTTAACGGGTTGAAAATCAGACCAGGGCAGTGGTATGAGTTTTTCGCCGTCGGCATATGGCGCAGTTGCGTCAAGATTACGCGCGCTTTCAGTCGCTCGATTGCGAGATCATCGTCATTGGTCTCGAAGACGCCGAAGCCTTCGCCCGATATTGGGAGGAGCATGAACCACCCTTCATCGACCTTCCCGATCCAGATCACCACGCGCTCAGACTTTACGGCCAGGAAGTCAAGCTCCTACGACTGGGCCGAATGCCGGCGCAAGTGCTGGTGGATAAACTGGGCGGGATGCGCTTCGCACATTACGGCCATTCCATCGCGACATTCCCGAAAACGCGCACTGGCTGGCTTTGCTCGATGAACTCGACGACGAGCCATAGCTTGAAGGGGAGAAGCTCCTCTGTTTCGTATAGCATTTTCACGCCCATTTTACTCCGCAAATAAGGCGCGCGGAGAGGGATATAGTCATCGCTTCGCGCTTTGTTCACCGGGCCAAAACCCCTCGCGCCGGCGCGGCGTCCCTGTTTTACCGCTTCAAAGGTGGACAAACCAGGGTGTACGCGTCGGGCTTCACCTCGCTTATATTCAGTCTCTCGACGATGACTATCCCCACGCCTAGCAAAAGGCGATGCATGGCTGCAAGATCATCCCATTTTCGGAGTTGTGGGATTACTTGATGACCGGTACAATGTTTTCCTATGCGACGCGCGCTGCTCAGCACCCTTCTTCTCACCGCCATCCTGCTTGGCTTTTTCATCAATCTGGTCCTGGCTTTTCGCTTCGCCGCGCCCGATTCGCCGCCCGCGCCGGCGGACGGCCACGGCCAACTCATGGCCAATATCAATCTGGAAGACTTACGAGCGGACGAGGCCGCGCAGTTGGTGCAATGGGCCGCGGAGGATGGCATGGCTTTCGTGCGGCTGCGCGCGGCCTGGAACGAAATCCAACCCGAACCGAACATCTGGCGTTGGGAAACCGCGGATGCGGCCATTGATGCGGCGCAGCGCGCCGGTCTCGGCGTAGTGCTCCTTCTCGACGCCGCGCCCGCGTGGGCCGTGGCCGACGTGGACCGCGCCAACCCCCTGGCCCCGCCCCGCGACGTGCGCGACTTCGGCCGCTTCGCGGAAAAGGCCGCGGCGCGCTACGCGGGTCGGGTCTATGCTTATCAGATCTGGAACGAACCCAACATCGCGCCGCATTGGGGCGCGCGCAACGTTCGTCCGCAGGGTTATTTCGAGCTTTTGCGCGAGGCCGGAAACAGCATTCATCGCGCAGACCCCGACGCGCGCATCATGCTCGCCTCCTTGGCGCCCACCATCGCGGACGACGGCGCCAACATGCCTGACCTGCGCTTTCTCGAACAGCTTTACCAGCTCAACGCGGCCGAGCAATTCGATCTCGCGGCCGCGGCCGCGTATGGCTTCGAGCAGACTCCCGAAGCGCCGCCTGCTGCCGACCAGCTCAACTTTCGTCGTCCCGAGCTGTTCCATGAGGTGATGGCGCGCTACGGCGACCGCGACAAGCCTTTGTGGATCACGGCCTGGGGTTGGTGGACGCCCACGGCCCATTTTGCGGCCGAGGATTCGCCCTGGGGCGCGGTCGATCCCGCACTCCTCCCGGCCTACCAGACTCGCGGCCTGGAGCTGGCTCGCGAGCAGTGGCCCTGGGCCGGGCCGCTGGCCTGGGTTGCGTACGCACTCTCGCCGGCCGACGACCCACGCCGCGGCGGTTTTGTGCAGCGCGATCCCAACGGCGACCTCACCTCCGCAGGCCATACCCTGAGCGAACTCGCCCGCGAACCCATACCTATCGCCACCGGCAGCCACACCCTGGCCGATCTGGGCGTCCGGCCCGATGACTGGCGCATCGCTCCCCGCGCAGCCGACCCCAATGCAGCCAGCGCGACCATTGAGATCCCCTTCCGCGGTCGCGCCGCGGCCCTCGAGATCCAGCGCGGCCTCTATTGGGCCACCCTGCGCGTCTGGATCGACGACCAACCCGCCCCCTTGCTCCCGCGCGACGAAGCCGGCGCGGCCTACATCTCGCTTCATGATCCTGATAATCGCGTCGAGACCGTAGTTCTGGCCCGAGACCTGAATCCTGGTTTGCATCGCCTACGGTTGGAGGCCACGGCCGGATGGGGGCAGTGGTTTTTGCGTCGAATCATTATCGACCATCGCGTCTGGCCCAAGCCCTGGCCCTTTTGGCCTGTGACAACCGCGTTGGCCATCGCGCTTCTCTTTGTGGGCTGGTCGTGGTTGCGCGCCTGGCGCTCGCCCCAAGGCCGCGCGCTTCTGGCTCGCGGGCTGGAAATATGGGATCAGATTACGGCCCGCGTTCGCGCGACCCGGCCCGCGCTTCATTTTCCGCTGGGCCTGCTGCTGGTCGCGGCCTTTTATCTCGTTCCCGGACTCCCCCTCAGCTTCATCTTCTTTCTGCCCGTTGCTCTATTTCTGGCCCTGCGCCTCGACCTGGCCGCAGCTATGGCCCTCGCGGCTCTGTCTATCTACCTACGACCCAAACCTCTCGGCCCCATCGGCCTCCCCCTGCACGAAATTCTCATTTGGACGGCGTTCGGCCTCTGGCTCCTACGCGTCGCACTATCTAGAGTCTTAAGTCCAAAGTCCAAGGTCCAAGGTCCAAAGTCCCGCGACAATACCCAACACCCAATCCTCAATCCCGACCTTCCCCTTTTCCTCATCCTCATCATCGCTTTCTTCGCCATGTTGGCGGCCGAGCGTAAGGGTGTGGCTGTATACGAATTCCGCACCATTTTTCTTACGCCCGGCCTGTTTTATTTGCTCATCACACGCATGGAACGCGATCGTCCAATCAATCTAACCGCTTTGGCGGATGGAGCGGTGTTGGGCGCGCTCTTGCTCAGCCTTATCGCCATCTGGCAATTTCTCAATGGCCAGGCCGAGTTTGTCGAAGGCGTGCCGCGTGTCAAAGCCCTATTCGGTTCGCCCAACAACCTGGCTCTCTACCTCGGCCGCGTCATTCCCCTTCTTTTCGCTGTTGGTCTAACGCCGCTTTTCTGGAAATGGGGACGCAAAGGGCGCAGCAAAAGCACAGGAAGCGCAGAGACGGCAATGGCGAGACCGGACTTTCGCTCTTGGCTCTATCTTCTTTTGCTTGCTCCCATCCTCTTGGCCGCAGTTCTCACTTTTTCCAAAGGTTTGCTTTTGCTCAGTTTGCCCATGGGGTTCATTGCATTGGCGTTTTTCGAGCCGCGTTTGCGCCGGCCTGTGTTTGCTCTCTTCCTATTGGGTCTTTTCGCGCTAATCCCTCTTTTCCGCACCGAACGCTTTGCCGACCTGTTCGACACCTCCGGCGGGACCACCTTTCTGCGCCTACAGCTTTGGCGAAGCGCCTGGCGCATGTTTTTGGATCATCCCTGGCTGGGCGTGGGACCGGATAATTTTCTCTACGCCTATCGCAGCCAATATGTATTGCCCGCTGCTTGGGAGGAGCTCAATCTCAGCCACCCCCATAATTTCTTCCTCGATGCGCTCACCCGTCTGGGCATTCTCGGCCTTGTCCCCATCCTTTGGGTCCTCGGCCTGACCCTCTTTCGCGGCCACCAACTCCTCCGCTCCCACACCCCCTCGCCCTCTCGTCCCCTCGCCGACTCGCCCCTCCCCCCTCTCGCCTCCTCGCCCTCCCGCCTCACCCTCCTGGGCCTTTACGCCGGTCTTATCGGCGGACTCGCTCACGGTCTCATCGATAACTCCCTTTTTCTTATTGACCTCAGCATCCTCACCCTGCTGGTGGTGGGCGTGATCGCGCGCGCGGCGCGTTCAGCGCACCCACCCGCGGAATAGCGCCGCGTAGATTGCAATGTTCGTGTGAGTTAAGATAGAACGACGAAGCGGCTCCGGTTGGGCGAAGAGATGATGGAGGCGGTGGCGATACGTTGAACGAGCCGGCTTTTGTATGGCGGCTTCTATGTGCGCAATCGTTTCTTTGGTCCGGCCAACTCCGCCCGCACCCGGTCGGCATCCGAAAGCGATTGCAACAGCGACAGATCGAGAGCAAGTTTTGGAGGGAGAGGGAGGTTTTTGGCTCACCGATTGCGCGGAGGGGATGGGAAGGAAGCAAGGAGCCGTCCATGTCAAAGCAGACCGCCCCCATCCAATTCGATGGGGGCGGTTTTTATCAACGATCCGAAAACGATGAGCGGCTTACTGCGCCAGACCGCCCATGATGGTCAGGCGTCCATCGCCGCCTTCAGGATACTGCTCGGCGGAAATGAGGCCTCCAAGACCCTCCTGGATGTAGTTGCTCAGCGCTTGCTGATAGGTCACGCCCAGGCGGGTGAAGTCGGCCAAATGCGGATACTGGTCGCCCCCGCGGGCCAGGAAGTCGATGGTGGCCACGCTCAGCGAGCGGTCGAGGGGCTGCACCACGCCATCCTGCACCA
>JAADII010000089.1 GCA_013151415.1 Chloroflexota bacterium
CTCCGTAATTGTTTATTTTTTGTCATGTCTCGCTTTGTCCGTTGGGTCAATGCCGTGGCCGAGTTTCTGGGCCGTCATTGGGCTGCGGTGGTCAATGTGGCGCTCTTGCTCTATGTGGGGTTGCCGCTCCTGGCGCCAGTGCTCATGCATGCAGGAGCGACCGCGCCGGCGCGAGCGATTTACATCATGTACACGCCCTTTTGCCACCAATTGCCCGAACGCTCTTATTTTCTTTTCGGCCAATCACCGATTTATGACATCGAAGAGCTTCGGGCCGATGGCGTGGAGCTGAGTGATAATGTGTGGTTGCGGCGGGCGTACATTGGCGATTCGGAGCATGGTTACAAGACGGCCATCTGCCAGCGCGATCTGGCCATTTATGGAACCATGTTTTTGGCCGCGCTTTTCTTCTCGCTACGAAGGGTCCGCGTTCCCAGGTTGCCCATCATCTTGTTTTTCTTGATGTTGATTCCCATTGCCGTGGATGGCCTCACGCAGTTGGCGGGTTTGCGTAGCAGCAATTGGATGCTGCGCACCATCACTGGCGCGCTCTTTGGTTTGGCGTTGATCTGGCTATTTTACACATATGCCCAACCAGCCGAGCGGGGCGAAGGGAAGAAATGAGGTTCCCGCCGTCTGCCTGCGCCGCATCAAACATGGGGCCGCTGAATTTGCACAATCCTCGGCCCCCGGCTATAATTCAAAGTCGCCTGACATCTTTCTGATCGTAGTTTTTTGGCCCGACGGGCGCATTGCTCGGCGGGTGTTTCTTTGTTTCGTTTAGCCGGAGGAAATCGGTTTGGCTACTCACAAATCTGCAATCAAACGACATCGTCAAAGTTTGAAACGACGCGAACGCAATCGCAAGGTGCGCGGGGGTGTGCGCAAGGCCATCAAGCGCACCCGCATGTTGGTGGCGGCCGGTGAAATCGAGGCCGCGCAAGAACAGCTGCGCATCGCGATCAGCCGTCTTGATCGAGCGGCCAAGAAAGGCGTGATTCATCCCAACAACGCGGCCCGCCGCAAGTCGCGGCTGACGCGGCTGGTGAATCAGGCGGCCGCCCAACAGCAATAAGTCTTTCGTTGGCGCAATCCAAAGCTTTTCGCGCATAGCCGGGATCGCATTCCCGGCTTTTGCGCGTGCATTGGACATGGTTTTTCGGTTCATGGTTGGTTGTTTAGCGGCGCCAGCGGCCATGTGAGCCAACCCTCTTCATCAGAACCGGGGGGGCGCAGGGGCGGTTCGCCTTCGGGCGTCAGGCGCAACACCGAGTCGTTGAGCGGGAGCTCGCCTGGCCAGGGCAAGAATTGCCAGGTGAGAAAAGCTTCTTCTCGCGGCCACTCCATAGGAAGAAAGCCCATCCACTGCGAAGCCTGCACAAGTTGAACGCCCTCATCATCCAAGAGGCCGCTCTGAATTTGATAGCGTTTCCACCGCACTGGCTCTGGCCCGCTCGCGCGCCAAAGCTGAAGCGTCACCACCCGATCAGGTGAGCTTGCGAGGCGCTGGCCGAACTGGCCGAGCAATGAAAGGCGGTCGGTGAAGGGCGCGCCGGCCGAGGCGCTGTTGGCTATGATGAGCTTGGGGGGCTCTTCTACAACGAACAACGAACCGCCCTCCACCGGCTTCACCCTCAAATCCAACAATGGCGCAAGGAAATCGGGCATGGGGGTCGAGTCGCCCACTAAGATCACTGCGTCTCGGTTGGGCAGGGGCCAGGATGTGCGCGCATCGAACCAGTGTAAACGCGGGTTGCGGTAGTCGAAATACTCGGTGGTGGGAACCTGCTCATATAGGAACATAAACGTGGGATGTTTGTAGAGGTCTGAGGAGAGATAAACTTCGCCCTGCGGCGGATGCGCCTCCAGCCAACGCCAGGCCGCGACCATGTCCGCCTCGAACGCTTCCGCGGTGGCCTCCGAAGGCCCCCACACATGGAAATAGTCGCGATAGGTCAGGCTCGCGTGCACTACCAGCGCCAGAAGCGCGGCCGCGGGCCACCAGCGCGACGCAAACCCGCGTCGCCGCGCCGCCCATCCCAAAAGAAAACTCAGCCCGATGGCCGGGAAGAAATAGAGGGCCGGGATCACGCCCAGCACCCGCGGCAGCGTGGGAAATCGATCCACCGCAATGAACGACGGCGACGCCATGACCGCGAACCAGATGACTAGAAATGCGTAGACCGGTCTGCGCCAGCGCCACAGGCTAACCCCCAAACCAACAAGGCCCAGCAGCGCGGTCAATGGCTCGAACACCGCGCGGCCCGGCAAGTTGTAGAACTGCGCCAGATCGCCCCGACCGGGCCAGATGAATTGCAACAGGTTTGCGCTCGCGGCGCGAGCGATGAGCTTCAGCGCGTCGCTGGAACCACCCTCGCGAAACACCGACACTTCGCTGGCGCGTTGCGTAAAGCTGCCGGGATGGGTGAGAAAGTAATAGCCCAAAGGTGCAAACACCAGCGCAGCCACGCCAAATTGCACGAAAACGCCCAGCAGGAAGCGCCAAAAGGTGGACGATGAGACCACAAGACCAGGGAATGATGCCCTTTCAGCGAGATGCTTCCCGATGTCCTCTCTTTTTCGGCGCGCCAATGCATAGAGCAAGAGTTGCCAGGTGAAGAATGTGATTAGAAAAATGGGTGCGAAGCGGCTGGCCGTGTAGAAATGCATGCCCAGGCCAAGGAAAAAGCCGCTCACGGCCCACCAGACAAGCGATTGCCGGTTGATGGCCCGCCACAAGGCCGCGGCCATTAGCGCCAGGCACATCGGCGTAAACACCCCGCGAATCCCAAAGCGGGAAAAGTGCACATGCCAATACGACGTAGCTACATAAAGGCCGGCCAGCCATGGGATCAGCCGCGTCCAGCCGCCGTCGCCAGGCACGTTCTCGCCTTTGCGCCAGACAAACATCTCATAACCCAGCCAATATGTGGCCAACACCGTGACAACCCCTGCAATGGCTGAAGGCAGGCGCACGGCCAGAGGCGTCGCGTCCAAAAACAGGATGCTCAGAGCGACAATCCACATATGCAGCCCCTCGCGACCGAAGTTTGTGGGGAAGAACACCTGGCCTCGTCCGGCCAACACATCCAACGCATCCAGGCCGTCCGCGGCCTCGTCGCCAAACAGTCCCGGTGGCAGCGCGTCAATTTGCCAGAAACGGAAGAAAACGGCCACAATAAAGACGATCCCCAAGCCGACCCAGAATCGGCTCAGCCGTCGGTTGCGCAAAGACTTGCTCATGCCCGACATTTTAGTGCATGGTCGCCGGTTGAGCCAAAGTGGGCGGCCTTCTCATGTCAGCATGAAAAATCATCTCAGCAATCTCGCCAAGATCGCAATCAGCGCAGGCCTCATCTTCATTCTGCTCACTCAGCTCGACACCCGCGCCATTGCTGCAAACCTGGCCGCGGCCCATCGCGGTTGGGCGCTCATCACCTTTCTCCTGTTCGCGTTCAGCATTATTTTGCGAGCGGCTCGCTGGAAAGTGCTCCTCGACTCGCTCGGCGTGTTCGTTCCTCTAAGACTGCTCTCGCGTTGGTACTACATCGGCGCGTTTTTCAACACCTTGTTGCCCACCGGCTTTGGCGGCGACGTCGTGCGCATGATGCACCTCACCCAATATAGTCGCCAGGCTCCCAGCGCGGTGGGCACGGTCATCGTCGATCGTTTTCTAGGCATCCTTGTGTTGTTGGCTCTGGGCGCGCTGGCCTTGCCCCTGGCTCGAACCGAGATCCCGCTCTGGGTGACGACTTTCGTCTTGGGCTTGTTTTTGGCCGCGGCCGGCGGGTTTTGGCTTTTGCGTCGCGAACGTTTGGTGATGGGGCTCAAGCGCCGGCTCCTGGCGCGGCTTCCCCCCGGGCCACGCGTCCGCATTGAAAAGTGGGGTTGGGTGCGGCCGCTCTATATCGCCTTACAAGGTTATGATCGACGCACGCTGCTCAAGGCTCTGTTCGCGTCATTGGTTTTCAACATTGTCTGGATCTTGGTGAACATCACCGCGGGGCTTAGCCTGGGCGTTCAAGTCTCCCTGGTGGACTACTTGGTCTTCGTGCCTTTGGTTTCGCTGGCCCTTTTGGCCCCCTCTTTTGGCGGCGTTGGCGTCAGAGAATTGAGCTACGTGGGTCTTTTCACTCAAGTTGGCGTGTCCAGTGAAACCGCCTTCGCCATGTCCGTGATCATCTATGCCGTCACTGTGGCGACCGGTTTTATTGGCGGAGCGCTGCTCCTTTGGCAAAATCTCGTTCACGTTCGCGGCCTGGACGATGAGCCGACGAGTCGATAGCCCCCTCCTCGTCCATTCACCCCTACGCCCCTTTGCTCATTCGCGCCTCACCCTTATGACCCTCCACATTTCCGTCGTCATTCCGCTTTACAACGAAGAAGAGTCCATCGACGAACTGTATCGTCAGCTCACTGCGGTTCTCGAGGATTATGGCCGCTCTTACGAGGTCATTGTCGTGGACGATGGCAGCCGCGACCGGAGTTTCGAGCGGCTCCAGGCCATACACAAACGCGATCCGCGCTGGCGCATTGTTCGCTTCCGTCGCAATTTTGGTCAGACTGCGGCCTTCGCGGCCGGCTTCGATATGGCCCGCGGCGATGTTGTCGTCACCATCGACGCGGATTTGCAAAATGACCCCGCAGACATCCCCCGGCTTATGGCCAAAATCGATGAAGGTTATGATATCGTCAGTGGTTGGCGGGTGAACCGGCGAGACAAATTTCTCAGCCGTCGACTCCCTTCGCTGGTGGCCAACCGGCTCATCTCTCGCGCCACCAACGTGCATCTGCACGACTACGGCTGTTCACTCAAAGCGTATCGCAACGAAGTGGTGAAAAATATCGATCTTTACGGTGAATTGCATCGATTCATTCCCGCCTTAGCCAGCGGCATGGGTGTGCGCGTGACCGAGGTTCCGGTCAATCATCGCGCGCGCGAACACGGCCAATCGAAATATGGCATTTCTCGCACCTTTCGCGTCATGCTCGATCTCATTACGGTTTCGTTTTTGCTCAGTTATGGCACGCGACCCATTCATGTCTTCGGCGGCGTGGGGCTGCTCTCGATGGCTGTGGGCGTGTTGCTGGGCGTTTATCTCACCTTTGTCAAATTTGTGGGCGGGCAGGATATTGGCACGCGGCCTTTGCTGCTCTTGGCTGTGTTGCTGATCCTGGTGGGGGTGCAGATGGTGGGCATGGGATTGCTGGGCGAACTGATTGTTCGCACCTATTTCGAGAGCCAAAACAAGCCCATCTACTTCATCCGCGAGGTGTTGGAATGATGTGGCGCCGGTCGCGCTCCGCGGCCACTCTATGTTTCTACAGGCCCATCATCTGGGTTATACACTTCTGATTTCAGCACGCCGATAAAGGGTAGATTGCGATACCGCTCACCATAGTCCAGCCCGTAGCCAATGACGAATTTATTGGGGATCTCGAAGCCCACCCAATCAACGGGCACATCCACTTCGCGACGCGAGGGCTTGCTCAGAAGGGTGACAATCCGCAAAGAGGCCGGATTACGAGCCAGCAACAAATTTCGCAAATAATCCAGCGTGTTGCCGCTGTCGATGATGTCCTCGACGATGAGCACATCCAGGCCCTCGATGGGTTCATCCAGGTCCTTGAGAATGCGCACCACGCCGGATGTCTCGGTGGCCGCGCCATAGCTCGATGTGGCCATGAAGTCGATGGCGTGCGGCACGGTGAGTTGCCGAATCAGATCGGCCATGAACACAATGCTTCCCTTGAGCACGGAAACGAGCAGCGGCTCTTTTCCGGCGTAAGCCTGAGAAATTTCGGCCGCCAGCTCCTTGATGCGAGCCTGCAGCTCCTCCTCGGTGATTAGAATTTGAGCGATGTCGTTTTGTTCCATGATAGGGGCCGGGGTGTTTGCAAAAAAGCGACACGGGCGGTCGTCTGCGATGCCGATGAAAAGATGATGAGACGACGGCGCGATAAGACATAAGCGGATGAAAGGGTGATGGGACGATAAGACGACGAACGATGATTAACTCGTCTTATCGTCCATGCTCCATCGCCCTTTTCGAAAACAGGATGAGGGAATTGTAGCACATCCCCCCTTTATTTTTCCACCTCGAACCCGCGTCGAACCCATGCCACAGTGCCGCCCTCCACATTGGCCACCTTTTCAAAACCCTGTTGCACCAGCCAGTCCGCGGCCATGGCGCTGCGATTGCCCGTGGCGCACACCAGGATCAACGATTGCGCCTTCCGTAGTTCTTCCAAATGAGCGGGCAGTGCGTTTAAGGGGATGTTCTGCGCGCCGGGCAGGTGGCCAGCCATGAATTCGTGCGGCTCGCGCACATCCACCAACGTGGTGTTGTTGAGGCTGAGCCTGCGGCGGGTTTCCATCACATCGATATCTTCGTAACGCGTGCGCCGATACGAAGCTTCGACCGGGCTGGCGTCTACGGGGAGATTGCGGCGATACCAGTCGATGATGCCGCCATTGAGATTGAAAACTTGGTCGTAGCCTTGGCGCGCGAGGAAGCGCAAAACCTGACCGCTGCGATTGCCAGAGCGGCAATAAAGGATGACTTCGCGGTCGCGCGGGATTTCGTTCAAGCGTTGCTGCAATTCGCTCATGGGAATGAGCCTGGAGCCGGGAATGCGCACTTGAGCATACTCATCCGGCTCGCGCACATCGATAAGAACCGCGCCCGCGTCGATGCGCTTCTTTGCTTCGTCGGGTGAAAGTTGGTTGTTGGTGGGGGTCTCACGTCTGAATAACTTGAACACGTGCGTCACCTCGTATGTGTGGAAATGGTGGGTAAAGCGTCATGTCAGGTTTAGATGAACGTCGTCGCCTCCGAGTTACGTTAGTTTGCGTAAGCGTTTAGAAATTCGATGATGAGCGGGTTCGCCACTTCGGGACGTTCGACATGGGGAAGGTGACCTGCATCCTCGATGACGTGAAACTGCACAGCGGGCGCCGCTGCTCTTAGCGCCTCAATATCATCTCGGGTGATGGTTTTGTCTTCCGCGCCCCACAACAAGAGCGTGGGCAAGTCTGTTGCACCCAAAGCTTTATACTCCGGCATGGCCACATCCTTATTGATGATATTCCGCACACTGGCCAGCAACCCCCGACGAAAACCTTCATATTGCAATTGCACCCGATAGCGCGTCTCCCAATCCGCGGGCATGCGCTCGGGGCGATGAAAATCCTCGCGTTGAGACTGAAGCAAAACAAAGGGAACCACGGCCGTCGTCATCAGATACTCGCCCAACCAAGGGATTTCGATGATCTTGGCGATGGCGTTATCGGGCGGCAAGACCAATGGGTCGATCAAAATCAATGAGCGAACGCGTTCGGGGTGGCGGTTGGCGAAGGCGGTTGCGATAGGCCCGCCCATGGAAAGTCCTGCGACATTCACCGGTTCTGCAATGTTTAGCGCGGTCAGCAAATCGTCCAACTGTTTGGCGAAGAAAGGCAGGTCATAAGCAGCGTCCGGCCGATCTGAATACCCTCGACCGAAAAGATCGTAGCGAAGCACGCGAAAACCGGCCTCTCGTAAAGCCTGAGTCGTTGAATCCCAAATGAAATAGGGGGTGGATACGCCATGCACCAGCACGACGATGGGCCCATCTTCGGGTCCGGAAAATTCGTAATGGGTGACGCCATCGGGCAAGCGGATGAACTGACCCGGCGCTTGAGCGCGAGCTTGTTCATCGAGCGGGGCGCGTTCCATGTCGAGATAGACATAAAGCGCGGCCAACAAGACGCCGCCGAATGCCAGCGCGCCCAACGCGATCTTGACCGCGCGCGGGGTTCTTCGCGAGGAGGGTGGAGCAGGGCTTGTATTCACTTGACGACTCCTTGTGCAGAACGGATAGTAAGTAAGAAAGCTCGTAAGATCGATGTTCGCCTGAAAGATATGATAGCATTGATGAACATTTCCATCAACATCAGGTTTCTGTCGCGATGGGTCTATATTCCTTCATTCTCCCACATGAACTCGGCTCAACAAACCCTCGTCGTTCATGCTGTTCTTCTTATTGTCCGACCACGGGCTTTTGCCGGCGTCGTCATCGACGGTCATCTCCTTTTTTGAGCCGATGGCATCCACCTTGGGCTCAAATTTTTGAGATAGTGGGAAGATGATGTTGTGCTATACTTAGGATAAGTTGACGATCCGCATGAGCCGGCCTGATGATCGTTTGCAAGGTCATGGGCCCATGGATTGATTTGTCAAGCATCGAGCAACGACGAGGAGGCGACGATGTTTCATAACAAAAAGCAGGTCCGATTCTTTGGCAGGCCATTTGGAGGGTTCATCCGTTCCCTTCTCTTGGGATGCATCTTCACCCTTGCGCTAACGGCTCATGTGGCCGCTCGAGGCGCGATTTCTCCTGAACGACGACCTCACTTTCAGCCCACGCCGGTTCCCTATCGGGGCGACGGCCTGGTGGTGGGCGTGAAATGGGAGGGTCTTAGCAATGCGGCCGAAGCCGGTTTGGTGCATGTGATCTACAATTCCAAGCGCGGCCTCACGTCCCGAAATAGTCAGGTGTGGGCCCAGGTGTGGTCGGGCCTTCCCGGAACGCCGGAGGACTCGGATCAATTTGGCGCGGCCCTGGCTGTGGGCGATTTCAACGGCGATGGTCATCCCGATCTGGCCATCGGCATTCCCGGCGAAACGGTCAATGGTCGAGACGGCGCTGGAGCCGTCCAGGTGATTTATGGGACTCTCACAGGACTGACGGCCGCGAACAATCAGCTATGGCATCAGGATGTGAGCGGCATTCCCGGAGCGGCCGAGGCCGGGGACAAATTTGGCTATGCGGTCGCGGCCGGCGATTTCGACGGCGATGGGTTCGATGATCTGGCCATTGGCATTCCCGGTGAGGATATCGGCAGCATGAGCAATGCGGGCGCGGTGCTGGCGTTGTACGGTTCGGCTCAAGGGCTGACCGCGAACGGCGCTGAAGACATCTATCAAGGTTATCTCACCGTGGAGAGCGCCATCGGGGATAATGAGTTTTTCGGCGTCTCGCTCGTCGCGGGAGATTTCAATGGCGATGACCGAATGGACCTGGCCATTGGCGTGCCTGGCGAGGAGGTCAACGGCGCTTCTGGCGCTGGCGCGGTTCATCTCTTCTATGGTCAGCACTATGGCCTCATGGCGCCCACCGCGTTGCCGCTCGAACCCCTATCCAAGAACGAGTTGTGGCACCAATATCGTTCGGGCGTTCATGGCTGGCCAGAAACCCATGATGCATTCGGCACGGTTCTCACCTCCGGCGATTTCAACGGCGACGATGTGGATGATCTGGCCGTGGGCATTCCTTTGGAAGATGTGGGTTCGGTGGTCGATGCGGGTGCAGTGGCGGTTTTATACGGCGCGTCCACCGGCATTTCGGCCGCAGGCAATCAGTTGTGGGACCAAAACAGCCCTGGCATGCCGGGCGTTTCTGAAAAAGATGACGGCGAGGGCCTGACTTTGACCGCCGGCGACTTCGACGGCGATGGCTATGAGGATCTGGCGATCGGATGGATTTCTGAGGATAATCAAGCTGGCGGCGTGTCGGTCCTTTATGGCGATGGCAACGGTCTCTCCGACAAGGGGATTGACTGGCTGGACCAAGGAACGGCCAATGTGCCGGGAGATCCAGGGCCGGGCAATGCATTTGGCTCCGGGCTCACGGCCGGCGACTTCGACCGCGATGGCATCCAAGATCTGGCCGTGGGCGTCCCCGGCGAGCGGGTGAACGGGATTTCCCGGGCCGGCCAGGTGTTCATTTTCCCGGGCTCGGGCGTCGGTCTGTTGACATCCAACATCCAGGTCTGGTCTCAAGATTCAGACGGCATCGATGATGCGGCCGAGTTTAGCGACTGGTTCGGCCAGGTTTTGGCCACCTATCCTCATTCTCTGGCCGTGAACTGCACCACCGACGCCTATGAACCCAACGATTTCTTCTCCACCGCGTATGACGCCGCATCCGATTTTCAGCAGTTCGGCGGGTTCAACATCTATGATGACGCCTACATTTGCCCTTACGATGACGTCGATTACTACCGTTTCCCTGTGACCGCAGGAGAGACCATTCACGCCTCCCTGGCGTCCTTGCCGGAAGACTATTTCATGGCGCTTTACGATCCGGATCGCAATCTCGTGGCCTGGTCCACCAACAACGGCCTTCAGGATGAGAACATTACCTACACGGCCACCCGCGGCGGCGATTTCTTCCTCAAGGTGGCCGGGTCTGGCGATGAGACATGGGATGACTTAGATGGCTATTCACTGCAACTCTACACCGAGGCCCCGTCGCCCGGAGGGTGTGCGGATAGCGCGTATGAACCCAATGATGATTACCAGAGCGCCGCGAGCATCACTCCAGGCCAGCAGGTTGAGGCCTACATCTGCGACGCCAGCGACCAGGACTGGTTCCGTTTCGATGCGACTGCGGGCCAGCAGATCACGGCCATCTTAAGCAGTCTTCCCGCGGATTATGACCTGGATTTGTACGATCCATCTGGCACGCTGGTCGAAAGGTCTCAGGAGAACGGTCTTCAGGACGAACAGATCACCCATACGGCTCAAATTTCGGGCGCTTATCGAGTGCGCATCTTCGGCTATCAGGGCGCGTATGACAAGACCGATTCTTATCTTCTCAACGTCACTCTTGGAAGCGGTTCAGGGGGCAAGACGTTCCTCCCCATGGTCCGCAAGTAGAGTTGGATGGCGGGATCATCATGCACGAAACCTACCAATCCCCCTTCACCTGGCGCTATGCCAGCGACGACATGCGCCGGGTTTTTTCCGAAATCCATCGTCGCAAGTTGTGGCGTCGCGTGTGGGTGGCCCTGGCCCGCGCCCAGGCTTCCGCCGGTCTGATCACCGCGGAGCAACTGGCCGACATCGAAGCCCACGCCGAAGATATCGACCTGGAAAGAGCATTGGCCATCGAGAAGATCACCCGCCACGATGTCATGGCCGAAATCAAGACCTTTGCCGAGCAATGTCCCATTGGCGGCGGGGTGATTCACTTAGGCGCGACCAGTATGGATGTGGTGGACAACGCCGATGTTTTGCGCCAAAAGGAGGCGCTGGACATCGTGCTGGCGCGGTTGCGCGAATTGATGCTTGCGTTCGCGGATTTGGTGGAGAAATACGCGGACACGCCCGCGATGGGCTACACCCACATTCAGCCGGCCGAGCCCACCACTGTGGGCTATCGTCTGGCCCAAACCCTGCAAGATTTATTGCTCGATTGGGAGGAGCTCGCGCGCGTGCGTGAGAATCTGCGCGGCAAGGGCTTCAAGGGGGCGGTGGGGACATTGGCTTCGTATAGTCAACTGCTATCGGAAAAAGATGTTTCCGCAGATGAACTGGAACGTCTTGCTCTGGCCGAGCTTGGCCTCGAAGCTTATCCTGTCACCACCCAGACTTACCCGCGCAAGCAAGATTGGCTGCTTCTCAATGCATTGGCCGGTTTGGCGGGGTCCCTTTATCGTTTCGCCTTCGACCTTCGCATCCTGCAATCACCCCCCTTTGGCGAACTTTCCGAGCCATTTGGCAAAGGTCAGGTGGGGTCCTCGGCCATGCCTTTCAAGCGCAATCCCATCACCGCGGAGAAGATCGATAGTCTCGCTCGTTATGTGGCTTCGTTGCCGCAAACAGCCTGGCACAATGCGGCGCATAATCTTTTAGAGCGCACCCTGGATGATTCCGCCAACCGTCGCGTGGTCATACCCAACGCGTTTTTGGCCATAGATGAATTATTATCGGCCTCGCTTCGCATAGTCATCGGTCTATCCATCTGGCCAGGTTCCATCCAACGCAACTTGAAAACCTATGGCGTCTTTGCAGCCTCCGAGCGCTTGCTTATGGAGGCCGTCAAAGCGGGTGGTGATCGTCAACAACTGCATGAGATTCTCCGTGAGCATAGCTTAAGGGCTTGGGCAGCAATTCAGATGGGGCGGGAAAACCCCCTGGCCGCTTTTCTTTTGGCCGAACCCGCTTTCACCCGACTCTTACCCCCCGACCGTATCCGCGAGCTGCTCGATGCAAGCAACTATGTCGGCGAAGCGCCTTCCCGAGCGCGAGAGCTGGCCGCGCGCGTACGCGAAAGGTGCGGCTCACTTCCGAAGTGAGTCGCACCTTGAATATTTGCCAGCACTTATCTAAGTGTGCTATTATCATCATGCCAACATGGCGTGTTGCCGGGCCGAAAGCTTTATCGTCTTCTTGAGTTGCCAAGATGAAATCGAAAGCGAATAAGAATAAAGAGAGATCAAACGCTTTGCTTACGGGGAGCTCCAGGTTACGGGTTCTGGTAATGGTCAGCAGGGTTTTCACCTATTTGATCGTGCTTGCAGTGGCCGCGAGCATATTAGGAGTAAGTGGGTGCAATGTTCAGGAGCCGACCCCACTTATGAGTTCACCTACGTCGGTTTTACTTACCGCCACTACAACCCATACACCAACTCCCACAACATCTCCAACTGCCACATTTACACCAAGTCCCACCCCGCCGTCCCTGACCGCAATCTTCGCTTCTGTCTCGCCCTCGGTCGCCTTTATCGATACACCCGCGCGTAGGGGTAGCGGTTTTCTCATTGAAGGTGGCTATATCCTCACCACCGTACGAACAGTGTGGCCTTTTCCCACAGTCCGCGTGGTTTTTCCCAATGGTCAAACATTTGAAAAAGCTCCGGTTCTGTATTGGGATTTGAAGGTTGATATGGCCATTATTGGGCCAGTAGAAACGGATTTGCAACCATTGGACCCCATTGACGGCGAGTCATTTGTTGTAGGCGGTGAGGCGCTCCTCATCGGTTATCCTGGAGAAACGGGTCGCAATCCCCAACCAAGTCTTTCCAAAGGGGTGATCTCGCGTAAACGCGAGTGGCGGCAGGAAGGAATCACTTTTTTCCAGGCCGACATACCTGTGGTTGCCGCCGAACAGGGAGGAGTGTTGATTTCGGATAAGGGCAAGGTTATCGGTATGCTCGGTTATCTTTTTGCCGATGCTCAATTCTCGCTTATTCCCTCGGCTGTCGATCTGCTCCCTCGGGCAAGTCATCTGCTTTCGGGTAAATCTGTTGATGAACTCGGCCGTGGTCCAGCAATGTTTACCGAAGGAGAGCGCTCGGAAAGCGGCCTTGTGGCCATAGGAGATGGTTGGGATCAAGAAATGTTTGTAATTTGGGAAAAGCCTGGCACGAAAGTAAACGCCCAGTTGCTCTTGGATGAGAAAGTAGACCTTAAATTCTTCGTTCGTGATGTCAATGGCGCCATCATTCCCTTGAACAAAGAGGGGGCCGTGCTGGTTTCCGAAGGCGAGTTCACCACCTCTATCGACGCACCTTATTTTTTGGTGGTGGTCGCAGGCGATCCAAAAGCTACGGGATCAAGTATGCTGAAAGCAAACGTCCCCATGCTTCGCTTCAATGACCCTGATGACGATCACACCTACAAAAAAGGCCAGTCACTCACCGGTGGCATTGATTTCCCTGGCGATATGGACGTTATCAAGGTTCTTTTAGACAAAGATGAGACCATCCATATTAGAGCTGAATCCGTCATGATAGATTCCGTGGCGTATCTCGACTTAGGTCTGTTCCCACCCTTACAGCTGAACGAGCCATTGGCCGTAGACGACAACTCCGGCGGAGGCGTTTTTGGGCTAGATGCTGAGTTTTCATATCAGGCGCCATTTCACGGCGTTTACAAAATTATTGTTGGCGATAATGGCTTGGGCAATATTGGTGGTTACACTGTGACCCTGGATGAACCAGGAGACTCAGCGCCTACACCTATCGTGCCCACACCCACCCCGACGCCTCTCACAACCAGTTTTGGGGAAATGCGTATATACGAATCATCTGGTCCGAGGCCATATCGATTGCCTTATCCTGCCAGCATGACGCCTATGCCTCTGGACGATAAGGATTGTTATCCACAGGTTGCAGCCTGTTTTGCCCTCGCCCCTTTGGCAAGTCTCAATATTTTTGAAGCCGATCCCAATGTCGCCCTTATCTCTCTGGAGCACGAAGAGTTGGTCACCTATTTCGAACAACAACTCGTCGGTTTGGAGCTCGCAATTGATGAAAAGAAGACGTTTAAAAATGCCAACGACTTGAAAATCACCCTTCTTTCGATAAGAGATGACGCTTTAAGAATCTGGTATATTATTCACGGCGACGATGACGGTGCATTCATAGCGATTTTCACTGGCTTGGACTACGATAGGCTTCCCGATTTTCAAAAAAAGTTGTTGGTGAGATTGTTCACACGAAATTCATTCATGTATCGACTGGATGACACGGTTCGATATATGGCCGAACATTTGGATATCGCGCACTGAAGTTATGTATTCATGGGCTAATATCTATAACCATCCCATTTGGCGAGTCATGTTTATGCTGGCGCTCGCGATCATGATGGCGGGGTGTGGCTTCCGTTCAACGCCAAGCCCTGCGCCAACGATCGCTCCACTGGCTACAACTGCGCCCACGCCAACTCCCCTTCCAACATTCACGCCCACCCTAACGCCAACTCCGCATCCCTTGACTCCTTCTGAGATCTTCGAACGCGTCTCGCCATCGATCGGATTTGTTGACGCATCTTCAGGATCTGGCAGCGGTTTCCTCATTCAGAATAGATACCTTGTGACCAATGCACACGTGGTATGGCCGGCCGATTCAGCGCGTATCGTATTTCCAGATGGTTCCGAATTCCCTGATACACCCGTTGTTAAATGGGATCTCATCGCCGATTTGGCAGTATTGGGGCCTCTAGACGTCAATGCTCCCTCTGTAGAGCCATCATATGACGAAGAGTATGCCGTAGGTTCTAATGTTTATCTCATTGGTTATCCTGGTGAAGTCGAGGAGTTTCCGCAGCCGAGCATTTCTCGCGGGATCATCTCACGTCTGCGTGAATGGCCTCGTGAAAAGCTGACCTATTATCAAACCGACGCCGCCATTGCTGGTGGGCTGAGCGGCGGTGTTTTGGTTTCGGATGAAGGCAAAGTCATTGGCATTGCGGGGTACCAATTCGATACGTATAAATTTGGGCTTGCTGTTTCTATGGCCGATGTCATGCCGCGATTGAACGATATGATCGCAGGGCGCGTGGTGGATGGGCTGGACAGAAAACCCCTTGCTCGCGAATTCCGCGGTGAACACGAAGCGCTAATTGAGATCAGGTCTCCGCTGGAGGCGAAAACCTTTGCATTTTGGCCCCAAGAGCAGATGCGCGTAAAATTCGAACTCGAAGGTGACGAGGATCTTCTATTCTTTATACGAGATGCAAGGGGAGGGTTTCCTAATGTTGCTGAGACCCTGTCAGATATTGCGACTCGAAAGGCCAATTTCTTGGCTAATGACGCGCCCTATTTTACCGTCGTCTTCAACAGGTTCGGTCAGGAGGCCGAGGGGACGTTGCGCTCGACCGTTCCTCTTCTCGCTGTTGAAGACAGCGATGACGCGCTTCAGCCGCTCTCGCCTGATAGCGCCTTACGCGGGGCCAGCGACTTTCCCGGTGATCAAGACGTCTTCCCTATTGATTTGCGGGAAGGCCAGACAATTTACATTTTGGTCGAGTCAATCATGATTGATCCGATGATTCGGATCGAACAAAGCTCTTTTCCCAAAGGCGAAACATTGGCCAAAGACCAGAATTCGGGCGGAGGATTATTAGGGCTAGATGCAGAACTTTCCTTTCGAGCTCCCGGAGACGATCGTTATCTCATTGTTGTGCATGATGCGGGACTCGAGAACGTGGGTGGGTATCATTTAATCGTTGAAGACTTCGCCGAACCAATGCCAACCCCTATTGCTCCCACCCCAACTCCAACCCCTATTCCCACAAAATTTGGCCCTATGGCCCTTTATATCAGAACCTTTGCCCCGCGTATCACGCTATTCTATCCGGCAGATTGGTGGACGAATCGTCAAGACTGTATGTTTTTTCAGGCCGATTGTTTCGGAGATAGCAAGAATAAGTTAGTCATCATGGTCGAAGAGAAAAAGACGCCGAAGAATTTCTCGCTCGAAAAGTACGCGGGGCAAGTTGCCCAATCTATCAAAGGCGTAGAAATAATCGACGAAACGCGATTCATGAATCCACAAGGATTTGATTTTGTTATCAAGCACCTGCGTTCCGATGACAAAGCGCTTCATTTTTGGATGGCGGCGACACTACATCAACGAACGCCTATCGTCTTGCTTTTTATGATGTCTGATGTCGAAACTTTGGCTGAGAAAAGCGATGAGGCGTCGCCAGACCCGGAAAGTAATGCTTTTTCAGGTGGATTGGAAGCATTTGAAGCGATGGTGCGCTATATCATCGATAATTTTGATGTACAGTGATCAGGCTCGGCCATAAACAGGTCGAGCCTGATGATAATGCGCCTTGTGAACTTACATAAAGTGTTGGATCTACTCTGTCCCCCTGCCAAACAAGCGGTTCAGCCACTCGAGCAGGGCTTGCCAAAGGCTGGTCGAGGGGGTTGAGGAGGCGTCGGGAGCGGAGACCGGGTTGGGTGTGGGCGTTGCAGGCGTGGAACCCGGCCGGGGCGGGTTTTCGGCCAGGGCCGGATCGGTGGTGATGCGATAGGCCGTTCCCTTGATGATCAGCATCAGTTCGGGCGAGATGGCCAGCCACTGTGCTATTCCGGGCTGTTCGGCCAGGGCGAAGTAGGCGTCACTTCCGAAAACAACGATCTGCGGGGTCATGTCCGCTCGGTATGCCGCGTCCACCCACAGTTCCAGAACTTGGCCATCCGCCGTGTTCACATAGCCCTGGAAGATGAAACTCTTACCGGCCGCGTGGCGCACGCCTTCGTAGTCGAGCGCGCGCTCGGCTTCATAAAGCTGCTGTCGCACTTCGCTCTCGGCCACAGCCTCCCTGCCGCTCACCTCCATCTCCACCACCTTCTCCACCACCACCGTGGCCTCCACTTGGACCACGGCTCCGGGCTGTGCGGCCGGTCGTTCGACAGCCGGCGGCATGGGTTGCCTCATATCTTGGGCCAGATTCGGCTCGAGCACCAGAAAGCTGGTGTAGGGCGTGACAATGCCGTAATCGAGGCTGAGTTGCGTGATCTCATCCAGCAGCTCGGGGTCGGAACCTTGACGTCGCACCTGTTCGACCAGGGCCGCAATCTTGCGCGTGGCCCACAACCGCGCCACACTTGGCTCTCCGCCCAGTTCGATCAACTGCTGGTTCTCGAACTCGAAGACCTGCTCCCGACCGTTGACCTGGCCGGCCAGGGTGACAGCTGTGGCGCCGCCGACGCGATAGCGGCCGACCATCACCAATTGTTCGCCAGCGAAGAGATCGGGCAGGGGATAGGGATAGGTTTCTTCGACCTGGATGTTGTCGAACGTGATGTTAATATCGCTGAGCACGGGCGTGCTGATTTGGGCGTAGAAATCGCCCACGGCCTCGTCGATGCGTTCTCCCGGCTCGACATAACTGCTGCGACCGCCCAACGCGCGGCTGAGTTCGTCCAGCAACTGTGCGTCCACATCGTAGCCCACGCCAAAAGCAAACAAGCGCGCGGTGCGCTCGGAGGGGCGATTATTCAATGCATTGGCGATGATGCGTTGGCTGTTGGTCTCGCCGCCGGTGGGCAAGCCGTCGGTGAGGAAGAGAATGTAGGCCGGTCGGGTGGGGTCGGGCGAGCGTTGTAGCAGGGCCAGGGCTTCCAGCAAGGCGCGGTTGATGTCGGTGCCGCCGCCCGCGCGCAGTCCATTGATCCACTCGTGCGCGTCCGCGCGCGACGCGGCGTCACTGGGCTTCATGGTTTTGGCCCATAGGCGAACCGCACTACTGAACGCAATGAGATTGAAGCGGTCGCCGGGATTGAGATTGTCCACCACAAAACGGGCTGCGCGGAGGGCCTGTCCTATTTTCTCCCCTTTCATGGAGCCGGACACATCCAAAACCAGGATGACGTCTCGGCGCACCACGTCATCCGCCTTCACCTCGATGCCGGGCGCGGCCAGCAACAAAAAGAAGCCATCCTCGCCGGCAGGCTTGTAGCTAATGAGGTTGAGGCCGATGGTTTCGTCCGACGCGCCGAAATAGAGTTCGAAGGCCTTTTCAGGCCGGACATTTTCCATCTCGTAGCCGACGATGGCCGCGTCGTCGCCCAGGCGGTCGATGGCGACATCGTGGCTGGGGCTGTAGATGGTGCGCAGGCCGGGCTGGTTGCGCAATTCGACGCGAATAGCCAACGAACCCACTTCAGCGGCGCTGTATTGCCGCGTCTGCAAGGGAAATCGGAAGTGGTAAAGACCGTTTTCTAGGCTCAGAAGTTGGGTGTAGGTAAGCTCGATTTTGCGTTCCGCGCGGGGCGGGATGGGGAAGACGCTGGTCTGGAACAACCCCTGTCCCAGGTATTCCAGCAAGGCCGGGTCGCGACGCTGGCGCACGATGCTCTGATAAACCGCACGCGCCTCATCTGCATCGAGCACCTTCCCCTCCAAAACCTCTCCATCCACCGTCATCTGAAAATCGCCAATGGCTGCGTCCGCGGGCAAGGGAAAGATGTAGGTTCCTTCCACTTGCCAATCGGCGATGTTACGAAAGACTTGGGTCACATGCACCGTGGCCATCGGCCCATCGATGACCGCGTCGATGCTGCTCAATTCGATGCGAATAGGCCCGCCCACCGGCCATTCACGACTGAATAGGGGGGATTCGGGGTCGAAGCCCTGGGCCGCGACCGGGCTCGTCGCGACCAGGAGCGCGACCAATGTCAAAATCAGAAACCATGTTTTTCCAGCGCGCATGAGATTTCTCCTCCTTCTGGGGTTGCGTTATCGCGAAGCCTGAAGGGTTGGGGCAATCCCGATATTTCATCGGCGCTGAATCGTCATGAACGATGCCTGCATGGATAGCGAGATAGCCACGGCTTCGCCTGGCAATCATGTTGTGGGTTGTTGGGAGGAGTTTCCGGAAACCCCGAAATTGAGCTGCTCGACACCAAAGACGACAAGAGCGCGGATTTTGTTCCCATGTTAAAGGCTCTTAGTCGAGTTAAAAGACCTTAGTCGAAGGTTAACGCGCTCTTGAAGACGCGATCTTATTTTTCAGATATGATGAGATCAGTTCAGATGCGTAATCCAAAACCCGCCATCCAAAGCCTTATGTCACCATTTATGCCTGCAAAGAGGTGGGTTCTCGTCATTTTTCTGGCTCTCTTGACACTGGCCGGATGCGCAAGCGCTCGGTCCGCCCCGCCTTCTGAACCTCCGCGGTGGTTGCCCACCCCCACTCCTGAGACTTCTGAGACCGTTCCCGCGCCCGACCAGGGATTGACGCCCTTGCCGGCCGTGGACCCGTTGGCGGTCTCGGGTGACATCATCGTGGCGGGAAGCTCGACCGTGTTTCCGCTGGTCGAGCGCATGGCCGAACGTTTTGTGGATGAGGGATATGGCGGCAACATCACCATCGACAGTATTGGCAGCGGCGCGGGGTTTGAACGTTTCTGCGTGGCCGGCGAGACTGATATCAGCAACGCCAGCCGGCCCATCAAGGATAAGGAAATCGCCAATTGCGAGAATATCGGCCGCGTCCCGGTGGAGTTTCGCGTGGGCACGGACGCACTGGCTGTTGTGGTGAACCCGTCCAACGATTGGGTTCAGGATCTCAGTCTGGAGCAACTGGCGTATATGTTTTCCACCGCGAAAACCTGGTCCGACATCGATCCGACCTGGCCTGATGAACCCATTCAGCGCTTTATTCCGGGCACCGATAGCGGCACGTTCGACTTTTTTGTTGAGACGGTGTTCGAGAAGAATGAAGAGCCGATCCTGGAGGCTGACAACTTGCAAATGAGCGAGGACGACAATGTGTTGGTGCAGGGCGTGGAGGGCGGTCGATATGCCATTGGCTTTTTTGGCTACGCCTTCTACAACGAAAACCGGGAGCGGCTCAAGATATTGAACATCGAGGGCGTGGAGCCCAACGCTGCGCACGTGGACGACGGGAGTTATCCTCTGGCGCGGCCGTTGTTCATGTATAGTGCGGCCTCCATCATGCAAAGCAAGCCCCAGGTGGCCGCGTTCCTCAACTTCGTGCTGACCTACGCCGAGGAAGAGGTGGCGGACGTGGGCTATTTCCCGGCCAGCGCCGAGGCCATCAACGCGTCTCGACAGGCCTGGCTGGAGGCGATGAGATGAGCATGTTTGAATCAGACTTCGAGTTGAGCCTGAAAAAGCAGCGTCGTTGGGGCGAGACCGCGATTCAAGCTTTGCTTTTCGGCTCCGCCGCGCTGTCCGTGGTGACCACTGTGGGCATCGTCATTGTGCTGCTATCGCAGGCGCTGAAGTTTTTCGCTCGCCCCGAGGTGACGCTGGGCGAGTTTTTCACCATGTCCAAGTGGCAGCCGCAAATCGGGCAGTTCGGCATCCTGGTGCTGGTGAACGCGACCTTTCTCACTAGCATCATCGCCATGATTGTGGCCTTGCCCCTGGGCTTGATGATCGCCATCTATCTCAGCGAGTATGCATCTCCGCGCACGCGCGGCGTACTCAAGCCGGTGCTGGAAATCCTGGCCGGCATCCCCACAGTGGTTTATGGCTACTTCGCTCTGACGTTCATGACGCCCCTACTACGCAATATTTTTGGCCAGGATGTGGTGGAGATTTTCAATGTCGCGTCCGCGGGTGTGGTCATTGGCGTGTTGATCCTTCCGCTTGTGACCTCGATGGCCGAAGACGCATTGAGCGCGGTGCCGCGAGCATTGCGCGAGGCGGCCTATGGCCTGGGCGCGACGCGGTTGGAGACCGCAGTCAAGGTGGTGGTTCCGGGGGCGATGTCCGGGCTGGCGGCGGCGTTCATTGTGGCCATCTCTCGCGCCATTGGCGAGACCATGATCGTGGCCATCGCCGCGGGAGCGGGGCCGCGCAATTTCGATAGCTGGAGTGAGGCGTTTCGCAGTTTGGCCCTGTTCAATCCCTTCAAAGCGGCCGAGACCATGACTGGGCACATCGTGCGCATCAGCGGCGGCGACATTAGCTACGAGTCCATCGACTACGACAGCCTCTTCGCCATTGGCCTGACCCTCTTCGTCATCACCTTTGCCCTCAACCTCCTGAGCCGCTGGATCGTAAGGAGATTTCGAGAAGAGTATTGAATTTTGTGATCCCTCCTAATCTTTCTTCTGAGCAGAATCCAGCCTAGCACTCATGTCATCTCAATCGCTCTATCCAGAAGGCCCTGAGCTTGAAGCATTTGTCAAACGTCGGCGTCGGTTGGGCGTTGTGTGGCGCAGCCTGTTCTTGTTGGCCACCACCGTTGGCGTCATTGTCCTCATGGTGTTGCTGCTCACCATCATCAACGACAGTTTCGGTTACGTGGCCCTGGAATATAAGGTTGCTCCCGAAAAAATGGTTCTGGCCTGGTTCGAAAAAGTCATGCTCAACGCCCCCGGCGTCGAGACCTTTGAGGACTACGACGATCTGGCCGCGCAGATCGCTGCACGCGACGACGCGGTGGGTTACCTGAGCCACGCCTATTATCAGGCGCACGCTGATGAGTTGCGGCTTGCACCCATCGACGGCGTCGCGCCTGACGCCGAAACCGTGGCCAATGGCAGCTATCTGCTCACGCGACCGCTCTACATTTACACTTCGTTAGAGGCCCTGCGCGAGCGCGGCGCGACGGCTGCGTTCGTGGGATATTACCTGTATCACGTAAGCGAAACGATCGAGCAGGTGGGCTATTTCCCCGCGCCGGATGATGCTATCGCCCAGGCCCAACGCGACTGGCGGGAAGCCACGGGCCTGACGCCCGAGACTCTGGCCGAAAACATGGCCACCTCCGGTCGCGTGGCGGCGTCGGGCGGGGCCGCGGTTGCGCCCATCACCCTGGCCATGGCCGAGCAAATGCAGCGGGAAGGGTTCGAGATCGAGGTCAGCGTCAGCGAGAAAGGAGCCGCGGCCGGGTTCGAAGATTTTTGTTTGGGCCAGGCCGACGTGGTCAACGCAGGTCGCGCCATCGCTTTCGACGAAGAGGCCCTGTGTCGCTCGAACCGCATCACGCCGGTGAGTTTTCAGGTGGGGTTGGACGGCATGGCTGTGGTGGTGAGCCGCTCCAACCATTTCGTGGACGGCTTCACCTTGGAAGAGCTGCAATACGCGCTGAGCACCGCGCCGCGATGGTCAGATGTGAGGGCCAATTGGCCTGACAAGCCCCTCTTGCGCTTTATCCCCGCGCCCGAGAGCGCCGCGTTCGAAGTCTTTATCGACGCGGCGTTTGGCCTGGAGCCCGCATCTCATCACGAACGGGTGCTGAGCGCGCTTCTGGTCGATAACCTTCCGGTCGGCGTGGTGCGTCGTTTGAATCGTGAAAAACCGCTGGATCAGCGCTCTCATGACGAACTCTATCAGCTCGTGGTCGAGC
Organism: Chloroflexota bacterium; assembly: GCA_013151415.1. Taxonomy (GTDB): domain Bacteria; phylum Chloroflexota; class Anaerolineae; order J102; family J102; genus JAADII01. Next base: position 22,395 of record JAADII010000089.1, read on the forward strand.
GCATCATAGAGCCGACCATCGTGCAGACCTGGTCGCTGTTGGAAAGCATTTTCGAGAAAGAGACCATCGAGGCCGCGGTCGCGCAGACGCCTCGCGCCCGCCTTGAATTTCGCAGTTGGGTGAACAAGGATTTCCTCACCTCGCCCCAGTCTTCCCAGCCCGAACTGGCCGGCATTCGCACGGCCATTCTCGGCTCGTTGTGGGTGGTGTTGATTACGCTGCTCTTCTCGGTTCCCGTGGGCGTGGGCGCGGCCATCTATCTGGAAGAATATGGCTCCGGACGTTGGCTGGATCAGCTCATCGAGACCAATATCAACAATTTGGCCGGGGTTCCCTCCATCATTTACGGCATGTTGGGTCTGGCCGTGTTCGTGCGCGCGCTGGAGCCTTTGACCAGTGGCCAGGTGTTTGGGTTGGTGGACCCCACCACGGCCAACGGTCGCACCATTCTCTCCGCGGGGTTGACATTGGGGCTGCTTATCTTGCCTATCATCATTATCAACGCTCGCGAGGCCATCCGCGCGGTGCCGCGGGCATTCCGCGAGGCCAGCTATGGCCTTGGGGCGACCAAGTGGCAGACCATATGGTATCATGTATTGCCCAATGCGATTCCGGGCATCCTCACCGGCAGCATTTTGGCCATCAGTCGCGCGTTTGGCGAGACCGCGCCGCTGGTGGTGGTGGGCGCGTCCACGGCCATCTTCATGGACCCTTCCGGCCCCTTCTCCAAATTCACCACATTGCCCATCCAAATCTACCAATGGACCGCGCGACCCCAGGAAGCTTTTCACAACCTTGCTGCGGCCACCATCATTGTGCTACTGACGCTGCTGCTGCTCCTCAATGCCGCGGCGGTCATCCTTCGGAATCGCCACCAACGAAGTTACTGAGTCGTTTCTTTCATCCTTTCTTTGACTTTTGCAAGCAATGAGTGCGAAACCCGCCACCAACGGCAAATACGCCATCGAGGCCCACAATCTCAACGTCTTTTACGGTGATTTTCAGGCGGTGCGCGATGTGAATTTGCGCATCGAAAAGAATAAGATCACCGCGCTCATCGGCCCCTCGGGCTGCGGCAAGAGCACGGTGTTGCGCTCTTTCAACCGCATGAACGACCTCATCCCCACCGCGCGCGTTCACGGTCAGGTGCGCTTTCACGGCAAAAATATTTATGATCCCGACGTCGATCCGGTGCTGGTGCGGCGGCGCATTGGCATGGTGTTCCAGAAGCCCAACCCCTTTCCCAAAAGCATCTACGAAAATGTGGCCTGGGGCGCGAAAATCAACGGTTTCAAGGGCGACCTGGACCAGTTGGTGGAGGAGTCGTTACGCGCCGCGGCTTTGTGGGACGAGGTGAAGAACAAACTGGACGCGAGCGGATACTCGCTATCCGGCGGACAACAACAACGCCTGTGCATCGCCCGCGCCATCGCCGTCAAACCGGACATCATCCTTATGGACGAGCCCGCGTCGGCGCTCGACCCCATCGCCACTCTGCGCATCGAGGACTTGATGATCGAGCTGGCGAAAAATTATACTATAATCGTCGTCACTCACAATATGCAGCAGGCCGCGCGCGTCTCCGACTACACGGCCTTTTTCACGGTCACGCCCGATCGCACCGGTTATCTGGAGGAATTCGGCCCCACCAGCGAACTGTTCACCATGCCCAAGAGCAAGGTGACGGAGGATTATATTACCGGACGGTTTGGGTAGTAGAATCGTGGAATATTTGGATTTGGATACTGGATATTCGATATTCGATATTCGATAGTTGTTTGACCTTGACGCCATCGTGTGCGATGATGCTTCCACCTCTCTCCATCTAACTAATCCATAATGACTTCAGAAGAATTCGCCGCCATCATCAAAGAAGCCGAGCAAGCCGCGCAAACTACGCCTGTGGGTTTGCCAGTCAAGGCGGAGCGCGTACGCGTGCGCGTGCCCGCGCGACACAATCCAAAACTCCAGGCCGTGATGGCCGCAGTGCTTGCCGATGAAGAGTTGGATGCCCTGTGGCATTGCCAAAATGTGAATGCCGTGCCGCGGCTCGGCATGTCGGATCATGGTCCGGTGCACGTGCAGATTGTGGCCAATATCGCTTTGCGCATTTTGCGCATTCTCACGGCCGCGGGCGTCAAGCCCAGCATTGTTGAGCATCATGGCATGAGCAATGACGATGCGGAAGTCGTGGTGGTGTTGGCGTCGCTTTTGCACGATGTAGGCATGAGCATTCATCGCTTCAATCATGAAGAATACAGCCTTATCATCGCCGATCGCAAGCTTCCGGCTCTGCTCGATGCGGCCTATGCCGATGTAGGCCGCCGGGCGGTGGTTCAATCGGAGACGCTCCATGCCATCATCGCCCATCGCAAAAATGGCAAACCGCTCACCCTGGAAGCCGGCGTTGTGCGCGTGGCCGATGCGCTGGACATGGCCAAGGGGCGTTCTCGCATTCCCTTTGAGCTAGGCGAGGTCAATATCCACTCGGTTTCGGCTATGGCCATCGAACGCGTTGCTATTGAGGTCGGAGAAGACAAGCCCGTGCGCGTGAAGATCACCATGAGCAACTCGGCCGGCATCTTTCAGGTGGATTCATTGCTCAAAGAGAAACTGCGCGGCTCGGGTCTGGAGCCTTATGTCGAAGTCTTCGCCAGCATCGAGGGAGAGCATGAATCCTCGTTGGTGCAGCGGTTTGTTCTGTAGCTGACGTTATTTCAAGGAGAGCCTTCAACGTGACTCCGCGATTATCATTTGAACGGTTATTGCACCAGCTTAAAACCGATATACTCGCCATGGCAGACAAGGTGGATCGCGAGATGTCGTTGGCCATGAACGCGCTGGAAGCCAAGGATATGGATTTGGCTCAGCAAGTGTTCGCCATGGATGAGGAGGTGAACGCCCAACGCTATGAGATTGAGCGCACCGCGCTGTTGCTCATCAGCACTCAGCAGCCCATGGCGCGCGATGCGCGCGCGGTGCTTTGCGCCCTGTTCATGAATGTGATTCTCGAGCGCATGGGCGACAAGGCCAAGAGCATTGCCAAGGCCATCCCTCACATCCTTCTGCGACCCAATCTGACTATTCCATCCGAATTGCGCACCATGGCCGAAACCGGCCAGCGGATGATGCGCGACGCAATGCATGCTTACGCCACCGAAGACGCGGCGTTGGCCAACGAAGTGGCGGGCCGGGACGACGAAGTGGACCAACTCTATGGAGAGATTTTTCTTCATATTCTCACGCGAATGGCGAAGACGAAAAAAGCGGACAAAGTGGAGGCCATTTATGAATTGATGCGCGTGGCTCGCGACCTGGAGCGTTTCGCGGACTACGCCACCGATTTAGCCGAGCGGGTCGATTTCATGGTTACAGGTCGTCTGGCCGAGATCAACGTGGATGAATGGGAGCGCGTTCAGCGGGGCGTTGAGGAGGCGGCGTCATGAAGGCCTTGGTCATGTGGGCGCGCGATCACTATCCTGAGCCTTACACCTTGAATATCCGTTCCCGCACACCCGAGACCATTAGCGGCTTCGTCAAAATGGAGGGTGAGTGGCGGCCTTTTTCTTATGATCGCAAGGCGCGGGTGATTACCGTAGGTGAAGGTGAAGACGCGCAGCGCATTGCACTCAATGAGTGGGGTTGGGAGCAATGAACGGTCGCGTGGTCTTGCGACCGGGCAAAGAAAAGCCTGTACGGCGGCGCCATCCCTGGGTTTTTTCGGGAGCAGTTCGGTGCATCGAAGGCGAACCGAAACCCGGCGCGGTGGTTGAGGTGGTCTCGGCCAAGGGGGAATGGTTGGCCTGGGCCGAGTTCAATCCCCGATCACAGATTCGCGCCCGGGCGTTTTGTTGGGAGCAGGGAGCGGTGATCGATGAAGCCTTTTGGCGGATGCGACTGGCCGCAAGCATTGAACGGCGTCGTCAGTTGTTGCCTGATGTCACGACATGTCGATTGATCTTTGCCGAAAGTGATGGCGTTCCTGGGCTTATTGTGGATAGATACGGCGCTTTTCTCGTCATGCAGTGTCTCACCGCCGGCGCGGATGCTCGTAAAGATCTCTTCGCTCGTCTATTGCACGACCTCCTTTCTCCGGCGGCAATTGTTGAGCGTGATGATCCCGTGCGGCGCAAAGAGGGCTTGGCGCCGGCCCAGGGCGTTTTATCGGGCGAATTGCCGGATGCTCCCATCATCATCAGCGAAAACGGCCATGACTTTTTAGTGGATTTGCGATCGGGTCAGAAAACGGGATTTTTTCTGGATCAAGCCGATAATCGGGCCAGGCTCGCCCCATATTGCGCCGGCAAAGAGGTGCTCAACGCTTTTAGCTATACAGGCGCGTTCGCGGTTTATGCTCTGGCCTCAGGCGCGCGTCATGTGGTTAATCTGGATGTCAGCGCTGAGGCGCTTGATGTGGCTGTTCGCAATTTCGCGCTCAATGGCTTTGCCCCTGACCGTTGGGAAAACGTGCAGGGAGACGCGTTTCGGCAGATGCGCGTATGGCGCGACCAGGGACGCCAGTTTGATCTCATCGTTTTAGACCCGCCCAAATTTGCCGCCTCCCGGCGTCATATCGAGCGCGCCGCGCGCGGTTACAAAGACATCAACTGGTTGGCCATGCGACTGCTTCGGCCCAACGGTTTGTTGGCCACGTTTTCCTGCTCTGGTCTTGTCAGCGCGGATCTGTTTCAGAAGATCGTTTTTGGCGCTGCATTAGACGCCGGACGCGAGGTTCGCATCATCGAGCGTTTTCATCAGCGCGGCGATCATCCCGCGCTTCTCACTTTTCCCGAAGCCGCCTACTTGAAAGGGCTGCTCTGCCATGTGGCGTGAGGCGTCACCCTTTCTTGTTCCTCCATTTTCCTCTCGCTTTCAAGTCTCTCATGTCTTTTCGCAAGCCCTGGACCTATGGCTTCATCCTCGGCCTTGGTTATTTGGGCGTTTCGGCTGTGGGGCCGATTTACAATACATATGTTCCCCTGCAGCTGGCCGATTTTGGGTTGAGCGCAAGCATGGTTGGTTTTGTGATGACTTGGGACAACTGGCTCAATTTGGTCATCCCCGCGCTGGTGGGAGCGTTTTCAGACCGCACATGGACTCGTTTTGGCCGCCGCAAACCCTGGATTCTGGCTTCCGCGCCCTTCGCTATTGTGTTGTTTCCCCTTTTGCCACTCGCTTCGTCGCTCATCCTTTTGCTGACTTTGATTTTGGCCGTCAATCTGGCCATTTCGGTGTTACGCGCGCCGGGCATTTCTCTGCTGGGCGATATGTTCGCCCCCCTCGACCGAAGCAAAGCCAGTGGCGTTATTAATCTCTTGGGCGGAATGGGCATTGTGATGGCGCTGGTGGGCAGCGGCGCCGCGTATGATTGGGGGCCCAACGCGCCTTTTTTGCTTGGCGCGGGATTCTTATTCGGCGGCGTGCTCGTTTTTGCTCTGGCCGTGCGCGAGCGCCGCGAATGGGGCCCTGATCCCGAGCGGCTCCGTTCTGTTCGCCATTGGCGCTCTCCCGATTTCCGCTCGAAACGCTTCGTCAACACGTTTCTCTTGCTATTGGCCATTTTCTTCAGTTTTTCCGCTTTCAACATTCTGGAAACGTGGATCAGTTCTTACGCGCGTTTCTTTCTACAACAGGAGCCGGATCGTATTCCCTTTATCGTGGCGGTGTTTGCGGGCTTTTTGCTGCTGGCGGCCATTCCTGCCGGATTTTTGGGATCGCGTTTTGGTCAGAAAAGGATGATTTTCTTTGGTATGGCGGCGTTAACCGCGCTTTTTGCTGCAGGCGCTTTCATTGGTTCGGCCAATATGCTCGTGCTGTTGTTGGCTCCCGCAGGCGCGGCCTGGGCCATGATCATCATCAATCTTTTTCCCCTGCTTTATTCCGTGGGCGGCGAGGGCGTCATCGGCATGTTCGCCGGACTCTATTACACCGTCACCTCGGCCTCGGCCATTCTCGGCCCGCAATCGGTGGGTTTCGTTTTGGATATGGCTGGCCGCGATTTTCGTCTGATGTGGTTCGTTGCGGCCGCGGCCATGACGCTGGGCATGATAACGCTGTTTTTCGTGAGAGAAGATGGAACGGCGTAGCACCGTCACCCATCGTATGCGCGCCGCGCTTCTTCGGCGATGATGCGAATGCCCTCGCGCACGACGGCCTCTTCCTGCGCATAGCTCACGCGGATGCATTCCTGTTTGTGGGGCCACGGTTCATCCAGGCCGGGGAAGAAATAATGGCCGGGCACCACGATGACCCCGCGAGCCTTGAGTCGTTCGTAGAGCGCCTGTGAGCCGATGGGCAGGTCTTTGAACCACAGCCAGAGAAAGAACGCGCCTTCGGGTTTGTGAACGAAGCAGGGGATGTCGCGCGTGTCTTCGCGCACCCAATCCACGGCCTGTTGCGCCTTGGCGCGGTAATAAGGGCGAATGACCTCGCGGCTGATGTCGATGACCTCGCCGCTGCGCACCATGTCCAGCGCCAGACCCGCGCCCACGCTGTTCGGGGCCAGGCTGATGACCGCATTCAGGGCCGCGAGCGCGCGAATGATGCGAGGATGGGCGATGACGATGCCGGTGCGCGGGCCGGGCATCCCCAGTTTGGAAAGGCTCATGCAAAGGATGATGTGGTCATCCCAGGTGAGTTTCGCATCGGTGTATATGATGGAGGGGAAAGGCATTCCATAGGCGTTGTCGATGATCAACGGGATGTCGTTGTCACGGGCCAGTTGGCTTAGGCGGTCGATTTCCTCATCGGTCAGCACATTGCCTGTGGGATTGGTGGGCCGCGACGCGCAAATTGCGCCGATGTCCTCGCCCACGCTCAGGCCCTCGAAACGGACGCGATACTTGAATAGCCGGTCGTCCAGAAACTCGATGTCCGGCTTATTGGCCGTGAAGAAATCCGGCCCCAGGCCCGCGTCGGCATAGCCGATGTATTCCGGCGTCAGCGGCAGCATGATTTTCTTGTGCGAGCCGTCGTCGAACTCCCCGCCAAAGAGATTGAAGAGATAAAAGAATGAAGCCTGACTCCCGTTGGTGAGCGCGATATTCTCAGGGCCGATGTCCCAATCATACGTGCGGCGCAACAAGTCGGCCAGCGCTTGCAGAAAAGCCGCGTGGCCTTGGGGCGGGCTGTAATCGCCGATGAGCCGCTCGAACTCCCCCTCATTGAGCAGCATATCGTACATGCGCCGACGCAAAAGCTCCTGAATTTTGGGGATGTAGGCCGGATTGCCGCCGCCGAGCATGTAGATTTGCTTGCCTTCGCTCGCGGCCAACGCCTGGCCCAGGTCATCCATCAATTGCAAAATGCCGGAATCACCGGTGAATTTTCGTCCGAATTTAGAGAATTGCATTCCGAATTTAGAGAATTGCATGGGATTTCGACCACGGATTGCAAGGATTGCAAGGATTTTTCATTTCTCTATCGATAGTCGGCCATCGCTTTCAAAAAATCATTGGATTTGCCGTATCATTATCTCAAGAAAGCTTTGGCCTGAGCAGTTTAGTGGGAATGCGTGAAGAAAATCGGGGGCATTATAGAAAGAATCGGACATCGTGTCAATGTAAAGCGGCTTCACATTCCATTCATCGACACATCCTGCATCCAATACCTAATACCCAGTATCCTGCATTCAAACATCATGCCAAAGTAAGCACCACCGCGCCGGCCACGGCCACCACCGCGCCTGCAACCGCGGTCCAGCCGAATTGCTCCTTGAACACGATGCGCCCGATGGGCAACAGAAAGATGGGCGGCAGTGACATCAGGGCCGAAGCCACGCCCACTTGCGCTCCTTGCACCGCGACCAACGAAAGCGTCACCCCCAGAAACGGCCCGAAAAACGAACCCGCCAGGATAAAGCGAAAGGCCGAGCCGCTTTCTCTCAGGCGGCGAAGCGTGGGTCTCACTTGCCCGCGCGCGGCCGCAAAGCCCCACATGATCAGCATGG
>JAADII010000112.1 GCA_013151415.1 Chloroflexota bacterium
CGTCTATCGCCTGCTTGGCGGCGGCGATCTAGAAGAGATGGAAACACTGAGAGTTTACTACCAGCGTCACAGCGCCGAGGAGATCAGAGAGACTATCAACCATCTCTATGGGAATACCCTGGCCGCCTGGCACAATAGCGAATCGGACATGCTCCAGGATGTGAGTCCTCGCTCCCTTTACTTCAAATGGTTGGGGTTGGATAACAAAGAGACTAAAACCTTGCTGTTGAACAAAGTGAATAAACTGTGCTCTCATGCCCAACAATTCCTTCGCCCCAAGTGCACTCCCAAAACCCTTACACTGCATTTACAAGCCGGCGATAACCCCACCTTCCCCAATCCCATTGAGGTTCTTTTCGGCAGAACGCTGGTCATCAGAAACCACGTTCCCTCCGGCGTCACTCATGCCGGATCGATCTTGAATCGGTGCTGGTCAACAAACAGGGCCGGGCCTGGATGATCGGGTTTCGTCATGCCGAGCCGGGTCCGATGTTCCGCGATTTCATCTCTCTGGAGGACGCTCTCACCACCTTCACGGCTCACGGCATGGAACTGGTCGATTTCTACGATCTGGAACAGCGCCTTCTATCCGTCGAGAGCCTTCTCACCCAAATTCCCATCGAAAACCTTTCCTTTTACCAACAGAAGCTTGTGGAAACTGTGGCTCATATTCGCCGCCTGGCCGCACAGCGCGCGGGCGATGACATCAGCACCTATTTTATTGGGTTGTTGGCTACATCTCTGGCCCATATCGCCACCTTTGACGAAGGCGTGAAATACTACTCCAACCGCGAACTCATCCCCTACCTTCGTAGCCTCTTGCGAGCGGCCATGCTCGCAGAAAAACTGACCGCATCCATGAAGAAGCCCATCCCCATTGATTTGCCCCATCAGGCGCGTACCGGTCTATGGATCGATGAGGGAAACTCCATGGTTTGGGTGGAGGGAAAGGAGGTGACATTAACGACACAGGAATACAACCTTTTGCTCTATTTTTATCACCATGAAGGGAAACTACGCACTCGAGAACAGATTCTAAAAGAAGGGTTGGACGATTCCAGTGAATATATCTACGTTCGAAGCAAATTTCACAACGCCATCCGGCGTCTGCGACAAAAGATCGAACCAAATCCCCAAAAACCCAAGTATCTGCTGACCGTCCATGGACGAGGATACAAATTCGTTTTACCCGGGAAAGAGTACCGAGAATTGTAACAAATTGATGTAATTTTACGGGACGGATAGCGCGATTTAGGGCAAAAAACGTGTAAAGGCCGAAGGGACGAGCGACAAATGATTGTAAGAAATCAGAGGCGCGTCTTCTGGCCACCGCGAATTATCGGGAGATGATTCAGCATGTATGGTTTCGCTTTTCAGTCATAATGGGATTGAGTAAAGTGTTATCCATTCTCGCACTCAGAGGAGCAATCTCATGACAGAACAAGGCTTGATTTTGGTGGTGGCCGGGGTCGCCATCTTATTCCTCAGCATCTATGCACTTGTCCTGAGACTCAGGCTCTAGTTCATCGGCAGCGTGATCAGTATGCTAACCTCCTTGCTTCCTCGACAGACGGTTCCGCGATCATCCAACAACGACGCTTCTTCTAAATCGGGTATTGGAGGAACGCTGCTTGTTGCCATCTGGCTCTTCAACATCATCGCTTTGCTTTGGCTCTTGAATCAGTTGTAATCGTCTCGTTTGTCTGTATTCCCCGACCTTTCCTCAAGAAAGCCCCCGCTACAACCGACAGCGGCGGCTTTTTCTCCCTGGTGACTTCACGGGGGTCATTCCGTCATCATCCGTCGCAGCACCGTGTGTAGAATGCCGCCATTGCGATAGTATGCCACCTCCACCGGCGTGTCGATGCGGCTAACGACCTGGAATTCGGTCACGCGGCCGTCGTCGGCCACAGCGCGGACGGCGTAGGTCTGGCCGGGCTGCATGGCGTCGTCCAGCCCCAGGATGTCGTAGGTCTCGAAACCGGTCAGGCCCAGGCTCTTGGCGCTTTGGCCGGGCATGAATTGCAAGGGCAAGACGCCCATGCCCACCAGGTTCGAGCGATGAATGCGCTCATAGCTTTCGGCGATGACGGCCTTGACGCCCAGTAAATAAGGCCCTTTCGCAGCCCAATCGCGGCTGGACCCGGTCCCATACTCCTTGCCGGCGATGACCAGCAGCGGCGTCCCCTCTTCCTGATATTTCATGGCCGCGTCGAACACGCTCATCTGCTCGCCCGTGGGCTGATAGACGGTGTAGCCGCCCTCGACGCCGGGAACCAGCTTGTTGCGAATGCGAATATTCGCGAACGTGCCGCGCATCATCACCTCGTGATTGCCGCGACGCGCGCCGTAGGTGTTCCATTCGCGGCGTTCGATGCCGTGCGCCAGCAAATATCGGGCCGCGGGGCTGTCGGGAGCAATTGGCCCGGCCGGGGAGATATGATCGGTGGTCACGGTGTCGCCCAAAAGCAGCAACACCTTCGCGCCTTCGATGGGTTGCACCGGCGGCGTGTCGGCCGAAGTCACATCCAGGAAGAAAGGCGGCTCCTTGATGTAGGTGCTCTCATCGCTCCATTCATAAATATCGCCCTCGGGCACTGGGATCTCATTCCAGGTTTCGTTGCCGCCAAACACATTGCCGTATTCCTCCTGGAACATTTCCGGTCGCAGCGAGCGCCGGATCTCGCTCTGAATCTCGGCCTGAGTGGGCCAGATGTCTTTGAGATAGACCGGCTCGCCGTTGGGGTCGTGGCCGATGGGCTCGGACGCGAAGTCGATATCCACCGTGCCGGCCAGCGCATAGGCCACCACCAGCGGCGGCGAGGCCAGATAGTTGGCCTTGGTGTGTGGACTGACGCGGCCCTCGAAGTTGCGATTGCCGCTCAACACCGCGGCCACGGCCAGATCGCCCTTCTCCACGGCCTCGCGGATGGGTGCGGGCAGAGGGCCGCTGTTGCCGATGCAAGTGGTGCAACCGAAACCCACAATATGGAAGCGCAACGCCTCAAGGAATGGCAGCAAGCCAGACGCTTCGAGATAGCGCTGCACCACCTTGGAGCCGGGCGCCATGCTGGTCTTCACCCAGGGTTTTACGCTCAAGCCGCGCTCCACGGCCTTCTTCGCCACCAGGCCCGCGCCGACCATGACGCTGGGATTGCTGGTGTTGGTGCAAGAGGTGATGGCCGCGATGACCACATCGCCGTGCTTCAATTCATATTTCACGCCGTCCTCTTCCACGGTCACCTGAGCGTCCACGTTCGCCGGGTCCACGCCCAAACCCTGCGGCCCGGGCGGCGCGGTGAGCGCGGCGCGGAAAGCCTGCTTCATCTCGGCCAGGCGCACGCGGTCCGCGGGGCGCTTGGGCCCGGCCAGGCTCGGCTCAACCGTGCTCATATCCAGCTCCAGCGTGCTGGTGTACGTCGGCTCGGGACTGTCGTCCGTGCGGAAGAGGCCTTGCTCCTTCGCGTATCGCGCCACCAGCTCCACCAATTCCTCGCTGCGGCCCGTGCCAATGAGATAGCGCAGGGTCTCCTCATCCACCGGGAAGAAGCCCATAGTCGCGCCGTATTCGGGGCTCATGTTGGCGATGGTGGCGCGGTCGGCCAAGGTAAGATGGCTGACGCCGGGGCCGTAGAACTCGACGAACTTGCCCACCACGCCGTGCTTGCGCAGCATTTCGGTCACGGTCAACACCAGATCGGTCGCGGTCGCGCCTTCGGGCAACTGGCCGGTGAGCTTGAAGCCCACCACATCGGGCGTAAGCATGTAGATGGGCTGGCCCAGCATCACGGCCTCGGCCTCGATGCCGCCCACGCCCCAGCCCACCACGCCGAGACCGTTGATCATGGTGGTGTGGCTGTCGGTGCCGACCAGGCTGTCGGGATACGCGATCACATCGCCGTTGCTGCGTCGCGTTTGCACCACCTTGGCCAGATATTCCAGATTGACCTGATGCACGATGCCCGTGGCCGGCGGCACGACGCGCAAATTGTCGAAAGCCTGGCTCCCCCATTTCAGAAATTCGTAGCGCTCGCGATTGCGCTCGAATTCGCGCTCGGCATTATAGAAAAGCGCGAACAGCGAACCAAAACGATCCACCTGCACCGAGTGGTCGATGACCAGATCAACAGGGATGAGGGGGTTCACCTTGGCGGGATCGCCTCCCACGCGGCCCATCTGACTGCGCAACGCGGCCAGGTCCACCACGCCCGGCACGCCCGTAAAATCCTGCATGATCACCCGCGCGGGTTTGAAAGGCATCTCTTGGCGTTCATCGACCTGCGGCTCCCAATTGGCCAGGGCCGCGACGTCCGCTTCGGTGATCTCGAAGCCGTCCATTTGTCGCAATGCGGCTTCGAGCAGCACTTTGATGGAATAGGGCAAGCGCGAAACATGGCCGACGCCCTCCTTTTCCAATGCGTCCAGCCGATAGATGATGGCCGGGCCGGAGCCGGTGTCGAACACGGCCTTCGCGCCGAATGGATTTTGTGTGCTCATAAAATATGCTCCCGAATTATGAGAAACAGGACGATAGGATAGCGGGACGATGAGATGATGGCCTCGCGGCCCCGTCGTCTCATCGTCCCACTATCAATCGTTCCTAAAAGGTGAAACCTGCAATCGAAAGACGATCTACATTAGCAGATCTGTTTCGGCCTGACATTATAGCACGCACTTCCGACAAAAGCTGAAACCTTCGCCCCATTCCGCGACTCACCTAACCCTATTTTTGCTGACTTTGGGGTGGGGCGGTAAACTATGAACGTCGCCGCTGTTGGCAAGTCTATTTGGATGGAGGAAATCATGACGCGAACAATTACCGCTGTTTTCGACGGCGAGACGTTACGGCCCGATTCACCACTGGGTCTTGAACGAGACAAACGGTATCTCATCACCATTGCCGCGCAAGAAGAAACAGAGGAAACCGAGACGGGCGGCAATGCCTGGAGTGTGCTCACCGCTATCACAGGAACGATTGAAGCGCCCGAGGACTGGTCATTGGAGCACGATCATTATTTGTATGGGACGCCCAAACAATACTCGGAGACGCTTCATGAATTATGAGCGATTGTTTCTGGACACCGCTTTTATCCTCGCTCTCGTCAATAGCAAAGATCGGTATCATGCTATAGCGAGAGAGCTTCTCCCACGTGTTCAATCTGCACATCAGGTTTGGATTACAGAAGCTGTCCTGGTCGAAGTAGCCAATGCACTGAGCGTCGTCAATCGAAAAGAAGCGGTTAGATTCATACGCCAGTGTTACCACACGCCAAACATACATGTCGTCGGAGTTGACACCTTATTACTGATTCGAGCGTTAGACATGTATGACGCCCGAACCGACAAAGGATGGGGGTTAACTGACTGTATTTCGTTTGTCGTTATGCATGATCAAGGTATTTTTACTGCTGTGACGGCTGACAGGCATTTTATCCAGGCCGGTTTTCAAGCGCTGATGTTGGAATTCGAGCAGCAAGGCCCTTGAATGGTCTTTCGCCAAAGTGGATGAAAACGGCTTCCGCTTTCCTTATTGTGTTTCCGTCTTCTTTCCTCATTGCCTTTTTTCTTATTGTTATCCTCATTTTCTTCGTCCTTACCGAGATATTCGTCCGTCGTCGGGCGTTGAACGCGGATGAGGCGTGGCCCACGCGCCCCTTACCCGCGGTCGATGAGCAGGCCACGCGTATCGCCATTCTGGGCGATTCCATCACCTACGGCTACGAGCTGGCCGAGAGTGAAACCTGGCCCTTCTTGCTGGAGCGACGTCTGCAGCGCGAACATCCCCATCGACGCTGGCAGGTGTTCAATCTCAGCGTCAACGGCAGCACGGCCGCGGACGCCTATGTGCGTTTCGATTCCTTGTTGCGCCCTTTGCGTCCTCACATGGTCATCATGGCCCTAGGTTTAAACGATTGCCGTCAGGTCTATCGCGGCATCGACCGCCGACGCATCACCCAATTCCGGCGCAACGAGCAAACCTGGTGGGGGCGCAGTCATTTACTTCGAGCCTTATTTTACCGTCTCCGCCCGCTCCCCCAACCCGACTACGCGCTCAACCCGCCCGATCCCGGCCCTCGCATCCCGCCCGAAACTTTTCGCGACATCCTCACCTGGCTCGCCAAGCAAACGCGTCGCCTGGGCGCTCAACCCGTTTTCCTCACCCTGACGCCTATCTCTCCCAACCTGGACGCCACCCGACGCCGCGAATTCGCGCGGCGCGAAGCATACAACGCCATTATTCGCGAGGTCGCGCGCGACGCTTCGGCCCCTTTTATCGAGCTCAGCCACCGCTTCCCGGCCGGTCAGCCCTGGCTTGCAGATGGCGTCCATCTCTCGCCGCAGGGCGAAGCCTTCGTGGCCGACCGAGTGTGGACGGGGCTGCATCGTCCGCAGTTGGCCGCGGCCCTCTCTCTTCAAACGCAGGTTTCCAATGCGGAAATGGCCCCCTCGTTGGATTGACATCACCGACCGCGACGTTCTGGCCGCGATAGAACGCGTGCCGCGTCATCGTTTTGTGCCCGCCGAATTTCAAGACTACGCCTACGAAGATCGGCCGCTTCCCATCGGCCACGGCCAGACCATTTCCCAGCCTTATGTCGTGGCCCTGATGACGCAACTACTCGAGATCACGCCCGATTCCAAAGTGCTGGAAATCGGCACAGGCTGCGGCTACCAGACCGCGATCCTGGCCGAGCTGGCCAAAGAAGTCTACACGGTCGAGGTCATCCCCGAGCTGTCGGAGCGGGCGAAGAAAACGCTCACCGAGCTGGGGTACGAGAACATCCATTTTCGGGTGGGCGATGGTTGGGAGGGCTGGCCCGAACACGCGCCGTATGACGGCATCATTGTCACCGCGGCCGCGGCCGCCTGGCCCGAACCCCTCATCGAACAACTGGCCGAGGGCGGCCGCATGGTCATCCCGGTCGGCCCTAGCGGCTGGGATCAAATGCTCTGGAAAGCCACCAAGATCGGCGGCGCGATGGTCAAGGAACGCATCGCGCCCGTCCGCTTCGTTCCCTTGGTTTCAAAGGAAGAGCAGCCAAGAACGATAGCTGGTGATCAGAATTCGCCCCTCGGACCCTGATACACTCGATAGTTATAAAAGCCAGCATTACAGCACACTTACCGGTTCGAGTTCATATGTTTCTTCGAAACGCATGCGCCGTTCGGCAAACGACAGTGCAGCGATGATGTCTTCTTCGGTAAGCACCGGATAGGCTTCGATGATGCGCTCGAAACTATAACCGGATGCCAGAAGATTCAAAATAAGGTACACCGGAATGCGCGTGCCGGCTATGACCGGCTTGCCCAACAAGATGTTTGGATTGATCTCAATACGTTCGTTCATAGGCGCCACCTCTGCGTCAGACATACTCGACTACTCAGATATTATAAACGGTTTAACCTGATTGTTCCACATTCTGCAAGGAGCCATCGTGACCATCCTAATTCTCGGCCACAAAGGGCAACTAGGACGATTACTATATGAATATAAGTCCGGCAAACCGCATGTGGGGCTGGATTTGCCCGAATTCGACATGACCGACGGAGCCGCGGTCATGGCCCGCTTGCGCGACATTCGACCGGAACTGGTCATCAACGCGGCTGCATACACCAATGTGGATGGCGCCGAGGCCAACCCCGATCTGGCCTATGCGGTGAACGCGCACGCGGTGGCCCATGTGGCTCGCGCCTGTCGCGAATTGGACGTGCCTCTGTTGCATATCTCCACCAACGAGGTGTTCGACGGCACGCGCGAGGGCCAGCCTTACGATGAATGGGACCAACCTCATGCCCTGAGCACCTACGCGCGCTCGAAGCTGGCCGGCGAGAATGCGGCTCGTTTTCATCATCATCGGCTCTACATTGTGCGCATCGCCTGGCTTTTTGCGCCGCAGGGCAACAATTTTCCCGCCAAAATCGTGGCCGCGGCCGATAAATACGGCGCGCTTCGCGTAGTCAACGATGAGTTCGGCAACCCCACCTACGCGCCACATCTGGTCCAGGCCATCTTCACCTTGCTCCAACGAGAAGCCCCTTACGGCATTTATCATCTCACCAACCAGGGCTACGCCAGTCGCTACGAATTTGCGCGCGAAGTGCTACGCGAAAGCGGCCGCGAACACATCCCCGTCACGCCCATCCCCCACACCGACTGGCCCCGCCCCAGCCAGCCGCCCCTGCGCGCGATCCTGGCCAACCGCGCGGCCGCGGCCTTGGGCGTGCAACTCCCCCCCTGGCAAGAAGCCGTGGCCGAATGGGCGAGACGCCATAGACAGGAAACGAAGTAAGCGAGAAGCAACTATGATTACTCTTCACCGCTTTCCGACAGTGCAAACGAGATCACTTGCTCGCTTAGCCAGATGCCTCGCGAAACCATACGATCAATGGCGGCTCGCATAGAAAGTGAATAACCCTCATGTTTTGCACGTAACAAAACTCCAATGGAACCCGTGACGTATAACCCATGCAATCTGGCCACGCGACGACCAACCATTTCATCGATACAGACTGTGCGGACATTTTCATCCAATGCCAGTTGGATAACCGCGGCTTCTCCCTTGTCAAGTGTATTGAGCAGCACAGGAGAAATCACTAAGGGCTCAGTCCGCTTTTTCAGCCATGTTGCCGCTTGAAACTCGGCGACGGCAAACCATCGCCCCTCTCCCCCCCACGATTTCCTGTTGCACCTCATACGGAACCCACACTCGCTCGTAGATTTGCAATACGCTCAAATCGCCCATTGCCGCCACAAGGGCAATGATTGGGCCGGTGTTGATGACGATCTCTCTGGTTTCAGGCATTTTCAAGATCGGAGCGAAGTTCTTCTTCTTCGAGATCGATCATGGGCACACCATACTGATGGAGGCCAAGCAGAAACCTCACGCGATCAACACCCGCTAATTTTGCCGCCATCCCTGAAGATAGGCGTTTCATTTCGAACAACTTCACGGCCATAGCCATTTTGGCCTCTTGTTCGAATTCGGCCGGCGTTTTCTGTAGCGCATCCGGCAATAATTCGGGATATTGGATCACGATTTGCATAATGACTTTCTCTCAATTGATATTCCTAACTTCAGCTTCTCGGCGGGATTAATTCTCCTGATATCAATCATATTCGCACTACGACCATTCTGTCAAGTTGACTCAATAACCTTATAATCTTTCTCTCTCTTGAGCCATGTTATTCCATCCTGTAGCGCAATCCTCTCCCCTCCCCTCGGCTGCGGTGATCATCGTCAATTGGAACGGGAAAGAGTATCTGCGCGTGTGCCTGGATAGCCTGCGCAGGCAGACCCACCCCAATTTCGAGATCATCGTAGTGGACAATGGCTCGACCGACGGCTCGGTGGAGATGCTGCGCGAGGATTATCCCGAAGTGCGGGTGTTGGAACTGGGGCGGAACTACGGCTTTGTGGTGGCCAGCAATCGCGGCGCGGCCCTGAGCGACGCCGACATCCTGGTTATGCTCAACAACGATACGGAAGCCGAACCGCAATGGCTGGAAGCTCTCTGTCGCGCGCTGGCCAAACACCCCGAAGCCGGCAGCGCGGCTAGCAAGATGTTGCTCTTCGACCGCCGCGACACGCTACACTCGGCCGGCGACGCACTCGGCCCCGACTACATGCCCCGCAATCGCGGGGTGTGGGAAAAGGACGAAGGCCAATACGATGAGGATGTATGGGTGTTCGGGCCGTGCGGCGGCGCGGCCGCGTATCGACGCAGCATGTGGGAGCAATTGGGCGGCTTCGACGAACGGCTATTTATGTATCTCGAAGACGTGGACCTGGCCTGGCGCGCGCAAAACGCGGGCTGGAAATGCATCTTCGTTCCCGAAGCCCGCGTTTATCATCATCTTAGCGCGACCGGAGGCGGGGTTATCGCCAGTTATTATGTGGGCCGAAACACCATTTTGCTCCACCGCCGCTATCTCACGCCGCGGCAATGGCTACGCGCCCTCCCTGCACACGCTAAAGTCGCGTGGGATGCGCTACGCGCCTGGCGGGGGGAAGCGGCCCGAGCCAGGCTACGCGGGATCTGGCACGGCATACGCGGTGTGGAGGGAAAAACTCACGAATAGGGCAAAACGCGCATAGACGACGCATCATGCGCAACAAACCTCTACCGTTCGCCGTTGATTTGGTGAGCCATGATAATGGCCTCGGCCACTTCGCGCATGGGTTTGCGGTAATTCATGGATAGCTTCTGAATGCGACGAAAGGCCTCCGCCTCGGACATGCCGCGTTTGTCCATTAGCAGGCCTTTGGCCCGATCCACCAACTTGCGCGTCTCCAACGCCTCGCGCAGGCTATCGGCCTCTTTTTTCACCATCTTGAATTCTTCGAAACGAGCCAATGCGGTTTCGATGGCGGGGGCAAGGTCCGCTTCGGTGAAGGGTTTCACCAAATATCCCACCACGCCCGCCTCTCGTGCGCGCTCCACCAGATCGCGTTGGCTATAAGCGCTCAGCAAAAGCACCGGCGCGATGCCTTCTTCGGTCAGGATAGCGGCCGCATCCACGCCATCTGAGTCCTCTCCCTCGAATCGGATATCCATGATCACGAGATCCGGTTTTAGCTTACGCGCCAGTTCAATGGCGCTCACGCCGTCGCTGGCTTCGCCCACCACCAAATAACCCTGATTGGTCAACATTTCGCGCAGGTCGCGGCGGATCAGAGATTCGTCATCACAAATAATGATGCGTTTTCGTTTGGACGATGATGTTTGGCTCATGACTGGCCTCCAGAGATATTGGGAAAACACACCACGGCCTGGGTTCCGCCTCCAGGTCGGGAAGTGAGTTCGATTTCGCCTTTTAGATCATCGTGCACCAAGGTGCGCACGATGTCAAGACCAAGGCTGCTTTCGGATTCAAACGAAAATCCATTGGGCAAGCCCAGACCATTGTCTACGATGCGGAATTCCACCTGCTCGCCTCTATCATATAAGTACACCCATACCTGCCCTTGGATGCGCTTATCGAAACCATGTTCAATGGCGTTGAGCATTAGTTCGTTTACGACCAACGCGCAAATGGTGGCTTTGTTTGTGGGTAGGATGACATCATCGGCATGGACCAAGCCGATGCGAATGTCTTGCCCCGGGCCCACCGTGCTTTGCTGAAGATGGGCCAGGATGCGTCGGATTACATCGGCCAGATTGAGCGCATCCCCCTCGCCTTCGGAAAGAGATTCGTGGATGACCGACATGCTGAGAATACGGTGAATGGCGTCTTGAAGCAATTGGCGAGCCTCCTCGGTTTGCGCGCGTCGGGCCTGGATGCGCATGATGGAGACCAGCATTTGTAAGTTGTTCTTAACCCGATGATGCATTTCTTTGAGCATCATGCCTTTCACGCGCAGCTCTTGGGCTTTGCGCCGCGTTTCGGTGGCGTCGGTCACCAAAATGAGGGCGCCATAACGGTGGGGGTGTTTGCGCCAAAACTGAACGCGCTCGCCAAAACTGAGATCGGGCGGCCCCAAAAGCGGCGCCACCCGGCGCAATAGGATGCGTCGGCGCACCGTTTCTTCGCTGAACACGCATTGTTTATTATTCCAGGCGCGTTGCACCAGTTCGAGATCGCCCGCGGCCACCTCATCCAATGTGCGTCCGCGTAAATCGTCCAAATAGCCCAAGCGCCGATAAATGTTATTGGCCTGACCGCTGAGATAACGGTAACGCGCGGCGTGATCGACAAAGACGATGCCGTCTTGCTCGCGGAAAGGCGGGAGGTTTTCGGCGCCGTCGATCATCCCTTCGGCCACCAGGTTGAGAAAACGCGACAAAGCCCTTTGGAACGCGGGATCGCGCCGGCGATGGCGTTCTCGTTCGATGGCGTTGGTGTAGACGGCCATGGCGGCCATGGGTTTCTTGCGCGCATCAAAGATTGGCCACACCTGTTGGCGCACTTCCGGCCCCTGTTCGGGAGACATCGACACGACGCGTTGGCTGCGCAGACCATTGGCCACGGCCGCGCCCAACCAGCGCCGTTCGTGACGATGATAACAACGCCCCACCGGTGAAGTTCCGTAAAGCGAGGCCATGGAATGCGGTTGCGCATGAATGGCCACGCAGAATTGATCGCCTTCCCCTGGCGTGAGCAAAAACACGTCGGATCGGGACACATCGGCCGCCAGCGAGAGCGCCGCGCGTACGCGTTCCAACTTTTCCCGATCCTTTTCAGATAACGACTTAATCCGGCGGCGCCAGATTCGGTCGGCGATATGAAAGTGCTTGTGAGTCACGGTGATCTTCTTTGATCGACAAACGCGCAGGGGGTGTAAAAAGGCGGGCCGATGGCTGGTTGACCATCGGCCCGGCTGGTCGGGGCGGGGCGATTTGAACGCCCGACCTCTTGAACCCCATTCAAGCGCGCTACCGAACTGCGCTACGCCCCGACGGCGACTCTAAGTATACTCGAGACGCACTCGTTTTGCAAATTTTGGGCCGAACTGTGTGCGTGGAGTTTGCTCCTGGTGAAAATTGGCTATTGATCTTCTTTACACACTTGTGTAAAATGTATGGGCAGCCAACGCCTGTCTCCTGGCATCGTTGACGCTCTTGTCGTCACTGTTTACATCATCGAGTGTTTTTTATTGTGGTTTGGCCGACGCCCGGTTCGATGCTCGGCGAACTGCACATTCATGCCTCTGTAGGTGGAGGAGGAGCAGGCCTCATGGAGGTCATCAAAGTATCAGCCCGATCCCGTTCCACCGCCGTCGCCGGGGCTATTGCCGGCGTGATCCGCGAGCATCAGTTGGCGGAAGTGCAGGCCATTGGGGCCAGCGCTGTTAATCAAGCGGTCAAGGCGATCGCCATTGCTCGCGGTTATCTACGCGAGGATGGTTTAGCCATCACTTGCGTGCCCACATTTCGCGAGGTGGATATCCAGGGATTGGAGCGAACCGCGGTGCGTTTCACGGTTTGGGTGTTAGAGTCGGAACATTTTCCGCCATCCGTCCGCTTCGAGACGACTTCGTAACTTAAAGGTTGTTCAACGCCCTTTGCCAATTGGCGTCTTGCTGGCCAGGGATAAAGGGTGCATAGAACGTCATGCGGTCGAGCAAACCTTCATAGCGTTGGTGGACGCGCGCGCTGATTTCGCTCCACGTTCCTTCGACTGCAAAGACGCGAATCATCTCGTCGCTAATAAGCGCGGGCATTTCGTCCCACCGTTGGCGGATGGCCAGACGCGCCAATCTGTCTGTCAGCTCGCCCCAACCATGCTGTTCGAGCACTGGTCGATAAGTGGGCGTGGAGGCGTAAAAGCTAATTTGCGCGCGTACATTTTCGCGCATTTGCGCTCGTTCCGCGTCATTGTCGCCCACCACCACAAAAATCGTGGCGCTAAACTCGATCTCGTCGAGTTTACGCGAGGCTTTGGCCGCGCCGGCCGCGACCCAGGGCCGGATATGTTGGCGAAGATATTCGGGCGTGTGGAAAGGGTGCACATGAAAGCCATCGCATAGTTCGCCCGCCAATTCGCACAAGCCGCGATTGACTCCGGCGATGTAAATGGGGATGTGTGGGTGTTCGATGGGCCCGGGGTTGAAAAAGGGCGACATTAAAGTCATTTTGTAGAACTTGCCGCGAAAGTTGAGCCTGCCCCCGTGCTGCCATACATCCCAAATATGACGCAGGGCCAGTATGTATTCTCGCAGCCGCGCCACAGGTTTGCCCCAGGGCATGGCGAAACGCCGTTCGATATGCGGTTTGATCTGCGTGCCCAAGCCCAAAATGAAGCGCCCTTGGCTGTAGCGGGCCATGTCCCAGGTCGCGTAGGCTGTGTGCATAGGGCTGCGCGCAAAGGCCACCGCGATGGCCGTGCCCAACCGAATGTCGGAAGTGCATTCCGCGGCCAACGCCAGTTGCAGAAAGGGATCGTGTCGGGTTTCGGGCGCCCAGAGCGCGTCGAAGCCGAGCGATTCCGCGGCCGATGCGATTCGCTTGATTTCGTGAATGTCATCGGCTTCGAGGACAACGTCGAATTTCATGGAAGATGGGCTGTGGATAACTCTGTGGAAAAAGTGGGGGATCTGTGGGTGTTTTTTGTGTATGGTCTGTGGGAGAACGAAACTTATTGATTGACGGGGATGTCGATGAACTCCCATGAGAGACCAAATCGCGCTTCGAGATGCCGGGCCAAAGCCTGCACGCCCAGGGTTTCGGTGGCGTAATGACCGCCGTAGATCACGTTCATGCCCAGTTCCGCGGGCATGTGCACCATGGTGTAATCGGTCTCGCCGGTGATCATGGCGTCGCAGCCCCGTTCATGGGCCTCCTCCAGGCTGCGGATGGCATTGCCTGAGCACACGGCCACGCGTCGCACGCGCGCCGGCCCGAACGCGTCCACGCGCAAGGGCGGGCCGATGGTTTCGCCGAATCGTTGCACCAGCTCCTCGAATGTGAGCAAGCCGATGGGTTCGGCAATGACGCCGATGTCTCGCCCTTTGTAATTGAAATAGGCGTCGGCGGCCTCCAGTTCCAGCAAACGGCACAGTTCGGCGTTATTGCCCAAGGTGGGGTGACAATCGAGAGCCAGATGTGCGGCGTAGAGATTGAGATCAGCCTGGATGAAGCGTCGCACCTTGCGGCCAAAAGCGCCGGCAATGCGTTTCGGCCCGCCCCAAAAGACGCCGTGATGCACGATGAGCATGTCTGCGCCTATTTCCAAGGCGCGATCAATGGCGGGATGCGCGGCGTCTACGGCCACGGCCAGTTTGTTCACTTTATCCCGACCTTCGATCTGCAAGCCTTGCGGGCCGTAGTCGGGAATAAGGCGGATTTCCAAAAGCTCGTCGAGGTATTGCACTAACTCATCGCGTTTCATGATTTCATATCCCTTTAAGCAGTTCAGCCCATCTTCTACGATGATGAATATCCGATTGAACCCTGTCTAGTTCGCGTCCGATCTCGTCGAGCAACTCTACGCGCCCTTCTTCTCCCAATAGAATCAAGATTCCTTCGGCAAATTCGAAGAAGTCGGTGATATAGACATTTTGTCCACTGGTGAATTCCGATGCGATTCGCTTCTCTATTGCCTCGCCGGTTTCTTCGCGAATACCGGCCTGAGCAATGAAGAGTATCTCCGTAATGCGTTGGGCGCGTGCATGCTCCAATTTTGTATCAATCTGGATTAGGGTCAACTCCCTATCTTTGACTTCCACCAGCAATACGATGCGTTCATCTCGCCAACATTCGATATCCGCCAACATGCCGGAGGTTCCGTTAGGAGCATTTACTTTAGCTCGCCTGACTTCATCAAACAGTCGAAACCGTCGTCCGATGGTTCGAAATAGCGCCGTGCATACCGTTTCCAGTCTATCTCCTCCAGAAGTTTCGCCGATAAAGTCTCGAATCAGATTCCTGGTTTGTTCAAGACGAATTCTACTCGGTGTGGGGTACACGACGCTCACATCGCTCAAGAGACGATATATTTCGATAAGCACTTGATCGAAAACGAGTCGCGTGAACGTTTCGTCCTGTGTGTTTTCCACAGTCTCAAGCACGTACACTAATTTGTCCCAATCTTTTTTCGCCTTTTGTTGTGTGCGATACTCGGGTGTGACGGCCGGAACCCGCACCGGATTGTTTACGTAAGGTTCCGGTGATCCTCCCAAAACGCGATCATTGGTTCTATCAAAGGGCACAATCACCGAATGGGCGAGAGTGCGGGCATCGAATGCTCCGGGTCCGCCATACGCCGCCTGCAAAGACCGCGAATCCAACTCGGGATTCACGCATTTTGCAAGAAGCTGTGTTGGGAGAACGTAATGATACGTTTTGGTTCTGCACGTCAATGAATCTCGAATATAGGCCAGAAGCCTTTTATGCTCTTCTTGTTGCAAAACATCCATGAGCGGACGTTCCTGAGCCGATTCAATGAGGGCCCTCCATCGCTGCTCAAGGTATTGCTTGCAATTGGCGATAAATGTTTGCTGGGGAGTCTTCATGAATCTCTGAAAGATCGTAGTTGGTCCAAAGCACTTCGATGCGTTCGGCCTTGACCGAATGGATTTTTTTCGGTGGGGCTTCGAAGACATGCCAGTCTCCATAAAGCTCGTCCATCAAGTCGCAGTGATAGCCGGAGATGGCGACCTTACCCTGAACATCGTGGAGAACTTTCGCGAGCTCACGATGTTCGTCGTCTGTCATCTCGTATCGATAAGCTTTGCTATCGCCTCTTGATGCATGGGGATAGGGAGGATCGCAATAAAAGAGCGTCTCAGGACTATCATAGCGACGAATGACGTTGATAGCCGTATCGTGTTCGATTTGCACTCGAAGAAGACGCTGAGCAATTTCGGGCAATGCTTCCACCGCACCCAACCATCGCGACACAGCTCCGGCCATGCCCGCGCGGCTGGTCAACCGACAATGGGCCCAGCGCCCATTGCTCGCTGTCTGAGCCAAACCCGTGCGGACCTGACGGGCCCGCACATAAAAACGCCGCGCACGTTCAAGGTCGGATAATCCTTCTGTTGGTTCACTCAGCGCGATTTCGAACTCTTCCCGTGAGAACGGAGTCAATCCTATGGCTTCGATAAGATCTTCTTTCTGTTCGCGTAACACGCGAAAGAAGTTGACCACTTCGCCATCAATATCATTATAAGTTTCGATAGGCGATGGCTCTCGATTTAGTAGGACAGCGGCCGAACCACCAAAAGGTTCACAATAATGTTTTGTGCGCGGCAAGAGGGGGAGCAGCCATCCGAGATGACTATATTTTCCGCCGTACCACCCGAAAGCTATTAAATTGCGATTACGACCGTTCATTGGCAACCACCTCAAATTGACAAAGCGAACATTTTTTCTAGTATAGCGCGATCTTCCACCATCTGCAAACAGGCTTGAGCGCACCGTGCGGCTATCCATGCCAGATTATCCCCAGCCAGGTTTTGTAAGGCGTGGGGGTTGCGGTCGGGGTGGGTGTGAGGGTGGGCGTGGAGGTCGAGGGCTCCAAGTAGATGTCAGTCAGATAAAGGGCCGCCGCGACTTGATTCCATTCAAGAGTTGTTTCATCCACCGCGACGCTTTGTTCGCTGACTAGAGCGGTCACCACATAGCCGCGAGGTGATTCGATGACCAAACGAAAGGTGTCGTAGACCCAGGGATGGATGATGAAGAAGTTCCAGAAGCCGTCCGCAGCCGTGGTTCTTGAGGCGATGAGCGTTCCGGGCGGGGTTTGGCCCTGATTATAGCCGAATAGCCTGAGCGTGACATCGGCTAACGCCGCATGGGTGAGATAGCCCTGACCCGCAGGCTCGCCCGACATGGGGCCAATCAAAGCATAGCCGCGAAAACGCCACACTTCAGGCGTGGGAGTGGGCGTGCTGGTGGGTTGGGGGGTCGGCGTGTTGGTGGGCTGAGGCGTGGGGGTGCTGGTGGGTTGTGAGGTGGGCGTGTTGGTGGGCCGAGAGGTGGGGGTGTTGGTGGGCTGTGAAGTGGGCGTGTTGGTGGCCGGCGGGGTGGGCGTGTTGGTGGCTGGTGGAGTGGGCGTGCTGGTGGCCGCGGCCGGGTAGATGAAGCTGATGCCGTCCTTGTCGTTTTGATGGAGCACGCGCTTCAATGTGGCGCTGCTGATGTAAGCATACATCACGGCCACCGATTCGGGATCATGGTCCAGCGCCAGCCAATGCCCAAATTCGTGCAGGGCTACGCTCTGCACATCCACTTCGCCCGATGAGGGGCTTCCGGTCGCATCCCAAAGATGATCGTCATCAAACCAAACATCGGCCTCCAAAATGGTGGAGTTTCTATACCAATAAATGGTTGTAGCCAGGGTGCTGCTCGTGCTTCCATCGGAAATGAAGACGATTTCGTTGGCGCCGTTGTATCCATAGGTGGTGGCGCTCGTCGTTCCGCCATAGATGAAGCTGAAATCCGCGGTGGGCACGATAGTCCAGGTGTATGCGGCCGCGGTGATGGCGTTGAGAAAGTCGGCGGTGGACCCATTGCCCGCATTCGCTTGGATGGAAGTGGGGTTGACTCGATAGGTGACCGAGTTTACAGGCCACTTGTGCCCGGTGTATACGAAATCTTGCGGCGATAGATAAGCGGGAATGGCCCATCGTCGCTCAGGCGCAGCCAACCATCCATTTTTCGCCGTCTGGCCATCGATCTCGCTCCAAACTCGGTGCAAGAGCGCGGTTGCGGCCTGCGCCGCGGCCGCGGGTTTTTCGGTCAATACATACGCGGCCCGTCCCCCATCCGCCAGCCGATAGACCTGTCCTCCGCTTCGGCGAAGGCGCGATGGATACTCATCCTCGCGGGTTTCGAGAAAGGCGAGAACCTCATCCCCCACTGCGAAAGACGCGCGATGCGTGGCCCTCATGCCCAATCCGTCGGGCAATTCGCCGCCCAACATGCGCACAATCACCGCGCCTTGCTCGATTTCGCCCAGGATGACCTCCTCGACCCGCAGCAAATAATCGGTCTCGATGAACGCGCGCGAGGGATCCCAGGCGCTTCTCTTCTCGAGCACCGTCCCCCGCACGATGGCGTCCGAGCCCGCGACCCAGCTCGAAAGCGGGTCGTCCATCTGCATGGACGAGCCGGCTCGCGCCGATTCGCGCCCATTCCATGCAAACAGCGAAAAGGTCAGCGTCGCCAAAAGCGCCAGCAATCCAACGCGTCGCATCATCCGGCCCGACTTCCCCAACGATGTGACGACGCTCACGCTTCTTCTCTTTCCAAATCATATGCGGCCCAGATCCGATCATCCTCCCACAATTTGATGCTGATGGCCAGCACATCGGGCGCGTAAAGCGTTTCGTCGATTTTGTGACAAAGCACGCGGGCGATGCGTTCGAGGCTGGGATTTTCGCCCTCGAATTCGGGCCGCATATTCAAGTGCTTATCGCGAAACGGGGCTACCGCCTCTTCGAGCTGAATAGCCACCTCTTCGAGGTCGATGAGATAGCCCTGGCTATCGAGGTTTTCGCCTTCGAGCATGAGTTCGGCCCTATACACATGGGCGCGAGGCTGGTCCGCGTCGGGGTCGGTGCGTTGAGCAATGAAAGTGCGTGAAAGGGAGATGGTGTACATGGGGCGTCCTTGTGGTTGGCGTCAAGTGAGAGGTTGTTCGTTGTACAAAATCGGATGAAGGAAGGAGGCCAGATGCGGCCAATAAAACCAATAGAAAAGCGGCCTATGCATCAAGCATGCGTTCCAGATCGCTGATTTGCTCGGCGATGATATCGAAACCGCCTTGCCAGAAGGCGCGCTGATGGATGTCGACACCCGCGGCGGCCAAAATGCGGGCCGGCGCGTCCGAGCCGCCTGCGCGCAGAATATCGAGATAGCGCGCCTTGAACGCCTCGCCCTCTTCTCGATATTGTCGATACAGAGCCAGCACCAATAACTGGCCAAACGCGTAGGCGTAGACATAAAATGGCGTGTGATAGATGTGGGGAATCGACACCCACTCCCAACGGAATTCCTCACTGAGATCGATGGCGTCGCCGAATTGCTCTTGCAGATTTTCCATATAGGCCGCGGCCAGCTCATCGGTTGTCGCGCCCTGGTGGACCATCTCGTGCGCGGTGCGCTCGAACAGGGCGAAGAACACCTGACGCATGATAGTGGCGTAGGCGTCGTCCACCTGGCGGAAGAGCATGTCTCGGCGCACGTCTTCGTCCTCTTCTTGGGATAGAAGTCGGTCGATGAGCAACATCTCGCCAAAAGTGGACGCGGTTTCGGCCAGGGGGAGCGAGGCGTGAAAGGTGAAGATGCTGTGATGCGACGCGAACATGCCGTGCACCGCGTGGCCCAATTCATGGGCCAGAGTCGAGATGTCGGCCGCGCGGCCCTGGTAATTGGTCAGCACCCAAGGCGTCAATTTCGGGGTCGCGCTCCAACAAAACGCGCCGCTGCGTTTGCCTTTGCGCACCTCCGCGTCCAGGTGGTTTTCGGCGAATACGCGTTCGGCCAGTTGCGCCATCTCCGCGTCGAATTCCTGAAAGGCGTCCAACACCATGTTCGCGGCCGCGGCGAAGTCGTAGCGCTTGTCGGCTTTGCTTACAGGCGCGTAAATGTCGTAGCGTCGTAGCCGCTCCATGCCGAGAACCCGGGCTTTCAGGCGGAAGTAACGCTGAAACAGCGGGGCGTTTTCTCGCGTGACGTCCAACAGCAAATCAACCACTTCATCAGGGATGTCGTTGCGCAGGTTGCGCGCGGCGATGGGCGTGTCGAAATGGCGTAAATTCACCTGCTCGTTGCGCCAATCGCGCACAAGAAACTGGTAGATCTGGCCAAGAATGGGGCCGTCATGGCCATATACTTGATAAAGGGTTTGGTAAGCGCGCGCTCGCAGATCGGGATCGGGGCTGCGCACATGTTGCATAACTTCCCCGCGCGTCAATTCTTTTTTCTCTCCATCAACCTCCAGCTCGAACACATAGCGATTGGTGATGGTTTCATAAAGATTCACAAGCGCGGCCGAGCCGGTCACATCCTTGATGTTGATGATCTTTTCTTCGGCCTCCGAGAGCGTGTGCGGCTTGAAATGACGCATTTCTTCAAGCCAATAACGGTAGTCACCCATTTCGGCCATGAGGCGAGCCGCGTTCTCATCATCCAGCGCCTTCCACCACAGATTGAAAAAGAGCGTTCGGTTGGTGAGATCGGCTATCATCTGCTGCACGCGGCCGTACAGGCTTTGCGCATCCTGATTTTGCGTGTCTTCGCTAAACCACAGGCTCGCGAAGCCGAAGACGCGGTAGGCCAACTGGCTAATGGCTTCCATCTGCCCGATGATATCGAGAAGGGCTTCGGGTGTGATATGGTCGGATAATTGCTCGCGAACCGCCTCGAATTCGGTGACCTGTTCGTCCAATTGTTTGAGCGCGGCCTGGAACTCGGCGCTATCTGCTCCGGGAAACAAGTCGTCAAGGCTCCAGCGCGGCGGCTGAGAGGGAATGTTGAAGTGTGTGGAGATCATGGGGATTGCTTCGAAAAAATAGATCGCGGATTTTACAGATTAGTGCGCTTCGACAATAAACGCTGGGCGATAAGGAAATGGGTTGGCGGGTTCCGTTGCCCTACTCGTCCCATCGTTCTTGTCAATCCATCGTCGCCGCGACCGAGCGCGCGGCGGTGATGGACATGCAAACATACCACGGCCCAGGCTTGCTGCGCAAGATGGGCGGCTTCGTGTATAATTCAGATTGGATGTCTTGGATGCCGGATACTAGATATCTAGATACTGGATACTGGGTATTGGGTGTTCTGATTACAGAGCCGCGTTTGACTACCCAATATCCAATACCCAGTATCCAATAACCAAACACCAAATCACGATATATATTTCCCTTCAAGGAGCCCTTCATGACCGACATTCACGGTTTCGAGCTTGTTCGCGAGATGGATATACCCGAACTGAACACTCGCGCTCGGCTTTTTCGGCATGCAAAGAGCGGCGCAGAGCTCTTGTCGCTGGAAAACGACGATGAAAACAAGGTCTTTGGCGTCGCCTTTCGCACCCCGCCCACCGATTCCACCGGCGTTGCTCACATTTTAGAACATGTTGTGCTGGCCGGTTCGCGCAAATATCCTGTCAAAGAACCTTTCATCGAGCTGATCAAAGGTTCGCTCAAAACCTTTTTGAACGCGTTCACCTATCCCGACCGCACGGTCTATCCCGTGGCCAGCCAAAACTTGCAGGATTTCTACAATCTCATCGATGTCTATTTGGATGCGGTGTTTCATCCCTTGCTTTCGCCGCACACCTTCGCGCAAGAAGGATGGCATTATGAGGTTGAGCGGAAAAATGGTCAAGCGCTCAGCTACAAGGGCGTGGTGTTTAATGAAATGAAAGGCGCATTCGCCGACCCTGACGATCGTCTCGACGATGTGGTGCGGCGCCACCTTTTTCCCGACACCACCTACGGCCTGGAATCGGGCGGCGATCCGCGTCGCATCCCCGAACTGACCTACGAACAGTTCCTCGATTTCCATCGCCGTTATTATCATCCTTCCAACGCGCTGATCTATTTCTACGGCGATGATCCGCCCGAAGAGCGCTTGCGGCTGATGAATGAGTGGCTGAGCGAATTCGATCGGCGCGATGTGGAGGTGAAGATTGATGTGCAGCCTCGTTTTGCTCAACCTCGTCGCGAAGAAGAGGCCTACATCGCGGGCGATGACGCCAAAGCCTACCTCACGGTCAATTGGTCTTTGGCTGCGGACCCCGATCCCGAACTCCTGTTAAGTCTGGCCATCCTCACCCACATTCTCATTGGCGATCCCGCGTCGCCTTTGCGCAAGGCGCTCATCGAATCGGGTTTGGGTGAAGACCTGGCCGGAGTGGGGTTGATGCCGGAGCTGCGTCAGGTCTATTTCTCCACCGGTCTCAAGGGCGTGGACCCGGCCCACGCAGACGCGGTCGAACGCCTGATCCTGGATACATTGGAGCATCTGGCCGCAGAGGGCGTCGAGCAAAGCGCGATTGAGTCGGCCATGAACACCATCGAGTTTCGGCTGCGCGAACAAAACACGGGCGGCATCCCGCGCGGGCTGGCTCTCATGTTGGCCGCGCTCGCGGCCTGGACATATGGTCGCGATCCCATGGAGGTCATTGCTTTTGAGCAGCCTTTAAGCCGCATCAAAAAACGTCTGGCTCGCGGGGAGCATTATTTCGAGGACTTGATCCGCCGCTATTTTCTGGAAAATCCTCATCGCGTCACGTTGCTTTTTCGGCCCGACCCCGATTTGCAGAAACGTTGGAACGAGGAGGAGGCCAGGCGTCTGGACGCGATTCGCTCGGCCATGAGTCCAGACGACTTGAAAGCGGTCATCGAGGAGATGGAAACGCTGCATCGGCTTCAAGAGACGCCCGACGACCCTCAAGCTTTGGCCGCGATCCCTCGCCTAAAGCTAGAAGACCTGGAGCGCGAGAACAAAATCATCCCCCTGGTCGAATTGTCGCTGAACGGAGGCCGCGCGCTTTATCATGATCTTTTCACCAACGGCATCCTCTATCTCGACGTGGGCATGGACCTGCGCGGCGTCGAGCAAGAATTGCTACCTTTCGTCCCCCTGTTCGGCCGGGCGTTGCTGGAAATGGGAACCGAAGACGAAGATTATGTGCAGCTCTCGCGGCGCATTGGCAGCAAGACGGGCGGCATCCGCGACGATCTCTACATCTCCAGCCGATTGGCCAGTCCTGAGCCGCTGTCCTGGCTCTTTTTACGCGGCAAGGCCACAGTCGAACGCGCCCAAGACTTGTTAGACATTCTCCATGATATCTTGCACAAAGCCCGCTTCGATGACCAGGAGCGTTTTCGTCAGATAGTGCTCGAAGAAAAAGCCGCTCAAGAGGCCCAACTCGCGCCCGCCGGATACATGGTCGTGCACGGCAGGTTGGCCGCTCATTTCCACATCGCTGGTTGGCTGACCGAGCAAATGAGCGGAGTGGATTATCTATTCTTCTTGCGAAACTTGAGCGAGCAAGTGAAGAAGGACTGGCCTTCTGTGCTTCAGGTTTTGGAAACGCTGCGCGAACGGCTCATCCAGCGCCCTTCCATGCTTTGGAATGTGACGCTGGATGAAGCGAATTGGGCGGGTGTCGAACCTCGTCTCGCCGCGTTCATTGGGGCTTTGCCCGCATCACCGGTTCCGCCGGCCTCCTGGTCTCCCACCGCTCTCCCACCCCACGAGGGGCTCGCCATCCCCGTGCAGGTGAACTATGTGGGCAAAGGCGCGAATCTCTATGACTTGGGTTACCGGCTGCACGGCTCCATTCATGTGATCAACCGTTTCCTGGCCACCACCTGGCTATGGGAGCGGGTGCGCATGAAGGGCGGCGCGTACAGCGGCTTTTCCCTCTTCGATCAGCGCACCGGCTTATTCGACTTCCTTTCTTATAGAGACCCTCATCTGAAAAAGACGTTGGAGATCTACGACCAGACTGCTCGCTTCCTGCGCGAGGTCGATCTCAGCGAGGATGAGCTGACCAAGAGCATCATTGGCACCATCGGCGCGATGGACGCTTACCTTTTGCCCGACGCCAAAGGTTGGATATCGATGCAGCGCTGGCTGACAGGCGAAAGCGACGCGTTTCGACAACGCCTTCGCGAAGAGGTGTTGGGCGCCACCAAGGCCGACTTTCGCGCCTTCGCGGATGTGCTCGAGCGCGTGCGCGAAGCCGGGCATGTGGTGGCCATGGGGCCACAACCGCGATTGGCCGCTCTGAAATCGCCGGCCCTGGCGCTGCTCAAGGTGCTCTGAAGCGGCAAACGAGTTAGTTGCAAAAGGGGACGCGTTCCCGCGTTATTCGCGGGGTCTCCAATTTTGCGCGAGATGGTGCAATCGGTTATACTCCCGGTCAGCGCTGTTTCAGCCCACCTTTCCGCCTATTTTCACCCGACTCTGATGCCTGTCTCCCGTGAAAGGGGGGTCAACTTGCCACAACGCCCGAATGCAACGAAGCATCCAGCGTGGATGTCATTGGCGATACGCCTGAGCTTTTGGGTTTTGCTGGCGTTGTTGTCGCCTCTTTTGTTGGGACTACTGCTCGACATCGGGTTGGGCGTTGCGCCCAAAGGCTTGCTATGCGGTTCGGCCTTGGGCGCTCTTCTTGCGTCCATCGTTGTGATTCGCACCATCCAACTGCGTTATCAAACCCTTGCACCTCCCGAAACCGACGATAAGGAGAATGCGTAGTGCGTAAGCTCTTTCAGGGAAAGAACCTGGTCATCATCATCGCTGTTTTGGCGGCGATTATCGTTTCCGTTTTGTTCATTAAGGTTCCCATGCCGACCATCTCGTTGCCGGCGGAGAAAATACCGGGATGGTATCTCTTTGGCATGCCAGTGACGAACACCTTCCTGGCCACGATCTTGGCCGATTTGACCGTGCTATTCCTGGCCTTTCTCGCTGTGCGCAAGGTCCAGGAGGTCCCTTCGGGCATGCAAAACCTGATGGAGTGGGTGTTTGAGACATTCGAGGGGATGCTCACGGACATTGCGGGCAAAGAAAAGGCTCGCAGATGGTTTCCCATGTTCATGACCATCTTGCTTTTCCTTCTCTTCGCGAACTGGTGGGAGCTGGTTCCCGGCTTCGATAGCATTGGCGTGTTCGAGCCGTTGGAAGTGGCCTATGTCAATTCAGATGGAACCATTCGCAATGGGTGGGAGAAAGGAACCTTTTTGGGGCTGCCCTCCATTGTGAAAAAGCCCGTTGTGCTCACCGAAGAACAGCAGGCCCGGGCGAGGGAGGACGCCGAGGCTTATGAGAAAAAGGGTAAGGAGTATCACGGGCCAAAGGATCCAGAGCTTGCATCAGGGGGCTATATATTGATCCCCTTCTTCCGCGCGGCCGCAACCGATTTGAATCTCACCATTGGTTTGGCCTTGATTTCGGTGATTCTCACTCAAATTATCGGCATGCAATTCTTGGGCGCCAAGTATTGGCGGCGTTTCTTCAACCCGGTGATCACCGGTAGCAAGCCTATCGATATTTTTGTTGGTCTATTGGAGCTGGTTTCTGAATTCGCCAAAATCATCAGTTTCTCCTTCCGTCTCTTTGGCAATATTTTCGCGGGACAGGTGTTGCTTTTTGTCATGGCGTTTTTGTTGGCGTTGCTGCTGCCCCTGCCCTTCTTTGGCCTGGAGATGTTTGTGGGCTTTATGCAGGCCTTTGTGTTCGCCATCCTCACGTTCATTTTCTTTGAGGCCGCCACCCACAGCCATGCCGGAGACGAGCATCATTGATATCCTATGGCGTATGGCGTGAGTCGCCATGATGCAAGGCGCGCTTGCGCATGATGTTCATGTGCAATTTGCAATGATTGTTCGACGCTTTCCATCGATAAACGCTACACTCTTTCGACACATTCTTTTCTTAACATACTTCATCACAATCCACGGAGGAAAATTTCCATCATGATTGAAATCCTTGGCCCCGGACTCGCAATCGGTCTTGGCGCGATCGGCCCTGGCATTGGCGTCGGTCTTTTGGTTATGGGCGCTTTGCAGGCCATTGGCCGCAATCCCGAAGCCGCCGGCGAAATCCGCACCAACATGATTCTCGGCATTGTGTTTGCGGAAGCGATCGCCATTTACGCACTGGTGGTGGCCCTCCTGTTGATCTTTGTGGGTGCGCCTGGTTTGTCCTGATCCCCGGCCGACCGACTCATGTCATCTGCCGGTCAGATTCCCACGATTCAGCGTAAGGAGGCGTCTGCATGAACCAATTGGGTGTAAATGGACCTTTTCTGCTTTCGCAGATCATCAACTTTATCATCCTGTTATTGCTTCTGAAGCGGTTCCTCTACCCGCCGTTGATGAACATGCTGGACGAACGCAAGCAGCGCATTGCGGATAGTCTGGCCGCGGCTGAAGTGGCCCGCAAAGAGGCGGAAGAAGAACGCGCCCGGCTCATGGCCCAGATCGAGGCCGAACGGGCCGAGGCGCAAAAGCGCATCGCCGAGGCTTCGGCCCAGGCCGAGCGCGTGCGCGCCGACATCCTGGCCGAGGCCAAGCGCGAGGCCGAGGAGCTGAAAGCGCGCGCGATTCAGGAAGCCGAGGCCGAGAAGCAACGCATCCTGGCCGAGGCGCACAAGCAAATTGCCGAGCTCACTGTACTTGCAACCGAACGCGTTGTGCGTCATGGTCTCGACGAGTCGTTGCAGCATCAACTGATCGAAGAATTCCTCTCCGAAACGAGCCTGAATTGACATGAATAGGACGCCTGAAGCTTACGCCCGCGGCATTCTGGCCGCCGTTCTCGAACCATGGCTCGACGGGTTGGAGAAGGTGAATGTCGCCGTGCACACCAATAAAAAGCTGCGGGCCCAATTGTATGATCCCAACCTCGACATTGCCGCCAAGCTGGCCGCCCTGGATGGCGTATTGCCTTCGAGCGCGCCCAAAGAACTGCGCAACTTCCTGGGCGTGTTGCTCGATAACAACGATATCGGTTTGTTGGACGATGTAGAGGAAGCCCTGGCGCGCATTTATCGCGGTGAGGGCGCAGGGCCGCAGCGGGCCATTGTCACCACCGCGTTGCCGCTCTCAGAAGAAGAGAAAGAGCGCGTGCGGGCCCGGCTTAGCGAGCAATTCGGGTCTTTGGAGTTTGTCTTTCAAGTGGACCCCGATATTTTGGGCGGCATCATCGTGCGCGTGGGCGATACGCTCATCGACGACAGCGTACGCGGCCGGTTGGAGGCTTTGCGTCAGAACTTGGGCGTAAGCGCAAGCGCATGACATGATTGAGCCATGAAGGCGAGGTTCATTTTGCGAAATGCGTTGTCGGAAAAGCCCGGCTTTTGAAATGAGCCGCCTCAAATTGCATTACGCCGATATCTATTTAGGAGAACCATATGGCAGTCGGACTTGACGATCTTGCTCTGCTGAAGGAACAAATTCAACACTTCGAGGCGCCCGCGCGTCGCGTGGACGTGGGAACCGTGGTCGAGGTTGGCGATGGCATCGCCCGCATTCGCGGCCTGCGCAATTGCATGGCAAGCGAGCTGGTCGAATTTCCCAGCGGGACCTTAGGCATCGCCCTGAATCTGGACGAAGATTCGGTGGGCGCCATCATCATGGGCGAATATAGCGACATCCAGGAGGGCGATCTGGTGCGCAGCACGGGCCGCATCGCGTCGGTGCCCGTGGGCGAGGCCCTGATTGGTCGCGTGGTCAATGCCGTGGGTCAGCCCATCGACGGCAAAGGCCCCATCGAAACCGATAAATTTCGTCCTGTAGAGCGCATCGCGCCCGGCGTGGTTTATCGGAAGAGCGTGGACACGCCGGTGCAAACAGGCATCAAGGCCATCGATTCGATGATCCCCATCGGTCGCGGCCAGCGCGAGCTGATCATTGGCGACCGACAGACCGGCAAAACCGCCGTCGCCATCGACACCATCATCAATCAGAAGGGCCAGGATCTGATCTGCATCTACGTGGCCATTGGTCAGAAACGAGCCAGCGTGGCTCAGGTGGTGGCGACGCTGGAGAAGTACGGCGCGATGGAGCACACCATCGTGGTGGCCGCCACAGCTTCGGAGCCGGCCGCGTTGCAATATCTTGCGCCGTATGCCGGCTGCGCCATGGGCGAAGAGTTCATGGAGCAGGGCAAAGACGCGCTCATCGTCTACGACGACCTTAGCAAGCATGCCTGGGCTTATCGCCAGGTTTCGTTGTTGCTGCGCCGCCCGCCCGGTCGCGAAGCCTACCCAGGCGATGTATTTTACCTGCACAGCCGGTTGCTCGAGCGCGCAGCCAAGCTGGCGCCCGAATACGGCGGCGGTTCGCTCACCGCCCTGCCCATCATCGAAACGCAGGCCGGCGATGTTTCCGCCTATATTCCCACCAACGTCATTTCCATCACCGACGGCCAGATCTATCTCGAGGCCGATCTCTTCTACGCCGGCATCCGACCGGCCCTCAATGTGGGTCTTTCGGTGTCGCGCGTGGGTTCGGCCGCGCAAACCAAGGCCATGAAACAGGTGGCGGGCCGCATGAAGCTGGAGTTGGCCCAAGGTCGCGAGCTGGCCGCGTTCGCCCAGTTTGGCTCTGATCTGGACAAGGCCACGCAACGGCAGTTGGATCGCTTCCAGCGCCTGACTCAGTTGCTCAAGCAGCCTCAGTATCAGCCTGTTTCCCTGGCCAATCAGGTGATGGTTATTTACGCCGGCACCAACGGCTATCTTGATGAGATCGACATCGAGCGCATCCCCGAGTGGGAGCAGAAGTTCTACCAGTTTATGGCCACCAACTATCCCGAAATCGGCAAGACCATCGAGCGTGAAAAGGTGCTTTCCGAACAGACCGAGGATAGCCTGAAGCTGGCCATTGAGGCGTTCAACAAGCAATTTGTGTAATTGAGGAGATCCCCTTGGCTACCACGCGAGAGATCAAACGTCGTATTCGCAGCGTCAAGAATATTTCCCAGGTGACGCGCGCGATGGAAGCGGTGTCGGCTTCGAAGATGCGCCGCGCCCAGGCGCAGGTGCAAGCCACCCGGCCTTACGCGCAAAAGGCCATGGAAGTGTTGGCTTTTCTGGCGCGGTTGCGCCAATCGTTGGCCGCGGAGCAGCCGCTATTGCAGCAACGCGAAATTCAACGCGTATGCCTGCTCTTGATCACGGCCGACCGCGGCCTGGCGGGTGGTCTCAACAGCAATATGATTCGTCGCGCGGTGGAGTCCATCAATGAATGGCGCAGCGCCGGATACGAAGTGGAACTGGTGACGGTGGGTCGTAAAGGTCGTGATTGGATGCGTCGGTACGGGCCTCCTATCCGAGCTGAGTTTGTAGGCATTGGCGACCGCCCCCGCAGCCAATATCTGGGCAAGCCGGCCGAAACCGAGAGCCATAGCGCTTCGGTCGCTCCCATTGCGCGTGTTGTCATCGATGATTTCGTCGCGGCTCGGTATGATGCGGTGTTTTTGGGCTACACCGATTTCGTAAACACTTTGCGGCAGGAGCCAACCGTGAAGCAGTTGCTGCCCATTGTGCCGGAGGAGCCGTCGGTGCCCATGGCCACCGATTACATCTTCGAGCCGGATGCGGCCACGGTTTTGAATCAGGTGTTGCGCAGCTTCACCGAAGTGCAAATTTTGCAAGCGCTTTATGAAGCCATCGCCAGTGAACATTCGGCCCGTATGGTGGCCATGCGCAATGCGACCGAAGCGGCCGAAGAACTCATTGGCGACCTGACCCTAACATACAACAAAGCCCGTCAGGCTTCCATCACCATGGCTCTGCTCGACATTGCCGGTGCGGTCACCGCGCTCGAATCGCAACGTTGAGCCTGGCTGCGGAGATGGAGGCCCCAAGAAGGTGTTGCCTGTAAGGAAAATGCACCTATTTGTCGAGTAACGGCGATTTCGTGCAATTTTCACCACTTTAATTATTGTTTTTGATTATTAGCCATCGGTTATTGGCTATTGAGTGTTTTTTGGAGGTTTTCCTGAATGAGCACGAACGGAAATAAGAAGCGATCCGTTGGCCATATCATCAGCGTTCTCGGTCCTGTGGTGGATCCTGTGGTGGATGTCGAGTTCGCGGAGGGCGAATTGCCCGACATCTTCGATGCAGTCGAGATCCCTCTGGAGGATGGCGGCGTCCTCGTGTGCGAAGTGCAGCAGCTTTTGGGCAACGAGCGCGTGCGCACGGTGGCTATGTCCACCACCGATGGGTTGCGTCGCGGCATGGAGGCCATCGCCACAGGCGGCCCCATTACGGTGCCGGTCGGCCCTGTCACTTTGGGGCGGCTTTTCGACGTGACTGGCAATCCCATCGACGAGCTGGGGCCGGTGGAGGCCGAGACTTATTATCCTATCCATCGTCCTGCACCGCCCTTCGCCGAACAATCGACCCAGACCGAAATGTTCGAGACCGGCCTCAAGGTCATCGACCTCATCGCCCCCTTCACCAAAGGCGGCAAGACGGGCGTGTTCGGCGGCGCAGGCGTGGGCAAGACGGTCATCATCCAGGAGCTGATCCGCAACGTGGCCGAAGAGCACGCGGGCTATTCGGTGTTTGCGGGCGTGGGTGAACGCTCTCGCGAGGGCAACGACCTGTTGCACGAGATGAAGGAATCGGGCGTGCTGCCGCAAACCGTGATGGTGTTTGGCCAGATGAACGAGCCGCCCGGCGCGCGCCTACGCGTGGGCCTGACCGCAGTGACCATGGCCGAGTATTTCCGCGATGAGGGTCGCGACGTGCTTCTGTTCATCGACAACATCTTCCGTTTCGTGCAGGCTGGCTCCGAGGTGTCCGCGCTTTTGGGTCGTCTGCCCAGCGCGGTGGGCTATCAGCCCACTCTGGGCACCGACATGGGTGAGTTGCAGGAGCGCATCACTTCAACAAAACGGGGGTCCATCACCTCGATGCAGGCCATTTATGTGCCTGCCGACGACTACACCGATCCTGCTCCGGCCACGACCTTCGCCCACCTGGACGCGACCATCTCCCTAGAGCGCTCCCTGGCGGAGCAGGCCCTCTTCCCCGCTGTGGACCCCCTGGCCTCCACCAGCCGCATCCTCGACCCCAATGTGGTGGGCGAGGATCATTACAATGTGGCTCGCGGGGTGCAGCAGGCTTTGCAGCGCTACAAGGATTTGCAGGACATCATCGCCATTCTTGGCGTGGAAGAGTTGAGCGAAGAAGACAAGCTGACGGTGGCTCGCGCGCGCAAGATTCAGCGTTTCCTCACCCAGCCCATGTTTGTGGCCGAACAGTTCACGGGACAGCCGGGCCGCTATGTGAAAATCGAGGACACTGTGCGCGGTTTCAAGGAAATCTTGGAGGGCAAGCACGATGATCTGCCCGAAGCCGCGTTCTATATGGTCGGCACCATTGAGGAGGCCGTAGAAAAAGCCGAGCGGCTTCGCTCGCAATCGTGAGGTGGTTGATCTATGTCCACATTGCACTTTGAGTTCGTCGCCCAGGATCGCATCGTCTTCGAAGGCGATGTAAATATGGTAGTTTTGCCCGGCGCGGATGGCGTCATCGGCGTATTGCCCAAACACGCGCCCCTTATGGCCGTGGTGGTTCCGGGCGAGGTGATGGTGCGCCAGGAAGGCCAGCCCGACAAATACTTTGCTGTGGGCGGCGGCTTTGTGGAAGTGCGGCCCGATAAGGTGGTTTTGGTGGCCCGTTCGGGCGAGGCGGCCGAAGAGATCGATGCGCTGCGAGCGGAAACAGCTTTGCGTCGCGCTCGCGAATGGCTGGCCAGCCACGAACACGAGCGCGATATGGACCGCCGCGTGGCGATGGAGGCCGCTCTGCGACGATCGATGGTTCGTTTGAAGCTGGCCAAGCGCCGCGGCGGTCGTCGGCCCGATCGCCCCGCCCAGCCTTACGGCGGCGAAGGAGAGCAATAGCCGTTGTCAAAACACCAATAGGAGGCCATGGGGCCTTGTCCTTATTTGCGTCTATGGAACGATATTGCAATTCGGGCGTATGAGAATTGGACCGGGCGTTTGGTTGAGCGCCCGGTTTCGCATGTTTTCGACCCGAGCGCGTTTTCCCATCCCTTCGCGTCTCGATTATAATCCCTGGGTCGCATCGACGCCGGCTTGAGAGCAATCGTTTCTTTTTTCGATTACGGATGATGGGATGATAAGATGGTGAGACGATGAAAAAAGAGCATCGTCCTGTCGTCCCATCGTCTTATCGTCCATCTAATAGAGGTTTTCGTTTTTATGTTCGAGAAACAAATCGGCATCGATCTGGGAACGGTCAACGTGTTGGTTTATGTGCGCGGCAAGGGCGTCGTGTTGCAAGAGCCAAGCGTGGTGGCCATTTCGGTGCGCGACAATAAGATTGTGGCTGTGGGTAAGGACGCGGCCGAGATGTTGGGCCGCGTGCCCGAGAGCATTGAAGTGGCCCGCCCGGTGCGCGATGGCGTCATCGCCGATTATGTGGTCACTGAGGCCATGTTGCGTCATTTTATTCGCCGCGTCACCGGGCGCAACCCTATGTTGCGTCCGCAAATCATGATGAGCTCGCCCAAGGGCGTGACCAGCGTGGAGCGCCGCGCGGTGTATGATGCGGCCGTTCAGGCTGGCGCAAAAGAGGCCTATCTCATTCCTGAGCCTTTGGCCGCGGCCCTGGGCGCGGGATTGCCCATTAACACCCCTACGGGCAACATGGTGGTGGATGTGGGCGGCGGCACCAGCGAGGCGGCTGTGGTTTCCATGAACGACATCGTGGCCTGGAGCAGTGTGCGCGTGGGCGGCAATCGCATCGATCAGGCCATCATCAACTACATTCGCCGCAAGTACAATCTCATCATCGGCGAGCAAACGGCCGAGGAATTGAAGATTCAGATCGGCTCTGCGTTGCCTTTGGACGAAACCCTGACCATGGAAGTGCGCGGCCGCGATCAGGTGGCCGGTTTGCCCAAGACGATTCAAGTGACTTCGGATGAGGTGACCGAAGCCATCACCGATCCTCTCATGACCATCGTGGGAGCGGCGAAGCAGACTTTGGAGAAAACCCCACCCGAACTGGCCTCGGATATCATCGACCGCGGCATGGTGCTCACGGGCGGCGGCGCGCAGTTGCGCAATCTAGACAAGTTGCTCACGCGTGAGACGAATGTGCCTTGTTTTGTGGCCGAGAATCCCATCGCCTGCGTGGCCATTGGCGCGGGCCGCGCATTGGAAAACCTGGAAGTGATGAAGCGGTTCCTGCCGCAAGTGTGAGGTCTAAGGTTATGTTATAATGTTAGTGATGAGGTGATGTGATGAGTACGCTTTATTTGGAGCCGACAAAACAGGCCGAGAAAACGCTTCCTCTGGTGCGCTCCGCGATCGAAGCCGAAATCGCGCGTTTGGAATTGGCCCTGGAAATGGCGCAGAAAAGGCTGGCCGAGTTCGAACAACGATATGCTGTATCTTCTGAAGAGTTTATGCAAAGCATGACGGCCGAGGACTTGAACGGCGGTGATGATGAATATGTGCAATGGGCGGGCGAGTATTTACTGATGCAGCGATTGCGGGAAAAGCTGGCGCGCTTGAGGGAGATCGAATATCCTGATTCAGGAATATATCGCGCAGATTCGGCTCCTCGCTGATCGATATTCGGCGATGCCTTTCGTGCTCGATATTCGATTGAATTATGAGCAGAGGCCAGGTGAGCAAGGTTATCTTGTTGGTTCAGTTCATTTTGTGGATGGTTCTGAGCTATTCTTTCGCGAATACCTCGATGCTACGCCCGAGGGAGTGGAAAAGTTGATGTACAGCTATCACTATCAGGACGGTGAAAAAAGGCTGCTCTTTCGATACGATAATGCAATGCATCGGCCGCGTCTCCCTTCGCGGTCGCACAAGCATACCAAGAGCGGCGTTGAAGCCGCTCCTGCTCCGACATTAGCCCAAGTAATGGAAGAGTTTGTCCAAATGTGTGGATGGATCTAAAAAGCTCCGGGCGGCGATCATCCCGATCGCCGCCCGGAGTGGGTGTGAGAATGGACTTCATTGGTGAAGGGGGAGCGGAAGATAGAAGGGGGCCTGGCTTAACCCAGGATTCGCGTTGATGTTGTGCTTGCGGAGGGCGAGCGGAAGGAAGAGTGGCGTTTCGCCTACGGGATAGAGGCCGAAGTCCACTCGAATGCTGGCTTGAGCGGCTCTTGTGTCAATGGGAACCATCGAGGCCGTGGTGGGGAGGTAGTCTCCAGCCGTAATGGATACATAGAGGGCATAGGCGCCGTCGGGGATTTCGTCGAAACGATAGTAACCGCTTTCATCGCTGATGACGCTCCAGGTGCGTTGTTGTCCCGGAGGCGCGTTCTGTTCCATAAGGGTGAGTTCGATGCCGGAAAGATGCGGCTCCGCTTCGTCGTGCAGACCATTCGCGTTCATGTCTTGCCAGGTGAACCCCTCCAGCGCGGGCGACGGCGTAGGCGTGGGCGTTGGGGTGGGCCAATCCATGTAGATCATGTTCCAATGCACGCGCTGCTCCGGTTGCGCCCATTCGATGGCGTTGTCGTCCACCACGACGCCGGTTTCGGTCTCTATGGCGCTGACCACAAATCCGGCCGGGACTTGCACTTCAAGACGCATGATGTCGCGCACCCAGGGCTTGAGGATGTAAAGATTGAAGAAGCCGCTGCCATCGCTGACGCGCGTTTGAATGAGATCGCCGGGAGGCGGCTCGCCCTCATCACGCCCGAAGATTTGCAAAACGACGCCGGGAGCCGCTGTGTTGGCGGAAGGCTGTCCCTGTAGAGTATAGCCGCGGAAACGCCAAACCAGAGGCGTGGATGTAGGGGTGGGCGTCGGCGTTTTGCTGGGGGTCGCGGTTGGCGTTTTTGTGGGGGTGCGAGTGGGGGTGCGAGTGAGGGTGGGCGTCGCGGTTGCGGTCGAAGTGGGCGTGGAAGTGGGCGATGGCGTATTGGTGGGTGTGGACGTAGCAACGCCGGTGGCAATGGCCGTCGGCGTAGGTGTAGGGGTGTTGGTCGGCGTGGGAGTGGGTGTGGGTGTGTTGGTCGGCGTGGGGGTGGGTGTAGGGGTGTTGGTCGGCGTGGGAGTGGGCGTAGGGGTGTTGGTCGGCGTGGGCGTGGGTGTGGGCGTGTTGGTCGGCGTGGGGGTGGGTGTGGGCGTGTTAGTCGGCGTGGGAGTGGGCGTAGGGGTGT
>JAADII010000172.1:0-685 GCA_013151415.1 Chloroflexota bacterium
CGGGCGCGAGATCGAAGCGTCGCTCCATCAGGGCCTGCCCCTCGGCCCCGCGCAGGATCAGACTGTATTCGCCCTCGTTCGGCGCTTCCTCTTCGGTTTCGGGCAGATCGATTTCGTAAGCGGGATGGAGCGTCCACTCGCCCTCCGCGTTCATCTCGCCGCTCACCACCAGATAGGCGCGTTGGTTCAGCAGGCGCGTGGGCGTGGCTCCCGCGGGCGTCATGGGGCCGAGGGTGGATTTGGGATAGGGCAGGTTTTGTCCGGTGAAGGCGTTGAACAAGCGTATCCAGTTGCGGGGCGATATCCATTTGAGCGGCCCGCCGTACGACATGATGTCGTGCGGGTCGTTCTCGGTGGTTCCGGGAACGATGACATTATACGCGAACGCGTCAAAGCCATACGCGCCCAGCGTGCCGTGCGGCCAGGGCCAGTCGGTGTCGCACCACGAAGCCGGG
Source organism: Chloroflexota bacterium (assembly GCA_013151415.1). Taxonomy (GTDB): domain Bacteria; phylum Chloroflexota; class Anaerolineae; order J102; family J102; genus JAADII01. The sequence goes on from JAADII010000172.1 coordinate 456, forward strand.
TTGCACTCCGCGCAGTTGCCTCCACCCGGGCGGGCAAATCGGGCCATGACCGGGCGGCGGGCCGGCGTGATTCAGGCCCACGGCATGGCCCACTTCATGCGGAAAGCTGTTGGGCATGTTGGGCCGACCGTATGCATAACCGCCGCCTCCCCGGCCCGAGCAGTCGAAGCCGTTGTCCACCACCGCGTACACGGCCTGTCGGTTGGCGCGATTGGGGAAGGCTTTCACCA
>JAADII010000172.1:715-2907 GCA_013151415.1 Chloroflexota bacterium
AGGTCATCCTGATAGGTCCAGGTCGTATTGAAGCCGTTGGGCAGGGTCGATTCATCCACCGGATAGCGCGAACGCAGATACGCGACCTGTGCGTTCATCTGCGCCTGCGTAGGTTCGAAGGTCTGATTTCCCACCCGCCGACGGATGCGCACCAGATAGACCCGCGAACTGAAGTTGGCGACATTTTGGAAGGGAATGGCCGACACGCGGATGCGATTGGCCGCATCGACGCAAGACCAGCACTCGTGCAGCCCTTGGGGCGGCAGGATTTCCGCTTCCAGATAGATCTTGCCCGCGGCCGTCCAGGCATTGGGCAAAACGAAGAGCCAGCTCTTGCCCAGGTCGCGACGTTTGGCGTCCAGGCTCTCGCCGGGGCGCAGGGTGATCTGCGCGGTCGCTTTGTTGGGGATGCTCATGGGATTGAGGGTGTGATAACCCGGACAGGGTAGAGAGTAAGCCGCGTCGCGGTAACAGCGCAACTGCGCGCGCACGTTCTTCAAATCCTGGTTGTTCGTGGTTCCGGCCACGTCTGCGTAGACCCGCACCACGGTGCGGCGATGGGCCGCCAAGGGGACGGCCGTGGCCGCGGGCGGATAAGTGAAAGTGGGGGGCGTAGACCCACTCAGCGCGGGCTGCGCGTTCACCGGCAGCCAGGACTGAATCCCCTGGGTGATCTCCAATGCCTGCGCCCAGAGGTTGAATTCGCCGATGTTGATCAGGTTCAGAGTGCGCTCATCCTTGCCCGAACGACCGGTGAAATCCCATGCCTCGACGCGAATGCGCGCGGTTCTCAAAGGCAGATGAACCGTGAATTGATCGCTGATGGTATAGGGAAACGCGACGTACCTGCATGCGGGCGCGGCGGCCATGCCGCAATAGTTGAATGTTCCCAGCGTTTTGTTCTGCTGGTCGAGATAAGTGATCTTCACCCTGGCCACGCCCGAGTCCGCGTCATAGGCCACGAAGCCCAGGGTGATGTCGGGACTTTGGAAGGTGAGGCCGTCGCCCAGGGGCTGGGTGATCAGCACGGTGGGCGGTTTCGCGTCCGAAATGCAAGGCGGCCCGATGGCGCTGAAGGTGAGGTCGTCGATGACTTCATGACCCCAGAAGTTGGGCGTGGCCGCGGCGAACTCGATTTCGACGCTGCGGATGTCTCCGGCCGCGGACTGTACGGACAGCTCGTGCGTAATGGGGGTGGGGCCGTTGCCGAGATACGCGGTCTGATAGGTGATGAAACCGCTGCCGGGCGTGGGGTCGCTGTACGCGTACATGGTCGCGACCATAGGATACTTGTACCAGCGATCCAGGCCCACTTTGACGCCGACGCGCGCCTGGCCGGTGGTGAAGCGAATGCGCAGGCTCTTCTTATAGTCGAATTCCTGGCCGGGGTAATGATTTGTGAGCGCGTGCGTGGGGCTGCTGACTTGAACCGCAGGCGCGATGATGCGGTCGCCATCCAGGAACTCGACGCCCTTGTTGGTGGATGGGTTGTTGCAATATTGCGTGCGCACCGTGTCGGGGTTGGGAACGCCCTCCTCGAAGGTGATGATGGCCGTGGTCGATGGCGTGATGGTTGGGGTGGGCGTCATCGTGGGCGTGGGCGTCATGGTGACCAGGCCGCAGCTTTGCACGCGGATGTCATCCAACCGGAAGGTGGAGGGAACATTGGCGTCGGTGTGGACGAGGAAGGTGATGGCCACGTCCTGACCGGCGAAGGCGCTTATGTCCAGGCTGATTTCTCGCCACGCGTTCAGCGGCTCCACAGCCTGGAGCGTGGCCAGATGTTGCGATTGCTCGTCGCCGTATTGCACGATCACTTCCACCGCGTCGTCGGGTTGCTCGCTCGCGCTCTCGGCCCTCCACCAGAAGCTGAGCGTGACGGGATTGGCACCAGTCGGGATGCTGATTCCCTGCCAGAGTTCGCCTTCCGCATTGTTGACGCCGCCCAGCCACGCGGCGTGCTCGCTCTCGCGGCCCGCTCCCAAACCGACCGCGCCGACGCTACCCCAGGGCGCGAGTTCGCCACTCTCGAAGTCGCCGTTGATGAGCAAATCCCGGCATTCCAGAGAGGGTGTGGGCGTCGAGGTGGGAGAGGGTCCTCCGGTCGGCGTCGGGGTGGCGGTGGGTTGACCGGTGGGCGTTTGGGTTGGGGTTGGCGTCCAGGTGGCGGTGGGTTGGCCGGTGGGCGTTCG
>JAADII010000172.1:3024-10869 GCA_013151415.1 Chloroflexota bacterium
CGGTGGGTTGGCCGGTGGGCGTGCGGGTTGGGGTCGGCGTCCAGGTGGAGGTGGGTTGGCCGGTGGGCGTCCGGGTCGGGGTTGGCGTGTGGGTCGGGGTCGGCGTGCGGGTGGGCGTGGGAGTAAAGGTGGCCGTGGCCGGTGGCTGGTCCCAGAATTTGTTGTCGGTCAGGTTTTTGTCATCCAGCGGCACCGCGTACTCGATCCAGTTGGCGTTGATTGCGTTTCCGCCCATGGTCGTGACGCCGTTGGATGTGTAGCCGGCCGGATCGGTCTCGATGATGTTGAAGTAGTCGCACGCATCGCCGGACTGAACCTGCAAATCGAACCGGCCCTGGGCGTCGGTGGTCGTGTTGCGTAGAAGCGTTCCCTGCACGCCGGCGTTGTTGGAGCAATAAAGGCTGACCGTGACGCCGGGGATGGGCGCGCTGCCGGGCGGGTCGACGCCCGTCTCACCGGCATAAACATAGCCCGAAAGCACCGGCAATTCGTCCCAAAACTTGTTGCCGGTGAGGGTTTGCTCAGAGAGGGACTGCTCAACGGTGCTATACTGAATCCAATCCGCGGTGATGGCGCTGCCGCCCACGGTGGTGGCACCGTTGGAGATGTAGTGGGGGGGATTGGTTTCGACGATGTTGAAGTATTCACAGACGTCGCTATCGTAAACTGTGAGACCATACCATCCATTGGCGTCGGTCTCCACGCTGCGCAAAAACGTCCCCTGTTCATTCTGATTGTTGGAGCAATACAGACTGACGGTGACGCCCTGGAGCGGCTTGCTGTTGGGCGGTTCGAGGCCGGTTTGGCCCTCGTACACGCGACCGGAGAGCGTGTAGCTGGCGGCGTCTCGGTCGGGCGCGCGCACGGCGGAAGAAGCGAACGATGCAGACGCAGCGCCTATGCTCAGCGCAATGCAGAACACGAGCAGCAACATGAGCGAACGTTTCATTGCGGTTCCTCCGTGGGTGTTGATGAATGGGCAAGTAGGCGAATGGGCGAGTGGTCGTGAGCAGAGTCGGGAGGGACTTTCATTGAACTTATCGGGCGGCTTTGAGCCGCGGTTTTCGCGCCTGACGCGTTCTCAACGCTTGACTTGAGAGTGAACCATACATATACTTGGTAATGACGATCTCAATTCTGTATCTACCATATTGAGTGGATACGTCAACGCAAGGAATTCTGTCATGAAAAAGCGTATGTTTTGGGCCTGGATGGCGGCCATCGCTCTGCTGGGGTTGGTGGCATGGCTGCCGATAAGTTCGGCGCGGAGCGCGGCCGGCAAGGAGGTTTCGCGACCGCGTGCATCCAAAGCCATTCTCCGTTCGAGTCCGCTCATCACCACCACCGTTCAGCTTCCACTGATGCTGGTGGACGCGTACTATTGTCGGGAAACGCCCACCCTGGTCTATCCGCCCGACGGCAGTCACCTGGACACCATCACGCCTCTCTTTCAGTGGGATAGCGGTCATCCCATGCACGCTCACATGCTTAGCTTGGAAGTGGCGCTCACCCCCGACTTCGGTGTCCTGAATCGGGCGATGCGGACCTCCGACGTGTTCGAGGAGGGCGCCTTTCGTTTCCCGCGCAATCTGGAGCCAGCCACCACATACTATTGGCGCGCGCAATTCGTGTGCGAGAATGATCTCCCGGGTCCTTTCACCCCGACCTGGTCTTTCACCACAGGGCAAGTGGGCGTGATATTGCCGCCGCCCGCATTGCTTGCTCCCGCCAACGGCAGCGTGACCGAAAGCCGAACCGTCACTCTGTCCTGGGAGCCCTTGAGCGGGGCCGAACAATACATCGTTCATTATCGGGAATCTGGACATCGCGGCTATATATATGCCTGGACGCAAAACGCCTCTTTGACTCGGGTGCTGCACGCCAACGCGACCTATGAATGGTGGGTCAGTGCAATGAATGAGTACGCCATAGGCGAAGAGTCGGAAACATGGCAGTTCACCACGCCGGCCGACTGAATCAACGCTCGGTTCTGGGCAAATACAAACGATACGCGCCGCACACCTCCAGACTCACGTCATCCAGGAGGAAAAGCGAGGGGATGGCGTGGTCGGTGTGGGCCAGGAAGGTGAGATCGACCCGGCGTCCGGCATAGGCTCGCAAGTCCAATTCCTCGGGACGCCAGGTGAACAGCGGCTCTTGGGCCGGTAGCACGAGCAGCTTGTCGAACTGCTCATCGCCGTATTGCAGGATCACCTCCATGCCGTCGCCGGGCTGCTCGCTTGCGCTCTCGGCCCGCCACCAAAAACGCAGCATCGCGGAATCGGTCACTTCGGGCAAGACCACGCGTTGCCAAAGCTCGCCGTGCGCATCGTTATCACCGACGAACTGCGCGGCCGTGAGGCTATTGCGACCCGGCCCCGGCGCGACCAACCCATCCTTGCCCCAAGGGGCCCACTCCCCCGCCTCGAAATCGCCGTTTTGAACCAGCTCCCAGCATGGGTAAGGGGTGGGCGTCGCGGTGGTGGAGGTGAGGGTTGGCGTCAAAGTGGGCGTGTAAGTTGGGGTGGGAGTTGGGGTGTGGGTGGGATTGACCCCGGCCGTGGGTGTGGGCGTGGGCGTGGCCGTCATGGCCGATGGTGGCGTGGGTGTGGCCGTGGCGCTTGTTCCCCCATATGACCAGACGCCAAGACTCTGCACGGCCGCGAGAAGAGCCTGCGGGCTGCCGGGCAACGGCGCCAAATCGAGGACGTATGTCCCTCGCCAGGGCGCGATATCCAATTGTTGCCATGTGTTCCCGCCGTCCGTCGAACGATAAACAAAGCTAGACGCCACATAAACGGTTGCGTCCGACGCGTAGGTCGGTGAAAAAACCGCCACCGTGGCGTAGGCCGGCGCGCTGCCCGTGGTCAGCTTCGTCCAACTCGCTCCGGCGTCCGTGGATTTGAAGATTCCGCCAAAAGTCGCGGCCATCAAGGTGTGGTCGCCGGCGAAGTTCGGCGAGATCGCCAGATCATAGATGTTCATGTCGGTGAGGCCGTTGTTCACCGCCTGCCAGCTCGCGCCGGCGCTGGTGGATTTATACACGCCACCGCCCATGGTGGCTATGAAAAGCGTCTGGTCAGAGGCGAAGTTGGGCGAGCTGCGAATGACTTGAATTCGGCTACCCGGCAACGCGGCGCTGATGTCGCTCCAGGACGCGCCGGCGTTGGTGGATTTGAACATTTTGCCCGTGAATGTTCCCGCGAAGAGCGTTTTATCCGCGACGAAGTTGGGCGAGATTTCCAGGGCAAAGACGCGCTTATCGCTGAGACCGGTGTTTACGGCCTGCCAGGCGTCGCCGGCGTTGCTCGATTTGAACACGCCGCCGCGATCGGACCCCACAAAAAGCGTGTGATCGGCGGCGTAAGCGGGCGAAATCGCCATGGCCCAAATGTCGCGGTTGGGAATCCCCGCGTTTTTTTCCAGCCACGTCCGCCCGGCGTCGGTCGAACGATAGACGCCTCCGAACCGACCGGCCGCGAACAACGTCGAATCGCTCGTGAAGTTTGGCGAGCGGACCAGGGCGCGGATGGTGACGTTGGTCATGCCCTGCTTCACCTGTTGCCAGGCGTTCCCCCCATCGGTGGAGCGGTAGACGCCATGTCCGAACATGCCCACGAAGATGGTATGATCAGCGCTATAGTTTGGTGAAAAGGCGATGCTTTGGGAAATGGTCGCCGTGTTCGTGACCAAAACCACGCTCCAGGTCGCGCCGCCGTCGGTCGATTTGTACATCCCAACTCCGGTCAGGGCGAAAACAGTGTGATCGGCGGCGTAGGTGGGGGTGATTCCAATCGCGTAGGGATAGTTTCCGGCGATGGTCCCGCTCACATCGTTCCAGGTCGCGCCCCCGTCGGTCGATTTATATATCCTCCCGGTGCTCGCGCCCGCGAATACGGTCTTGTCCGACGCGTAATCCGGCGAAACCGCCAGCGCGGTGACGATGGCCGAGCTGAAACCGGGGCCTACCTGCGTCCACGACGCGCCGGCGTCGGTGGAGCGATACAGCCCCTGCCCTGTGCCTACGAACAGGGTTTTGTCCGACGCGTAATTGGGCGAGATGGCCAGCGTCAAAATGTTGAGATTGACCAAACCGCTGTTGACAGCCTGCCAGCTCGCGCCCCCATCCACACTTTTGAATACGCCCCCGCCCAACGCGGTTCCCGCGAAGATGGTTTGATCCGACGCGTAGTTGGGTGAAATGGCCAATGCTTTAATGCTGTTGGTCCCAAGGCCGTTGCTCATCCGGCTCCAAGTGGCGCCGCCATCGGTGGATTTGTGCACGCCGTAGTGAAGGGCGTCGCTTGCACCTGCAAAGATGGTCTTGTCCGTGGCGAAACCCGGCGAGATGGCCAGGGCTTTGATACTGGCATTCGGCAACGTCGACGAAGATGCGGTCCAAACAGCGCCCCCATTGACGCTTTTATACACGCCGCCACCCTCGGTTCCGGCGAATAGCGTCTGATCACCGGCGAAGTTCGGCGAGACGGCCAGCGTCTGCACGACGCCGCCATACATGCCCTGCGACGCGAGCGTCCAGCTCCCGTTCGCCTCTCGCGCGGGGAAGCCCCGCGACGAAGATTGAACCGGATTCGCATGAAGCCAGATCAGGGCCAAAACCAGGCATCCGAGCAATGAGAATAGCATCTTTTTGGACATGGTTGGGTTCTCCTGAGGTGAGCGCAGCCTGTATCCAGCGGCCGATTGCAAATGAACGTCACGGATTGTATAATTACCTGAGGTGATGTATATTATTTCTACATTATCATAGGTGAATGATTATGTCCGTATCGCATAAAAAACCTTTTCAAGTCTATCTATATGAAGAGCAACTGGAGGCGTTGCGTCTGCTTAGTAAGAAACGCGGCGCGTCCATCGCGGAATTGGTGCGTCAGAGCATCGATCGCTTCATCGAACAAGCTCCCTTGGAAGAGGAGCCGTTGTGGGGCATCGTGGGCATAGGCTCTTCCGGCATCGGTGATCTTTCAGAACGCCACGATGTTTACCTGGCCGAGGAAGAGGAGAGAGATAATCGGGCATGATAACGCACGTTTTCGTCGATACAGGAGCCTGGCTCGCGCTCATCGATCAAGACGATCAGCACCATGTGCAGGCGCGAAAAATTTATCGAGAACTACTCGAACAAAAGCAAAAGCTTCTGACCACCAATCTGGTCGTTGCCGAGACGTACAATTTGGTGCGTCGCCGTATCGGATATCCGGCAGCCATGCAATTTCTCCGTTCCATTCGCAGCACAACGCGACTTGTCAGGATATATTCCAATGCGTCATTGGAAAAGGAGGCCGAATCTATCCTGGAGCGTTTTTCCGATCAGGATTTCAGTTTCGTTGATGCGGTGAGTTTTGCCGTGATGAGGCAAAGGGAAACGCGACAAGCATTTGCGTTCGACAAACATTTCCTTATTGCGGGCTTCGAATTACTGACATGATCATGAGCGTCTGGGGTGTATCTACTCCTCCCGCAGCTCGCGGCGCAAGACCTTGCCCACGGTGCTCTTGGGCAGATCGGAGCAGAATTCCACGTAACGGGGGACTTTATACGCGACAAGCTGACCCTTACACCAGGCCCGCAGCTCCTCGGCCGTCAATGCCTGACCCGGCTGCAACACGACAAAGGCCTTGACCGCCTCGCCCTGGTACTCGTCGGGAACGCCGACCACGCCCACCTCGGCCACCGCGGGATGGCTGGCGATGACCTCCTCCACCTCGCGCGGCCACACCTGGAAGCCGCCGGGCTTGATGACATCTTTCTTGCGGTCCACGATGTGCAGGTAGCCGTCTTCGTCCAGGTAGCCGATGTCGCCGGTGCAAAGCCAGCGTTTGCCGTCGATCTCGCGGATGGTCTGCGCGGTCTCCTCGGGCTGACGCCAGTAGCCCGCCATGATCTGCGGCGCGTGGATGAGGATTTCGCCCATCTCTCCCAGAGACAGGGTCCGTTCTCCCCTCTCCACATCGACGATGCGGCATTCGACGTCAGGAAAGGGCAGGCCCACCGCGCTCGGTTTGTAGCGTCCCAAGACAGGGGTCATGCCGCCCGTACAGGTGGATTCCGTCAGGGCGTAGGCCTCGATCAGACGCCCGCCGGTTAGCTCCTCGAAGCGCTGTTTGGTCTCATAGAGCAGGGGCGCGGCCCCGGCGATGCTGAGCTTGAGGCAGCTAAGATCGGCCTTGCCCGCGCGCACCTCGGGGTGGTTCATCATGGTGATGAAGAGGGTGGGCACGCCGGGCAGGAACGCGGGGCGCACTTTACGAATGGTGGCCAACACGTCATCCATGTCGCGCGGGTTGGGAACCAGAGCCAGGGGATGATGGCCGACAAAGCCCGTGGCAGCGATGCCCGCCTGGCCGTAAATGTGGAACATGGGCATGAGCGCCAGGATGATGTCCTCCCAATCCACCAACAGCTCACCGAACCAGGCTTTAATCTGCATAGCCGTCATGAGTAGACCTTGATGCGTGTTGATAGCCGCTTTGGGCAGCCCCGTGGTGCCGCCAGTGAACATGAGCAGGGCCGGATCGTCAGGCCCCACCGCGACATCGGGTCGAGCGTTCATGTGCGCCCGAATCATTTCTTGCATCCACACATCACCCGGCTCCAAATCAATGCGATGCCCCTCCTTTTTCTCCTTGAACAGCGTGAAGAGCATGCGCAGCATCCCCGGCAGATATTCCTTGATGTTGGTGGCGATGACGCGCTCCACGGACGTTTCGGGTTGGAGGGCCTTGACTTTGCCATAAAAAGGCGTGAGCGCAACCGCAACCCTGGCCCCGGTGTGATTCAGCGCGTGTTTCAGCTCCCGCTCGGTGTAAAGGGGATTGAGGGGCGTGACCATCGCGCCCGCTTTCCAGGCCCCAAACTCGGCGATGAAGAACTGGGGCGCATTGGGGATGAGCAGCGCCACGCGATCGCCGGGATTCACGCCCATGTCGATCAGGGCTGCGGCGAACGCGTCGCTCTCCTGCATGAAACGGGCGTAGCTTACGGTCGCGCCTTTAAACAGGAACGCGGGATGATGGGGCCGTTCGCGCGCGGTCTCGCCCGCGACATCCAGAAGCGTCTTGCGGGGATAAGGCTTGAGTGAAGCGGGAACGTGCGGGTCGTAGGATTTGAGCCAGGGTTTTTCTCGTTGAGAAGGCTCTTGCGACGACGCCTGGCCTGGGGACGGCATGGTGATGGTCATGATCAGGCCTCCTTTCGAGAGAGTATTCGGTTTTCATCCTACACCCCCACTGTCAAAAAATCGTCAAAAAAGGCCGCTCCCTCGGTCACTCCCGTCCAAATTGAGACCGCTTAACCGACGAACTAAGTTAACGCTCATGCAGCTCCTCGCGCGTCCAGATCCAGACGCTTCGCCCTTGAGAACCCATATCGAATCCCGTCTCCATCCAGGACAACTGACGTTTGCGGGCGTACGCGTAACCGCTCTCGCGTTGCACAAGCTCTCGTAGAGCTTCTGTTAACAAACGAGACACCGATATATTGCGCTTGACCGCGATGAGCTTGGTCTGTCGAAGCAAGTCTTTGGGCAAAGAAAGGGTGATATTTGTCTTCTCCATGGGCATTATCCTCCACGAAAACCAGTGTAGCACGAAAACATGTGAACGTCAAGTCCCAATGATGAACGCCATTTCACCCCTCGCGCCTGCATCCTCTAAGCGCTTTTGTCCCTGCTCGAACAGGAAGTCATCGCCCAGGCGCAAACCCATCTCCAATGCAGTCGCGGCCCAGTGCAGGCGCTGATTCAACGCCTCGGCCCGTTTCAGGCTCTTCTCCCACCACTTTTGGGCCGCGTCGGGTCGGCCGCGCAGCCATTCATAGCGACCG
>JAADII010000124.1 GCA_013151415.1 Chloroflexota bacterium
TATGTGCCCGAAACCTTGATGCCCGCGCTGGCCGAACTGGAACGCGCCTATCGCCAGGCCCAGGCCGATCCCGCGTTCTGGGCCGAATTGCACGACTATTTCCGACATTACGTGGGCCGACCCACGCCCATCACCCACGCGCGGCGACTGAGCGAACATCTGGGCGGCGCGCAGATCTATCTCAAGCGGGAAGACCTGGCCCATTCGGGCGCGCACAAAATCAACAACGCGCTGGGCCAGGCGCTGCTGGTCAAACGCATGGGCAAGCGGCGCATCGTGGCCGAGACGGGCGCGGGTCAGCACGGCGTGGCCACGGCCACGGCCGCGGCCCTGTTGGGCCTGGATTGCGTGGTCTACATGGGGACGGTGGACATGGCCCGTCAGGCGCCCAACGTCTTTCGCATGAAATTGCTGGGAACCGAGGTTCGGGGCGTGGACAGCGGGAGCAAGACCCTGAAAGACGCGATCAACGAGGCCATCCGCGATTGGGTGACCAACGTCGAGACCACCCACTATCTGCTCGGCTCCGCGCTGGGCCCTCATCCCTATCCCATGATGGTGCGCGATTTTCAGCGCGTCATCGGCGAAGAGGCGCGCGAGCAAATGCTGGAGCAGGCCGGTCGCCTGCCCGATGTGATCGTGGCCTGCGTGGGCGGCGGGTCCAACGCCATCGGCGTCTTCCATCCCTTTTTGGAAGACGAGGAGGTGCGGCTCATCGGCGTGGAAGCCGGGGGGCGGGGCATCGAGAGCGGGGAGCACGCGGCCCGTTTTGCCGACCCCAACCTGGCGCGGCTGGGCGTGCTGCACGGAACCAAATCGTATGTCATGCAAGACGAGCACGGCCAGATCGCGCTCACCCACAGCATCAGCGCGGGGCTGGACTACGCGTCGGTGGGGCCGGAGCACGCGTACTTGCGCGACCTGGGTCGAACCGAATACGCGTATTGCACCGACGAGCAAGCCCTGGCCGGATTCCAGGCCCTGTGCCGCTTCGAGGGCATTATCCCGGCCCTGGAAAGCGCGCACGCGGTGGGCTATGCGCTCGACCTCGCTCCCACGCTGCCCAAAGACCACATCATCCTCATCAACCTCTCCGGCCGCGGGGACAAAGACCTGGACACGGTGATGAAGGCTTTGGGTGAATGAGGGGCCGAAAGCGCCGGGGATGGGGCCGAACCTCTTCGCATAGTCCCGGAAAGACGACCGAAGAGAGATCCTTTAGGATTTGTCGTTTTGTCTCACATTCTTCGCGTTTATCGCTCGATTTTAACGTTAAGCGCGGTGTTTATTCGCCGTTTGCAGGATGTCGCGAGAGCGATGCGCGTTCGTTCTTTGCACACAGGACTATGCGAAGAGCCCTATCCTCTCGTTCGCTGACCCCACTTCATCTTCGAGGGGATGGACAACTTCGCAGAAACCGTGTATAATGCATTCAAAGAACTGATGTTCTAAATCTCTCGGCGCGACCGCACACCTCCATGCCTCAGTTTCAACTCGTCTCCGACTTCCAACCCACCGGTGACCAACCCGAGGCCATCGCCCGGCTCAGCGCGGGCGTGCTTCAGGGCATGAAGCATCAGACCCTGCTCGGCGCGACCGGCACGGGCAAGACGTATGTCATGGCCGCGGTCATCGAGAAGGTGCAAAGGCCCACGCTGGTGCTGGCGCACAACAAGACCCTGGCCGCGCAACTTTACGCCGAGTTTCGCGAGTTTTTCCCTCACAACGCGGTCGAGTATTTCGTCAGTTATTACGATTACTACCAGCCCGAAGCCTACATCCCGCGCACCGACACCTACATCGAGAAGGACGCGCAGATCAACGAGGAGATCGACCGTCTGCGCCTGGCCGCAACCTCGGCCCTGTTCAGCCGCCGCGACGTGGTCATCGTGGCCTCGGTTTCGGCCATCTACGGCCTGGGCAGCCCGGAGGATTATGGCCGCGTGGCCGTGGAGATGAAGGTGGGCGAGATGCGGCGACGCAATGTGCTGTTGCGCCATCTGGTGGACATCCATTACACGCGCAACGACACTGCCTTGCAACCGGGGCGCTTTCGCGTGCGCGGGGACACGCTGGAGATCATGCCCGCGTATGGAACCTACGCCTATCGCATCGAGTTCTGGGGCGACGAGATCGAGCGCATCACCGAGATCGATCCGCTCACGGGCGAGGTGCTGGCCGAGCACGACCGCATCGAGATCTTTCCGGCCAAGCACTTTATCACGCCGCAGGAAAAGTTGAACGAGGCCATTGCCGACATCGAGCGGGAACTGGCCGAGCAAGTGAAGAAGTTCGAGGCCGAGGGCAAATTGCTCGAGGCGCAGCGCATCCAACAACGCGTGAATTACGATTTGGAAATGTTGCGCGAGGTGGGATATTGTTCGGGGGTCGAGAATTACTCCCGGCCCCTGGCGCGGCGTCCTCCCGGCTCAAGGCCCTGGACCCTGCTCGACTATTTCCCCGATGATTATCTCATTTTCATCGACGAATCGCATATGACCATCCCCCAACTGCGGGGCATGTATCGCGGGGACCGCTCGCGCAAGCTGGTGTTGGTGGAGCACGGCTTCCGCCTGCCCTCGGCTCTGGACAATCGCCCGCTGCGCTTCGAGGAGTTCCTCGAGCTGGCGAATCAGATCATCTACGTCTCGGCCACGCCCGGACCTTTCGAACGCCAGGTCTCCGAGCAGATCGTCGAGCAGATCATCCGTCCCACCGGTTTGCTGGACCCCATCGTCGAAGTGCGCCCCACCAAGGGCCAGGTGGATGATCTGGTCAAGGAGCTGAATCAACGCATCCGCAAGGGCCAGCGCGCGCTCATCACCACGCTCACCAAACGCATGGCCGAAGACCTGGCCGATTACCTGGCCGAGTTGGGCTTCAAGGTGCACTATTTGCACTCCGAGGTGCACACCCTGGAGCGGGTGGAGATCCTGCGAGACCTGCGGCTGGGCGTGTACGATGTCGTGGTGGGCATCAATCTGCTGCGCGAGGGCCTGGACTTGCCCGAGGTCAGCCTGGTGGCCATCCTCGACGCGGACAAAGAGGGCTTTTTGCGCTCGGACACGGCCCTGATCCAGACCATCGGTCGCGCGGCCCGGCATGTGGAGGGCAAGGTGATCATGTATGCGGATGTGATCACCGACTCCATGCGACGGGCCATCGACGAGACCAACCGTCGGCGGGCCATCCAGGAGGCCTACAATCGCGAGCGCGGCATCGAACCTCGCTCCATCATCAAATCGGTGCGCGATCTCACCCAACGCGTGGCCGCGGAGGCCGCCACCGCTTTCCGCGAACCCGGCCCGGTCTACGAGGCCGGCGGCGAGACCGTCCCCACTTTGCAAACGCTCCCGCGCGATGAACGGGTGCGGCTGATCAAGGAACTGGAAAAGCAAATGCGCGAGGCCGCGCGGCAATTGGAATTCGAGCAAGCCGCGGTTCTACGCGACCAGATCATGGAACTGCGTCGCAGCCTCCACGACGAAGACGATCTCCCCGCCTGGGAGCGTATTCGCATGTTGGAAACATAGAAGAAGAACACCAACTCAACCCAATATCCAGTTGAGATCATCCAACGAGTAAAGGTCTTCCTCCTCCTCGATGTCGCGCATAGCGGCGGTCAGTGAAAATTGCGCCCACTCACGATTTTCTTCCATCACCATTTTGTGCTCCAGAAAATCTACAAAGTCCAGGACTTCCGCCTGTTTTTGCTCGGGAAGTGATTGCATTTTGTCGATGATCTTTTCGGCAAGCGTCATTGTTGACCTCCGCATTCGCACTTTTGAGATGCATGTTTGCCAGGAAGTATAAAATCATTCTTTCGGACTGTCAATGCCTTTGATTCGCTTCTCGGTTATCGTGAAAATAGCGTCCGATGTTCCGTAGTCCAAGGTAGGTTGGTTGGTGGACGACGAGACGATGGACGATAAGACGATTTGAATTCCCTTCCATTTGTGTTCCTCTATTTGCGTCTCTCTCAAAACGCCGCCTTTGGCAAAATACGCAATACGTAATCCCCCCATTCCCCCAAGGTATCCCATGACTTCTTTCGACACTATCGGCAAAGTTCGCGAAATCGACATCGATGAGGAGATGCGCGGCGCGTATCTCGATTACGCCATGAGCGTGATCGTGTCGCGCGCGTTGCCCGACGTGCGCGACGGACTCAAACCCGTGCATCGCCGCATCCTCTACGCCATGCACAGCATGGGGCTGCGCCACGATAAGCCCCATCGCAAGAGCGCGCGCATCGTGGGCGAGGTCTTGGGCAAGTTCCATCCTCACGGCGACACCGCGGTCTACGACGCCATGGTGCGCATGGCCCAGGATTTCTCCATGCGCTATCCTCTGGTGGATGGTCAGGGCAACTTCGGGTCCATCGACGGCGACAACGCCGCGGCCATGCGCTACACCGAAGCCCGGCTTTCGGAGATCGCCGGAACCATGCTCGCGGACCTGGAAAAGGAGACGGTGGACTTCCGGCCCAATTTCGACGACACCTTGCAGGAGCCGACCGTCCTCCCCGCGCTTTTGCCCAATCTTCTCATCAACGGCGCCAGCGGCATCGCGGTGGGCATGGCCACCAACATCCCGCCGCACAATTTGGGCGAGGTGGTGGACGCCCTGGCGTTTATGATCGACCATTATCACGCGCTCGACGACATCTCGCTGGAGCATTTGATGTATTTCATCAAAGGGCCGGATTTCCCCACGGGCGGGATGGTCTATCGCTATCGAAACGGCAAAGAGGGGAGCGAGGATGTCATCGCCAAAGCCTACGCCAGCGGCAAGGGGCGACTCATCGTTCAGGCCAAGGTGCATATCGAGGCCATGAGCCGCAATCGCTCGCGTCTCGTGGTCACCGAGTTGCCCTACCAGACCAACAAGACTCGACTCATCGAACGCATCGCGGATCTGGTGCGGGATGGACGCATCGAAGGGATCACCGATCTGCGCGATGAGTCGGATCGCCAGGGCATGCGCATCGTCATCGAGATGACGCGCAATGTCGATCCAAAGGACGTGCTGGATCAGTTGTATAAATACACGCCCATGCGCCAGACATTCGGCGTGAACCTGCTGGCGCTGGTGGACGGCGAGCCGCGCGTGCTCTCGCTCAAGCGCATGCTTTACCTTTATCTCGAGCATCGCCGCGAGATCGTGCGCCGCCGCACCGAGTATGATCTGGCCAAGGCCCGCGACCGCGCCCATATTTTGGAGGGACTGCTGGTCGCGTTGGCCAATTTGGACGATGTCATCGCCACCATTCGCCGCAGCCCCGACACCGACACCGCGCGCTCGCGGCTGATGCGCAAGTTCAAACTCTCGGAAGTCCAGGCGCAGGCCATCCTCGATATGCCGCTCAAGCGCCTCTCGCGGCTGGAACGGGAGAAACTGGAAGCGGAATACAAGGAGCTCAAGAAGCGCATCCGCTATTTCGAAGACCTGCTGGCCCATCCCGACAAGATGTTGGCCGTGATCAAAGAGGAATTGCTGGCGCTGAAGGAGAAATACGGCGACCCGCGGCGCACGCAAGTGGTGGAAGTGGAGCAGGTGGCGCTGACCGTGGGCGAGTTGCTTCCCGAGGAGGAGGTGTTGGTGTTGCTCACCAAGAAAGGCCAGTTCTTCCGCCAATCGCTGGCCGGACGACGTCGGGGATCGTTGCCTCGCCGCGTGGCCGACGCGCCCATCGCCATGGCGGCCGCGCCCGCTCGCGATGGACTTTTCCTCTTCAGCGCGGCCGGTCAGGCCGTGCAGAAGCTGATTCACCAAATCCCCACCGAAGAGGGGACGCACTTCGCGGCCATCACCGAACTGCGGTCCGATGACGAAGTGGTGGCCATGTTGCCTTTGCCGCGGCCGGCCGAAGGCGAGGAGGCCAACGGCAAGACGATCTTCCTGTATACGCGCGAGGGTCGCTGCAAACGCATCTCGCTGGCCGAGTTATGGTCGGCCGCGCACACCGCGCCCTTGGTGATGAACATCGAACCGGGCGACGCGTTGGTCGGCGCGTTCGTGTGCGATTCGGACGACGACATCATCCTGTTCAGCCAGTTGGGGCAATCCATCCGTTTCGCTCAAGACGACGTGCGGGTGATGGGCCTGGCCGCGGCCGGCGTCATGGCCATGAAACTGAGCGATGGCGACCAGATCATTGGCGCGGGCCTGGCCAAACCGGGGCATTACGCGGCCATGCTCTCCACCACGGGCTATGGTCTGCGCACCAAGATCGAGCAATTCCCCTCGCAGAAGCGTTATGGCGCCGGCGTCATCGCCATGAAACTCACCCGCAATCATGGCGGGGTCGCGGCCGCGGCCGTGGTGAACGAGGAAATGGAGATGTTCGTGGTGCTCAACAAAGGCCCAATGCGCGTGCTGCGACTGGATGATCTGCCCTCGGCCAATCGCGGGGGGCGGGGTCGTAGACTCTCAAGCCTGAGCGATGCGCAAGTGCAGAAACTGCTGGCGTTGGTCATCCCCAAGGTGAAGGAAAGCGCTTCCCAGGCCGCGCCGCCGCCCCCTCCGCCTCCTCCGCCGCCACCCAAGAAGACGAAGACGACCAAAACCGCCCGCGCAACCAAGACCGCGGCCAAAAGCAAGACGACCGCGAGCAAAAAGACCGCCGCATCCGCACGCGCGGCCAAATCTACGGCCAAATCCACCCCCGTTAAGAAGACCAAAACCGCAGCCAAAAAGACCACCACGCGCAAAACCGCGTCCAAGGCCGCAACCAAACCCAAAGCCACTCAGGCCAAACCCGGCAGCCTGGACGCGATCAAAAAACGCGTGAAAAAGAAGCGCCGGAAATGAGCGCGGTTACTCGCGATACAAACTTCGCACTTCCTCCACCGTCTGCGCGGACCGAATCGCCTGTTGCACAGCTTCGAGCACGGCTACATCCTCGACGCGCTTCAATTCGGGCATCAGCTTCAATCCCTCTACGCCAAATTTCATATCGAGCGCTGTAGCGATGCCAAAAAGCAAGCCTTCACGATACCCTTGCACTCGACCGCGTTCGATACCTTCCCGCAAGCCTTCTTCTCGCCCTTTTTCGACGCCTTCTTTCCATCCTTCTTGTTTGATCAATTCGTATCCGGCGGATTCGATCATAATATCCCTCCTGCGATTGAGCATCTCTTGAGCGAGCTCCTCGGAAACCAGGCCCGCAAGCAACGTCATAATGGTAAGCATATCGCTCTTGGCGTCCCTTGGCAAATCACTGTATTTTCCTGATCACCCTATTCAAATATGCATTCGTTTCGGGGCGGCGCCAGGCGGGCCAGAGGGGAGCGGGCGAATGGGGATCGGTGAAGGAATGGGCCATCTCGTCGCGCAGCCGAC
>JAADII010000177.1 GCA_013151415.1 Chloroflexota bacterium
TGGCGGTAGGGGGCGGCGGGGTGGGCGTGGGGGTGGCGATGAGCAGCACCAGGTCGGGCGTGGGGGTGGCGAACGAGGGATTTGATTCCAAACCAGGCAAGAAACGCTCGGTAATTGCCCAGGTTCCAGCCATGAGCAGCGCCAGCAGGATGGCGAAGCCAAAAAGGCGGCGAATGGTCAATTCGGCCACCTCCTTCTCCAAGGGGAAGATGGCCGCGCGTCGCTCACGCCGCGTCTTTACAGCCCGATACAAAAGGTATAGGGCGATCAGAGCGATGAGAAGATAGATGTAACGAGCGTTTTGATCGATGAATTCGAAAAAGACGGTCACGGTAATGCCATCCTAAAGCAAGGAGCGCGCATATGTGCGCCTTGCTTTTTTTGAGGAAAAGTCGGCCATCTCATACGAGGCCCACGGAAAACTCCCGGCCTCATGCTGAGGTCGATTCAGGCGCTGACAGCCTCATCCCAACGCGCCAACATGCCGCGCAAGATGGCCGTCATTTTGGGAATAATGATCGCTCCGGCTTCCAACACCTCTTCATGTGTGGTCTGGCGCGGGCTATCGATCTGATCGATGGCCGCGTTCGTGATGCCTGACAGACCGAACACCCTCATGCCACAATGTCGCGCCACCAAAGCCTCATTGGTGGTGCTCATGCCTGTGGCGTCGGCGCCAATGGCGCGCAAAAAACGCACCTCGGCCGGGGTCTCGTAAGCGGGGCCGGCCAGCCCCACATATACGCCGCGCTGCAAGACAATGCCCCGCCTCTCGGCCACATCAATGGCCAACAAACGCAATTTTCGATCATATAAACTAGACATGTCGGGAAAGCGCGGACCCAGTTCAGGATCATTAGGCCCCATGAGCGGGTTATGGCCGATGAGACCCACCAGATTGATCTGATCTTCGATGAGCATGACATCGCCAGGACGAAAGCTGGGGTTTAACCCTCCGGCCGCGTTGGTGAGGATGAGCGCGTCCACGCCAAACGCGCGCATGACGCGAATGGGAAACGTGATCTGCTGCAGAGAAAGGCCTTCGTAAAAGTGCACGCGGCCTTGCATCACCCACACTTCGCGTCCTTCCAATTCACCCAACACAAGCCGTCCGGCATGACCTTCTACGCTTGAACGAGGGAATTCGGGTATGTCGCCGTAGGGTAAAATATCGGGATTCTCAACGGCGTCGGCGAGGCCGCTAAGACCGGAGCCCAAAATGAACGCCACCTTCGGACGATAGCGAGTATGCTGCATAATGAAGGTGGCGACGCGTTCGTAGTCTTGACGAGAATATTGGTTCATGGAAAGAATGAAAGGAAGAGTTGAGTGTTGTTTCAATAAATTAATTGTTCTGGAACGATTTTCCAACATCCAACCCTGGCCCCGCGGCCAGCAAAAGGTTGCCGACCGCCCGCCAGTATTCTATGCTCGAGGATGCGTTTCGTCGTAAACCTCGCGCAGATGCTCGGAGGTGACGTGCGTGTAAATTTGTGTGGTGGAGATGTGGGCGTGGCCAAGCATTTGCTGCACTTCGCGCAACCCCGCGCCCCCGCGCAACATGTGCGTGGCGAAGGAGTGGCGTAGCGTATGTGGCGTCACATGCGTTTGAATGTCGGCTTGCTCGACATAGCGTTTGATGATCAGCCACAAACCCTGGCGGGTGAGCCGAGCCCCGCGACGGTTGAGAAAAAGAGCGGGTTGGTCACCGTTATTTCCGCGCAGAAATTTAGGCCGCCCCTCTTCCAAATAGAGGCTGAGATAATCCAGCGCTCGTTGATAAACCGGCAGAAGACGCTCTTTATCGCCCTTGCCCACGCATCGCACCACGCCTTCCTCGAAATTCACATCCTCGACGTTTAGAGAGATCAGCTCACTCACTCTCAGACCCGCGGCATAAAGCAATTCCAGCATAGCTTTGTCGCGTTTGCCGGCGGGTGTGTCCAACGAAGGCGCATCGAGCAAGCGCTCCACCTCTTCTGGCGTCATGATCTCGGGGAGGTGCTTCTCCACTTTGGGCGTTTCCAATTGTTCAGTGGGATTCATGCGAACCTCGCCTTGAGAACGCAAATGCCCAAAAAAAGACTTGATGGATGCGATCTTTCGGGCGATGGTGTTGGCGCTGTATTCGCGCTCACGCATGTCCAGAATATATCCCACAACATGATCGCGCGTGACATTGCCCCACCCTCGCGGCCTGATGGCCGGCCCCAGGCCCTCCAGATAGGCGAGGAACTGCCCCAAATCGTTTCGATAAGCGGCAATTGTGTTTGGGGAGTACCCTTGCTCAACTTGCAGATGTTCGAGAAAAGCGTCAACTTGGTCTTGCATGTCAATCCTCCTCTGAGGCAGTCCTCTGCTAGAACCGAATGTCCATCCAGATTCTAGCACAGCTTTTCATAATAGATCAAAACCCGCGGCGAGACCCCGCGTCCCCGCTTCGCAATTTTCCCTCGACAACAAACTGTGCTATACTTCGTTTCGGTGTGGGATAGCACCCCGGGAGCTGAGCAAGGAAGTGACCGGTGAAACTTGTGTACATTTTCTTCATGCAAGGAATGCAAAACCAAAATGAGTCAGACATTCGCTGAACTTGGATTGACCCCGGATTATGTTGCGGGGCTTACGAAGTTGGGTTATGAACGCCCAACCAAATTGCAGTCAGAGGCGATTCCAGCGCTATTGGCCGGCCGCGATGTTGTGGCCGAAGCCCCTCCGGGCAGCGGTAAAACCATCGCCTATGTCGTGCCCATCCTTCAAACCATGGACCCCGACATCGAAGGGGTGCAAGTCTTGGTTATCGCACCTCGAAAGGGGGATGTGCTGCGCATTGCCGCCGCCTTTCAAGACTTCGACGCGGAACGCCCTCTTCATGTCGTGCCCGTGTTCAAAGAGCAACCCTTGAGCCGAGAGACCGAAAGGTTGAGCAAGGCCACAAACATCGTGGTGGGCACAGCCGACCGCATCAAAGAACACGTGGAGCGCGAATCATTTAGCCTGGACGAGTTACAAATCGTCGTTCTGGACGGCGCTGATCAGATGCTTTCCAATAGCTTGCAAAGCTCTTTGGAAGCGATCCTCGATCAAACGCCTGGCGGAAGGCAAACGGTCCTCTTCGCAACCGCACTGACAGCGGAACTCCAGCGTTTCGCGGACCAGTTTTTATTTGAGCCTTCATTGATCAAACGCGAAGCCGCGCCTGTGGCCATGCCCCTGATCAAGCATCGATACCAGGCCGTAGCCAATGGCGACAAGCAGGCGGCGTTGATGCGTTTGTTAGATGGCGAGGCCGTTACGCGCTCGCTCCTTTATGTAAATCTTGCCACCGAAACCGAAGCCATTGCGCGCACATTGCGCGCGCTTGGGTACTATGCCGAAGCGCTCACCGCATCCACGTCCGCGGATGAACGCGAGCGCATCGTCCGCAATTGGCAAGAGCAGAGCATCGAATTTTTGGTGCTCACAGATGCGGCCGCGGCGGACCTGATGCTGGAAAGCGACTACGCCATTTGCTACGACGTGGCGTCCGAAGCCGAAACCTACGCGGCGCGCGCGCGACTGGTGGCGGAAAATGGCACCCAATTCACGCTGGTTCTCCCGCGCGAACGAGCGCTTCTCAGCGAAATCGAGACGTTTTTGGGCTTGCGCATCAAAGCCGTGCTGCCGCCGACGCGAGCAGACCTGGTTGCTCAACGCACTGAGGCGTTTAAACAAAAACTGCGCGAGGTCATCGCGCGTAGCAATCTTGAAATCTACATGAGTTTGCTCAACGATTTGGCCAAAGAAGGATACGATTGGTCCGAACTGGCCGCGGCCGCGGTGAGCCTGATACAACACACACAAACCGAGGTCATCTTCACTCGCCGCAGCGACCGTCGTTTGCCGGGCGCGGCTCGTCGCGAAGCAGCGCATCGCGCACCCGATGAAGAGCGAGAAGTGGAAGCCGGTTATGTGCGGCTGATCATGGATGCGGGCTACGACATTGGCGTGCGACCGAAAGACATCGTAGGCGCCATCGCCAATGAGGCCAATATCCCCGGACGCGCGGTGGGCAATATCGATATTCGCGACCGTTTCACCTTTGTGGAAGTGCAGCAAGATTATGTGGATCGCGTGCTCACGCGCGTGCCCAGCACTCGACTACGCGGGCGCGTTGTCAACTTCCGACGAGCAAACATGTAAAAGGGGACGGCGAAACGATTTCCTCTTTTACTTCATTACCACAACCCCTCTCGTCGCTCTATGAACGCCGCTCCGACAATATCTAACGCACAACGCAATGTCTACCATGTCCAGACGCAAACAAAAACCCCGAGAAGAAACCTGGGAAGTGGACGACTTCATCTGGCTCGAAAATCCCGGCGATGAAAACATCATCCTTCATCTACCTTCGGGTGAATTGCGACTGAATCGACATCGACGTCTTCGTTTTCGGCCAGACGTTCTCGAGCAAGCGCAGGTAAAAAGACTTATCGACGCAGGCAAGATCGTCGTACAGCGCTAACCTGAATCGTTTCTTCCCATCGCCCACGGAGCTATCCGCCTCGTGGGCGGTTTTTTGAGAGTTACGCACCCTCGCCATGAAACTCGCACTCATCGATGGCCACTCGCTGGCCTATCGGGCCTACTTCGCTCTCCCCGCGGACATGGCCACTCATCGCGGCGAACTCACCAACGCGGTGTACGGGTTCACATCCATGCTCCTCAATGTGTTGCGGGAGCAAAAGCCCACCCACATTGCAGTCGCGTTCGACGTGGGTCGAAGCTTTCGCCATGACCATTACGAACCATATAAAGCCACGCGCGAACGCATGCCCGACGAACTGAGGGCGCAAATTGTGCGCATTCAGCAGGTGGTCGAGGCGTTCAACATTCCCATATTCACCAAAGAGGGCTACGAGGCGGACGACGTTCTGGCCACGTTGGCGCATCAGGCCGAGCCGAAACAGGTCAATTCGCTCATCGTCACCGGCGATCGCGATCTGTTGCAGGTGGTGGATGAATGGATATGGGTGCTCACCTCGGGTCGGCGCTTCTCCGACACCATCATTTACACGCCAGAAAAAGTGGAGGAGCGTTACCATCTCAAGCCGCGGCAATTGATCGACTACAAAGCGCTGGTGGGCGACAAATCGGACAATATTCCGGGCGTGCCTCGCATCGGCGACAAGACCGCGACCAAGCTACTGCAAACATGGGGTGATCTCGACAACATCTACGCGCATCTGGATGAGATCAAGCCCGCCTGGGTGCAAAAAGCCCTGGCCGAACACCGCGATCAGGCTTATCTCTCGCGCGCATTGGCCACCATCGTCGATGTTCCCGACATCACGCTGGACCTGAACGCCTGCCAGGTGAGCGATTTCGACCGAAACCGCGTGTTGGCCATCTTTTCAGAGTTGGAATTCCGCAGTCTCATCCCGCGACTGCCAGAATCAAAACCTGTGGCGGAAACAGAGAAGCAATTGGGGTTATTCGACAATGAACCCGGCTCGATGATAGCGGCCGCGCCCACCCTGCCCACCACCTATCGCGCCATCGACACGCCCGAGGCGCTGGATGAACTGGCCGCAACCCTGGCCGATGCGCCGCGCATCACCTTCGATGTGGAAACGACGGACATCGACGAACACCGCGCGGGGTTGGTGGGCCTGGCTTTGGGTTGGGGAGAAGGCCCGGACAAGAATGTCTACATCCCCATCGCCCACCAAAACGGCCAACAAGTCACGCTGGAGCAGGTGCAAGAGCGTATCGGCCCCCTTCTGGCCGACGAAAGCAAGGAAAAGCTGGCCCATAATTACAAATACGATCTCATCGTCTGCCGACGGCATGGCCTGCCCGTGCGCGGCAAGGCCATCGACACCATGATCGGCGAGTTTTTGCTGGACCCGGGCAGCCGCAATCTGGGACTAAAGGCCCTGGCCTTCAATCGCCTCGGCATTGAAATGACGGCCATCAGCGAGCTTATTGGCAAAGGGCGCAAGCAAATCACCATGGATCGGGTGGATATCCCCATCGTCGCCCAATACGCCGCGGCCGATGTGGACATGACCTGGCGTCTGGCCGAGCAAATCTTGCCGGAGCTGGAGGAAAAGGGCCTGAGCAAGCTGTTTTGGGAGCTGGAAATGCCTCTCACGCCCGTCCTGGCCGATATGGAGATGACCGGCGTGCTGGTGGATGCGGATTATCTGGCCGAAATGGACGCGCAACTGACCAAGCGCCTAGAAGAGTTGGCCAACGAAATCTACGCGGATGTGGGCTATAGTTTCAATCTCAACTCGACCCAACAGCTTTCGGACGCGCTCTTCGGCAGCCTGGGCCTGCCCACAGCCGGTTTGAAGAAGACGAAAAGCGGTCATTACTCGACCGCGGCCAGCGTGTTGGAGAGCCTACGCGGGATGCATCCGGTCATCGATCGCCTGCTCGAATATCGGCAGCTCATCAAGCTGCAAAACACCTATGTGCGGGCCTTGCCCAAGCTCATCAATCCTTACACCGGTCGCATTCACACCTCGTTCGATCAGACCGGCGCGGAGACCGGCCGCATTTCCTCCAACAAACCCAATCTGCAAAACATCCCCGTGCGCAGCGAGATGGGGCGCTTGATTCGCAAGGCATTTGTCGCGCCGAGCGATCATTATCTTCTGGCCGTGGATTATTCTCAGGTCGAATTGCGCATCCTGGCCCATATTTCGGGCGATGAAAACATGCTGCGCAATTTCGCCCAGGGTCTCGACATCCACGCGGCCACGGCCAGCCAGGTGTTCGGCGTTCCCCTGGAAGAGGTGACGAGCGAACAACGCGCGGTGGCCAAGATGATGAATTTCGCCACATCCTATGGCGTCAGCGCCTATGGGCTGGCCGCGCGCACCTCGCTCAGCGTGGACGAGGCGCGCCGCTTTATGAACGCGTATTTCGAGATGTATCCGGGCGTGCGTCGTTATCTGAACGAAACCATCGCCAAGGCGCGCACTCAGGGTTATGTAGAGACGATTTTGGGCCGACGGCGTTATTTCCCGGTGTTGCAGGCAACCGGCCGCGGCATGCAGCAAGCGCGGGCCGCGGCCGAACGAGCGGCCGTCAACCACCCCATTCAAGGCTCCGCGGCCGATATTTTGAAGATCGCGCTCATCCGCCTACACCGTCGCCTGCGCGAAAAAGGCTACAAAAGCCGCATGATCTTGCAAGTGCACGATGAGATCGTATTGGAAACGCCCGCGGCCGAGCTGGACGAAGTGACCCCATTGGTGGTGGAGATCATGGAATCGGCCTATGAATTGAAAGCGCCCTTGAAGGCCGAACCGGAATATGGGCCCGA
>JAADII010000074.1 GCA_013151415.1 Chloroflexota bacterium
TCCAACCGGCCATACAAACCGCCCAGCACGCTGACCAGATAACTCGCGTCCAGCAGCACATCGCCGTTGGGCCGCAGCACATAAGGGTCTTCGGGATTGTACAGCGCGCCGCCGGCGATGAGACGCAGATCGTCCAGATAACCCGGTTCGCGATCGCGGCACTTGTGATAGATGGTTCCGCCGATGAGCAACAACGTCGTGGGCTGGTTGAAGAAGTTGATGCCGTATTGCAGGAAATAGGTCTCGGTCTCCTCCACATGACCCGCATGCTTGGCCGTGGCCACAGCCATAATCTCTCGCGCCAGGTATGAGCGCGCCGCGTTTTCCACCGGCCCGACCGCGTTCCGGTGCGGATTGGCGCTGATCCAGGAAAGATAACGGCCCAAATCCACTTCCAGACGACCATTCCAGCGCGCGAACTGGCCCAACTGGTCGTCGCCGGGACGATAATCGGGGAAACGCCGCGTGAGATACTCCGACAGCCTCGCCCGCAACTGGCCGTTCTGATATTGCGGCAACTCCTTCAAATTCTCGGCATTGTAACTCAGCCCATATTTGCCCTCGACGCGACGGTAGGCCAGCGGCGTGTTCGGGGTCTTCAAGATGGTGCGTTTCACCCGTTTGCGACGATCCTCGCCGGGATAAAGATAAAGCGGATTGTCGCGCACCATGGAATAGAAATCGGTGGTCGCGCCGCCGATGTCCAGCGCCAGGATATTGCCAATGCCCGGCTCATCGCCGTAGCCGTGGGCCAGAAGCTGGATGCCGCGGAAGCACGCGCGCGGGGTGGGAATGAACGGCGCGTCCATATACTCTTCCACCACGTCGAAGCCCTTGCCGCGGATGATCACGGTCTGGAACAGCTCGCGGATGGCCTCGGTCACCACCTCGATGTGGAACTCGTTGATTTCGGGCATGACATTGGGCGAAATGCGGTAAGCCACGCCATTCTCTTCCAGGATGCGCTCCACCTGCGCCCGCGCGTCCTGGTTGCCCGCGTAGATGAAAGGCACGCCGTAATCGGCATAGGTCGCGTACTTCGCGGCCTCGGCCAGAAGCCGCGTATTGTGCAGCACGGTCTCGGTGTCGCCGCCAAAATCCACGCCCCCGGCAATGAGCACAATCTCCGGCTGATCTCTCTCGAAAATCGCGCGCGCCTGCTCGGGCGTCAGCTTGCCGTCGTAACTGGCGATGAGTTTGGCCCCGGCCGTCAGCGACGCCAACTCGGCCGCGAATCCACTCTCCTGCTTGCTCAACGCGACCGTCACCATTTTCAGGCCGCCCTTCGCGCTGGAGCAAGGCAACCGCACCGCGAACTCGCTCATCTTCGCTTTCAACGGCCTCCAATCATAACCGCCGCCATTGCGTTTGTCGGTGCGGCAAGCCTCCAACACGCCCAGGCCATTGGCCAGACCGACGCGAATATCCTCCACCGTGGTGGGCACATAACTCAGGCGGAAACTCTCATCTTTGGGATCGAATATCCCGATCTTGGTGTAAGTGCTTCCAAAATCCACCACCAACACCCGATCGCGAACTTCGCCAATCACACCAACCTCGCGGCGATAGCGCTCCACCGCGGCTTCATCGATTTCCTCTTCGTGCGCGTCCTCGCCCATCGACACCTGCTCGGCTTCGGCCCGACTGATGCTCTTGTCGAAATACCAGGGGAAGCGCCGCCGCACCAGGTCCACGCGCTCGAACTCGTTGGCCACGGGCACGCCGTTCCATTCATAACAGCGACACATGCCATCCACCACGTGGGTGCGACAGGCCCCGGCCAATTCATAGCGCCGGTCGATAACCGTGATATGCGGCCCCTGGAACAACCCGGTCTGTAAGGCCAGGTCGAGCACATCCGGGCTGATCATGCCGCACTCGCCGCTGGGATAATTGGCCTCATCGATGAGATCGAGCAGCATGGTCTCGAAATTGCGGCCTCCGTCGCCCGGTCTGGGGCGATGCGCCCATTCCCAGAAATTGTCCACCGTCACCTGGCCTTCGTAGCCGCCCATCAAAGCCAGGTGCAGCAGATTGTACATCGCGCCCTGTTGCAATTCCAGCTTGCGGGCCATGAGTTTGGGGTCTTGCCAGATGTTCGGCGGCTCGCCCTTCACGAAATCCCAGCACACCTGCTTCACGATCTCGCAGGATTCGATGATGTCCTCGGCGTGGGCCTCGTGATGCGCCTCCGAATGCGTCACCACGTGCAGGATGTCCGGCTCCATGTAAAGCTGCGTGTAGATGCCAAAAGCCAGATGTCCCTTGGCCTGATTGAGATTGGGCGGGAAGCTGGGCAGCCCGCTGCGCGTCTGCTTGATGATATGGAAATCGAAATGCCGCGTCAGCGGTTCGATGAGTTCATACGCGCCCTTCATCTTGGCCAGGTCGTCCAGGGTGCTGATTTCAGGCGGCAACTCGAACATCATCTGCATGACATAATGCTTGATGCCCAGCTTCAAGGCGATGACGCCCACCAACACATGGTCGGCCACCTGCATATCGTCGGACGCGTAGCGCAAGCCCCATTGATGAGGGTCGTTGATCTCCAACGGCTTGCCCCGCCTAGCCCACCAACGAATGGTCTCGTAATGCTCGCGGAAGCTATCGGAAATAGAAATCGGCCCGCGACCGTCCAGTTCGTTGTAGAAAAAGATGGGCACGGCCGGAAAAGCCATGTTCAAATGCGTTTCGTACAGGTCGGCCAGGGCGATGAGCTCGTCTGTGCCGGTGTAGATGCGCGTGAGCGGATAATTGCCTCGCTGGCTGGCCGCCTTGAGCCGTTTGAGGTCTTCGATGGTGCGGATGGGCGCGCCGCCCTGTCCGGCCAGATAACGACTGGGGTCTTCCTCCCCGCGAATGAACTTGGCCAAAAGCTCCTGCGAGGTCTGATCCGGCGCCAGCGATAGGATTTCCAGCGCCTCGGCTTCGGCCAACTGCTCGATGGCCTCCACGGTTGGTTCGATGGTCTCGGCCGCGATGCCGATGTGCGCGCGAATGATGGGGCGATTTTCCAGCTCGCGCACTTGCCGAATCCGCTCCACCAGATGCTCGGCCCAGACGATTTCCTTCTCCTTCGCGTCCACCCGTTCGCCCGACGCGAACCGCTCCAACTCCTCCATGCTGATGTAATCGTCCGCGACCAGGTCGAAAAAGCCCCGATAATGCGGCTTGTCCGCGAACTCGGCCCGCACTTCGTCCAAATCGTAATGACGTTCGTCCTCGCGGCTGAAACGGTCCTCTTCGGTGGGCAGACCGGTCATGGCCCGCACCACGTTCGCGGCCGGTCGCAGCCCGCTGAATGCATAGCGAATGCCGCTATCTCGCGGGTGCAGCCCGTAAATCGTGGCTTTTTCGATGAACTCGCTGATGAGCTTGTCGATGTGCAGGTCGCCCAACCGCATGGACACGCCCACAATTTCTGGTCGGGCCTCGCGTATTTTGTTGATCACCTCCTCGACGGGCACGGCCGGGCCCAGCTTGACCGCGACGAAGCCTTCCCCGCGGTCTTGCATCCAGTCCGCGAAGTTTTCCACGCCGAGATTGTGGACGCACTTGCCGATCGCGCCCACCATGACCCGGCGTTTTCGCGTGGTCTGACCTTGCCAATGCGCCGCCCGTCGCGGGTGCGTCATATCGGCTTCACTCTGTTCGTTCATGGTGACACCTCGCTAAGTGAGGATTGGGGGGTTAGGGGGAGGGTTGTCAGGGCATATTGCCTAAAAGCGGCTTAGCCGCCATCGATCATCTCATCATCGATGCCATGAATGCCGAAGCGCTGCGGCGCGCGGGTTTCGCGGATGTCGCGACCTTCCAGTTTGCCGTCGCGCACGTATTCCTTGCCCAGTTTCTCTTGCGCCCAAAGGATAACCATGTCTATGGCCGGAGTCCGCGCGCCGACCAGATCGGCCAGCCCGCGCGTGACCACCAACCCAAGCGGCGCATCCTCGGCCAGATAGCGGGACGCGAACCAGGGCGCGTATGCGTTCTCCTCCACCAGCTCGACCGGCGCGCGGATGCCGGCATAGGCGCGATTGGTGCGAAAGCTGGAAAGCAGCGTGCTTGGGTCCTCGATGTCGTCGGCATAGGCGCGAAGCAGCCAATCATGCAAAGTCGCGACGCGGCTCAAGTCTAGCTCGGGCCGCGCCCGCTCGATGGCCGCGCGCACGGCCTGCACTTCGTTGCTCATGGCCTGCAAAATATCGGCCGTCTCTTCGTCGATGTCGGTGTAGAAAAGGGGGACCTCGTCTTCTCCAAAGGGGCGGCCATCCCAGGCGCGGAACAAGCCGTACATGATGCCGGGATGGATCAACTGACCAGTATTGGCCAGGGTGAGGGTGAGGAAGTTCGGCAGGGGTTGGAGCGGGAGCCCCAGGAGTTCACTCAGCGACCGCGCGGCCTCGGCTCCGGCCTCGGATGGCCGAGCGGCCACATCGACCACGGCTTTCTCGCCCAAAACCGCCACCGTCCGCCCCCAATCCTGGATGCGACACGCCCAGGGCAGCGTTTGCAGGCCGAGAACAACGCCTTCATGCTCCGGCAGGATGGCCCGAACCAACCAATCGAAGCCGCCTCGCGCGGGCAGCGCGACGATCCAAGCATTTGTGGGCAGATGCGGGGCCAACTCGCGCAGGATCGCCTCATGGGCAAACGCGGGCAGGGCCAGCAACACCATATCGGCCTCGCTCGCCGCGTCCCGCGCGTCCTCCGTCACCCGAACCGGCCGCGCCTTGAACACGCGACCATCGGCAAAACGCGCGGTCATCTCCCCGCCGCCCGAGAGCGCCTCGCGCAATGCCACGGCCTCATCGGCCAACGCGGTGTAGACCGTCACCGCGTGGCCCTTGCTCGCCAGCAAAGGAATAAGTGTGTGCGCGGCATTGCCCGCGCCGCAAATGGTGATGTTCATGGCCTCATTCCAGAAGTAGATCGGCCGCCTTGAGTTCGGCTTCGACGCGTTTGAGCGCGGCGTGAGTGCGTTTGGGATTGCGCAACGACACGCCCGCGACCAGGGCATTGAGCAGCGACATGATCGCGGTCATGGATTGACCATGCGCCAGGCCCTCGGTGGCCACCTCGAACGCGTAATCCGCGTGGCGGGTCAGGGGCGAAACAATGCTATCGGTCACCGCGATGGTGGTCGCGCCGTGCGATTTGGCGATTTCAATGGCGCTCACCATAGAGCGCACATAACGCCAGACGCTGATCACCACCACCACATCATCCGACGAAAGATGAGCCAGATTCACGGCCAGGGTGATGTCTTCGCTCATGGCCGCGTGCGCGCGACAACCGATGACCTGCAACGAATGCCCCAAAAAGAGCGCGGTCGACGCGGACACGCCCGACCCAAGCACTAAGATCTCCCCAGCATTGCTCAGCGCCTCGACCGCGGCCTCGAATGTTTCATCCGACAAAGCCAATTCGGTGCGATTCAGATTGCGCACATCCAGCTCGAACACCCTCCGCGCCACATCGTCCGACGCCGAAGCGATGGTCAATCGCCGCTCCAGGCGCTCCACCGCGGTCAGATATTTGGGCAGCTCCTCGCGTAAAGCCTCCTGCAAATCGGGCAACCCCTTGTACCCCAGCGCTTGCGCCAGCCGCACCACCGTGGCCGCGCTCGCGTCCACCAGCGCGCCCAACTCGGCCGCGGAGGCGACCGAGGCGAGATAGCGATTATCGAGGATAAGCCGAGCCAGAGCCTGTTGTTTGGGCGTCAGGTCGTCGAAGTGCTCGGCAATGCGTTTCTCGAGAGCAAATGTCGTGGACATGAATGTAAGAAGAAAAAGGGTGGGGCCGCGAAACGGGCCACACGGCCCGCCGATGAAAGGGACGATGGGACGAAAGGATGATAGATGAGCCTGATCCCCATCGTCTCATCGTCCATCGTCTGTCGTCAGATAGGGACCAAAAGGGACGATGGGACGAAAGGACGAAGAGACCATAGTTGAGTCTAAGCCTCAACGTTTCATCGTCCATCGTCTGGCGTCCCAGATTTTGCAACATATCGTGCATGATTGTCAAATTATGAAACAATCATTTCACACTCGCGCGTAAAAATTGATGAAGTGCAATGGCAAGTGACGGACAAGACAGCGAATAGCACGCCAAAATGACCTGATCTGGTGTAATAATCTTGACAAAACTTGATTAAACTTGGATAATAAGCGTTGTTCTTCCCATTCGATTACTGCGCTGGAGGCAATTCACGATGCAAAATACGACCTATGTCACACTAAAACGCGCGGCCCAGATGCTAGGCGTCCATGAGCAGACATTGCGGCGGTGGGAGCGGAAAGGGATGATTCGTATGGCTCGGTTACCGCACAGTGGGCATCGACGAGTGCCGTTAGAAGAGATTGAACGGCTGCAACGGTCGATGGCGGCCCCGCCTCCTGAACCAGCGGTGCGCCTTGTTCCGCCTCGTCTTGATGCTAAGTCCCAGGAAAAAGCTAGAAAGCTATCAAAATTGGTTCGAGCCGACTTATCTGGACTTGAATCAGAGCAATCGTTTGATGAATTCATGGCAAAACGCAGAGGGCGATTATGGTTGCCTTAGATACTGATGTGCTTGTCTTGGCTTTTGCATTCCATAGAGATCCTCGTCAAGAGGTGAACACGCGCTTCTTAACATTCGTTCAGAAACAGAAACCGGTTGTCACAATCTACTCGGTTATGGAGTTGTTGGGACGATTATCATTCAATCTTTCGGCGGAGCGACTGGCTCAATGGCCATCCTGGTTGCAAGATCGGTATAGTCTTTCGTTGCTCTATCCTAGAACAACGAATCTGGATGCGACGACTTTTTTCTTGAACGAGATGGTTGACCGTCCTTTTGAAATGATGAAAAAGAGGCGTATGCCTTTTCTGGATGCCCTCATCCTTGATCTGGTGGAACGAGCGGATGATATTCAGATGTTTGTAACCTGGAATGCCCGTCACTTTTCAGGCAAAACATCTCTAGACGTGCTAACGCCAGCCCAATACCTTCGTCGTCAATAGGAGCGGCCTCCAATCTACGCCCATGCTCACCTTGACCCTCTTGCCAGAAGAATTCGGCATTTGTCGGCTCGATAGCCGGGCCGCGACGCCGGCGTGGGTGACGGACGGCCCATTCGTCTCCATCACTCGCACCGCGGATGAACTCTCCATCGTGTGCCCGGCGCGCGTCATCCCGGTCGACGCGACCGCATCGAGAGGATGGCGCTGTCTGAAAGTGCATGGCCCCCTGGATTTCAACCTGACCGGCGCGCTTCTCTCCCTGGCCGAACCCCTGGCCCAGGCATCTTCGCGCTGTCCACCTACGACACCGATTACGTGCTGGTCAGAGACCGCGACCTTGCCACAGCCATCGCGGCCCTGCGCGGCAAGGGTCACATTGTGCATGAGTCGTAACGCACGGAGCACTGATGGAACATCATTTCATAGAAACCAACGACGTCACCCTACACGTGGTTCAAGATGGCGATCCCGAGGGGCCATTGGTCATCTTGCTGCACGGTTTTCCAGAGTTTTAGTATGGTTGGCGACGACAGATCCCCGCGCTCGCGGAATCCGGTTTCCGCGTCTGGGTTCCCGATCAGCGAGGTTACAATCTCAGCGAAAAGCCGCGCGACATAGCTGCATATAGCATCGACAACCTGGCCCAAGACATCGTCGGTCTCATCGACGCTGCGGGCGTGGACAAAGCATGCGTGGCCGGACACGACTGGGGCGCGGCCGTGGCCTGGTGGCTGGCGCTGCATCATCCTGCGCGGGTGAAAAAACTCGCCATTCTCAACGTTCCTCATCCCGCGGTGTTTGGCCGCTTCCTGCGCGAACATCGCAACCAACAACTGAAAAGTTGGTACATGCTCTTCTTTCAACTCCCTTTCGCGCCCGAATGGGTTTTCCGTCATCTGGGCAAGCGCAACTTGTTGGCCAGTAGTCGGTCCGGCGCTTTTTCGGAAACCGATCTGGCGCGCTATCAAGACGCCTGGGAGCAACCGGGCGCGGCCACGGGCATGATCAACTGGTATCGCGCCACACGACGCCAACTCACTCGCGCGTCCATAGCGGATCCCTACATCGACATCCCCACCCAGATTGTCTGGGGCGAAGAGGACGCGTTTCTCGACAAACGCATGGCCTCGCTCAGCCTGGAATACTGTCGCAACGGACGGACTGACCATGCTCCCCGGCGTCACTCATTGGGTGCAACACGAAGCCGCGAACCAGGTCAACGCGCTGCTCATCGAGCATTTTGTCATGTAAGGCGTCTCAGGGATGCGTTCCGGTTGAAACCGGGCAGTGCAGGCTTGCGGCCGGAGGTCGGCCTACGCCGACCAGGGCGAGCGTCGTCCGCGCAGGTGGACGTTCGGCGGAACGCCCGCAGTGACCGACTTGAGTCGGAGCGTGGAGCTGATTACTGATTACTTAAACCGCCTAAGCCGGCCGTTTTGAACATTCAGCGCTTGGTTTCTGTCAACCGCGTCAGCACGCCCACAAGCACCTCGACCCCGCGCATCCACTCCGCGATCTCCACATGTTCATTGGGGGTGTGATCCAGCGAACTGTCGCCGGGGCCGTAGGCGAGGATGGGGCATTGCCACACCGGCCCCACCACATTCATGTCCGACGTGCCCGTCTTCACCACGAAGCCTGGCCGCGCGCCCTGCTCGCGAATCGAGGCCAGAAACGCCCGCACCAGGGGCGTATTCTTGCTCGCCCGGTACGCCTGCTCCTCCCCGCGAAATCTCAGCTCGACATTCCCGGCCAAAGCTTGCAACTCGGCCTTCATCGCCTCCGGCCCGATGTCGAGGGGGAGACGAAAGCCCAGAGTCAGGGTAGCATTCTCGGTCAGGCCATCGCTCGCGGTGTTGAATGCGCGCAGCCCGGCCAGCACCTGGTCCCACG
>JAADII010000099.1 GCA_013151415.1 Chloroflexota bacterium
TCGTCATTGCGCCAGCTTTCGATGGTGAGGGTGACTTTTTCGGCCGGTTGCTCCGCGGGCTTTTGTTCCGCGGGTTTTTGTTCGGCCGGGGCCTGAGTGGGCTGCGCCGGCTCCGGCTGAGCGGGTTCAGGCGTGGCCTTTCCTCCGCCACACGCGGCCAGGGCCAGGGCGAGGATGGCAATCGCCATAAACAGGAGTAAACGGGATGTCTTCATGGCGTCCTCCTTTTGAAGACGGATTGAGAGGGTGGGATTGGGGGTGGGTGTTTGATATTGGGTATTCGATATT
This sequence comes from Chloroflexota bacterium, assembly GCA_013151415.1. GTDB lineage: Bacteria > Chloroflexota > Anaerolineae > J102 > J102 > JAADII01. The sequence continues at coordinate 289 of JAADII010000099.1, forward strand.
GGTATTCGATATTGGGTATTGGGTATTTTTTGGCTTTTGGTGGAAGTGGTATAATACCGAATATCCAGTATCCAGTATCCAGTATCCAGTAACCAGTATCCAGTAACCAGTATCCAGTATCCAATATCCAATCTTTAATTCGCCAGGCCGAGTTCGTTGGCGAGGAGCAATGCCGCCGCTCCGAGGATGACGATGTCGTCGCCGAGGGAGCTGGACGAGACCTCGGTTTCCTCGGCCAGGGGGGATAGGGCGCGTTGTCGCATTTCGCGGCGCAGGGGATCGAGCAGGGTTTCGCCAAAGTGGGTCATGCGACCGGCCAGCACGATGTGGTGGATGTCGAGCGTGCTCACCAGCGCGGCCGCGGCGCGACCGAGGTAGCGGCCGGTCTTGGCGATAACCGCGGCCAGGGCTTCGTCATTTTGGGCCAGGGCTTGCTCGATGCGCTCGAGGGTGATGGCGTTGGGGTCGGAGACCAGCCCGCGCAGGGGCGAGTTGGGTCGGGTGCGGAAGATGGTCTGGGCCTGGCGCAGGATGGCCGGTTCCGAGGCGATGGTCTCGAGGCAACCGAAATGACCGCAACGGCACGGCTCGCCGGCCTCGGTCACTTTCCAATGGCCGATTTCGCCCGCGCCGAAGCCATCGCCATGATGCAGCCGACCGTCGATGACCACGCCCGCGCCCACCCCGCGGCCGATTTTGATCAGCACGAGATTGCGCCCATAATCGACCCGACCGAACACATACTCGGCCAGGGCCGCGGCCTGGCAATCGTTGGCCACATAGATGGGCAGTCCGTAACGCTCGGCCAATATCTCGCCCAGGGGCTGGTCTCGCCATTCCAGGTCGATGGCCACGCGCACGGTTCCGGCCCGCGCATTCACCAGCCCCGGCGTGCCGATGCCAATGCCCAGAACCGGGCAACGAACCCGCTCGAGCAATTCGTCCAGGACGCGGAAAACCAGTTGCAAGGCCGAGTCGCCGTCGCGACGCTCGACCGATGCGTTATAGCGATGTCGAATCTTGCCCCGCAAGTCCACCACAGCCCCGCGAAATTCATCGTTGGCCAGGTCCAGGCCAATGACGCAGCGCCCGTCGTTGATGACGCTGAGCGATGTGGCCGGTTTGCCCCCCTCGGACGGCTTTTGCCCCACCTCGGCCACCAGCCCCTCGCGGATCAGGTCGGCCACGATGGCCGAGACCGTGGGCCGCGTCAGTGATGTGAGCCGGGCGATCTCCGCGCGACTGATCTGGTCGTGGTCATAGATGGTGCGCAAGACCAGACGTTTATTGTGCTCCTTGGTGCGGGCCTTGGTGGCCTTTTCATACGACCGCATGGAGATGCTCGCAATGGTGCCGCGGATAAGTAAGTTAAGTTAATTTACATAGATATGCGCCAGTGTACACGATGTTCGGTTGCTTGTCAACCCCTTTTTTGCTCTCGCCAAGGCGCAGAGCCGGGCTTTCTGCTAAACTACGGGAAATTTTGCTTATTAAGGAGGCCCCCGCATGAATCACCCCCTCACCTTATACATTGGTTCGATCTGCTCGCGTGTCCGGAAGCGCCCTGTCATGTTCCAGGTTGGGGCCGGAAACCTGAGCCGACTGGCGACGATAGGCGTCGTCCTCGGGATTGCGTTGTTGATAAACTTGCCCTCATGGCGGGCAAAGACGAGGGCCTCGCCCGCGGGCCAGCAGACCGCGGTCTTCCAGCAAGGACTGGATGGCTACTCGGGCGTGGAGGACGCCTGGGTCAGCAGCAACGATTGGGACAATCCGCCCCAATATAGCGAAAACTACGGCCAGAACGAGCTCCTGGCCCTGGAACGAGATGGCCGGGACAATCCGCTATTGCGCTTCGACCTGAGCAGCATCCCCGTCAACAGCGACATCATCTCCGCCACCCTGGAGCTCTACAACACCACGGACGCGTGCTACACGGGCAACTGCACCAGCCCGCCCGTGCGCCGCATCAAGCTCTATCAGGTGTTGAAGGATTGGGATGAGGGCAATCAGGTGGATTCGCCCATCGACGCCGCGGGCAAGCACGGCGTCACCGGCGACAACGCCTTCGATTACTACCCGGGCGAGGGCACGGACGTCCCCTGGGCCGCGCGGGGTATGGAAGCGGGCGTGGATTACGCCGCGGACGAGACCCGTTACGCGGATGTGACTGATCCCGGCTGGTATGCCTGGGATGTGACCGCGCTGGTGCGGGCCTGGGTGCGGGGCGAACAGCCCAACTACGGCGTGGTGCTGCGGGACGCGTCCGGCTGGGCCGATGAGAACACCGACTGGCGGCATTTCTGGTCCAGCCAGTACACGGGCGACCCTTCGCTGCGGCCCAAACTCACCGTGGTTTACAACCCCGATGCGCCCTACGCGGACGCGGGCCCCGACCAGGAAAACCTGCAATGGGACGGCTCCGCCATCACCCTGGATGGCTCGGGCAGCCACGACCGGCCCGGCGGGAACGACGCCGCGCTGACCTACCAATGGCGCATCCTCACCCCCGCGTTCGACTCGGCCCAGATCGGCGTCATCGGTTCCCAGGCCGTCATCACCTTCACACCCGATGTGCCCGGCGAATGGACCTTCGAACTCATCGTCACCAACGAGCTGGGCGAGACCGCCACCGCCACCGTCTTCGTGCGGCTGCTCACCATCCCCGCGGGCCATCCCCGCATCTTCCTCACCCCGACCAAACTGGCCGATCTTCGGACCCGAGCCACCGCGGATAATCCCCGCTGGACGCAACTGAAGGACGAGGCGGACAACGATCCCGACGCCATGCTGCACAAGGCCCTGGTCTCCCAGATATTGAACGACGCCAGCTATTGCACCGACGCGCTGGCCCTGGCCCAGGATAAGGTGAACGCGGACGAGGACTGCGCATCCTGTCCGGGGGATGTGGCCCTGGTCTTCGACTGGTGTTACGACCAGATGTCCCAGGCGCAGAAGGATGACTTCATCGCCTACTTCAACCATCGGGGCGATAACCCCAGCTACGGCGACAACCCCGGCTGGGGCAACTACTGGCCCCGCCACGGTTACAGCTACGCGGTCATGGGCCTGGCCACCTATGGCGACAATCCCCGGGCCGAGGAGTGGTTGGATGTCTATCGCTATGAGCGCACCGGGCTGGACCTGCTGGACCGCATCGCCGCGGGCGGAGGCTGGCCCGAGGGCATGATCTACGACTGGATCGCGAACTACGCCCGGGTGCAGGCCGTGGCCGCATGGGAGACGGCCGCGGGCGAGCATCTCTTCGCGGGCAGCGACTGGTTCCGGGAGCGCATCGGCTATCTGTTGTTGCACCACTGGCCGGGTGCGGCTCAGGAGTGGGGCCGCCCCTACCACCCCTATCTCTCCACCGGCGACACGGAACGCAACCGTGGTTCCATGGCCAATTATGGCCGCATCATGGCCCTCATTCTCAACGACCGTTTCGCGGATCACCCCCTGGCCCCTCAGCTCGCGGCCTATCTCGCCACCGAGCCTGATGGCCGTTCCGACGACTTCCTGGCTCACCAGGAATTCCTCTGGTTCAACCCCGATCTGCCCCAGGCCGCGCCCACGCAGACCGCGCACGTCGCCGCGGGCACGGGCGCCCTCTTCCTCCGCTCCGATTGGCCCGACGCCGCGGCCGATACGGACACCCGCGTCACCTACATCGGCTTCCAGGCGGGGGATTATTTCTCCTATCACCAGCATCTGGACCAGAACAGCCTCACCCTGTTCAAATACAGCGATCTCCTCCTGGACAGCGGCGTCTACAGCGGCGACGGCCTCAGCTATCACGACCGCAACTACTACATGCGCACCATCGCCCACAACACCCTCATCGTCTACAACCCCAATGAGGATTTCTCCCACGCTCGGCCCGACGCCTCCTCCAACGACGGCGGCCAGCGATCCATGTATCCCGCCACCCGCGCGCCCCAAACCATCGAATATTATGATCAGCATCTCACCCAGTACGACGTGGCCGATATGCTGCGCTACGAGAACACGTCCCAATATGCTTATGTGTTGGGTGATGCGACCAACGCCTACAACAACTCCACGTACAATCAGGCCATGGACGGGCTCGGCGGCAATACGGCCAAGGTCACCCGTTTCCAGCGGGAGATGGTCTATCTGCGGCCGGTGGATGGCGACAGCCGCAAGGGGGATTACATCGTCCTTTATGACCGGGTGGGCGTCACCGACCCCGCGTTCAGCGGGGAGAACACGAAGCTCCTCTTCCACACCTTCACCGAACCGACCCTCAACGGCGCGGCCAGTGCGGTCTCACCGGGTGAGACTTTGTACAGCGGCGGGGATGAGGCCACCGTGGTCAACGGCGACGGCAAGCTCTTCATGCGCTTCCTCCTGCCCGAGACGGTGAACCTGCGCAAGGTGGGCGGCCGGGGCGAGAAGGCGTTTTGGGTGTTCGATGATAATTACGACTGGCACTGGAGCGCGAGCGAGCCTCAGCCTCGTCCCACCAACGACTTCGAGGACACGCCCTACGGCGAATGGCGCATCGAGCTGGAGCCTGCGGACACGGGCCTGGACCACAATTTCCTCACGGTGATGCACCCCACCAGCAGCACGGTCGCGTCCATGCCCGCGACCACGGTCATCCAGGCGTCGGGCCTGGCGGGCGTTCATATCGCGGATCCCGATCTGGAGCGGGTGGCCCTCTTCTCAGCCGCGGCCGATGGCGCTCCCCCCACCGGCGCGCTGAGCTACGCGTACCCCTCCACCGCGGAGACCCTGAACATCCTGGTCGACCTGATGCCGGGCCAGCGTTACGACCTGACCACCGACCAGGCCAACGGCGAGACGACCGTCACTCTGACGCCTTCGGCCGCGGGCGGGCATGAAGTGAACGACCAGGGCGTGCTCAGCTTCACGGTCGCGGCTCAACATCTCTATCTCCCGGTCATCTTTGCGCGATCTCACCTCCACAACTCCGCGGCCAGCATCCCGGCCAGGATCAGCGCGCCGCCCAGCAGTTGCACCGGCTCGAGCCGTTCGCCGATGAGAATGAATGACCCCAATGCCGCGAACACCGGCTCCATGGCGAAGATGAGCGCGGTGTGTGTGGCCGTGGTGAAACGCTGGGCCGCGGTCTGAATGCCGAAAGCCAGGGCCGTGGCCAGCAAACCGGTGAACAAGGCCGCGAACAGGGGTTGTCCGCTGGGCGGCCAGGGAACCCGCGGCTCGAACAACCATGCGGCCAGCCCCGCCAGCAAGGCCACGGTGATGATCTGCACCGTGGTCAGGGTGAGCGCGTTCATGCGCGGCGCGAAGCGCCCCGTAATGAAAATATGCCCGCCAAAACTGAACGCGCAGGCCAGCACCAGCAAATCGCCGGGATTCACGCCCGCGGCCAGGTTCGCGCCGTATAACGACAACAGGCCCAGCCCCACGGTCGCCAGCCCCACCCCAGCGACCACGCCCCGGCCTGGTCGCTCGCGCAAAAAGACCACGCCCAAAAGCGGCACAATCACCACCGAAAGCCCGGTGATGAACCCGGCCTTCGCGGGCGTGGTGAAACGCAAACCCCAGGTCTGAAAACCGTATCCCGCAAAGAGAAAGAGACCGATGATCACGCCCGCCAGCCATTGCCGCGACCATCGCGATTCGCCCGCGGCGCGACGGAAGTAATGGCGTCGCCACCAGAGGATGGGCAACAGGCCGACGAACGCGAACAAAAAGCGCGCGCTGAGAAACGCGAACACCGGATAGGCCCGCACCGCATCCCGCACCATGACGAACGTCAGGCCCCAAACCAACGCCACGAACAGCAGGCTCAGGTCCGCAACAACCCGCGCCCGCTCACTCGCCTTGGATTGGATGGATGCCAGCGATGGTTTGTTTGTCATATCTCGGTCCGCAGCTCGCAGTTCAGGATTCTGACGCTCTGACCTCTGAGTCTCTGTCTCTCCGGCGCTTTACCCCCTATTTGCCTCTTCGCGAGCGTCGCCCGCCCACCAGTCCTTGAGCGAGCGCGGGTCCATGAACCGGCCCGTATCGCGGATGGCCAGACCCACCGTCTGGCCGCGGGCGCGGGCAAAGGGTTGGCCAGAGCGCAAGGCCGGCAATTGTTCGCGGCCGGACGCGTCCAGGGTTTGGTAGAGTTGCAACAAGGTCGGCTCGACGCAAATGTCCTCGAGGTGCAGAGTGTAGCCCGAAACCACGTTGTCATCGCGCGTGTATTTCAGCGTGATGCGCGAGGGCTCCGCGTACAGCACCAGCACTTCGTAGCCATCGCCGAGGTGATAGCCCGAAGCAGGAGCGGTCAGGATGGTGTCGGGGCTTGCCTCCACGTCGATGAAAGTCACTTCAGGCGATTGGATAGGCCCCGCGCGGCAATTGCAGTCCCAATTCCAATCGTAGACCTGATACGTTTGCGTGATCGCGGGACGTTGGGGTGTTTGGAACAGGGTCTTCAGGTCGGGCGCCAGAGGATCGGTGGGGCCGCCGATCCAGACATAGTCTCGCGCGGCCGCGACGGGCGTCATTCCGCGCAGGCCCAGATTCAGGTCCGCGTGCTCCGCGGCCGGCCGATCGGTGGGCGGCGGCAAGACCGTGAGCGCGTCGAAGCTCGCGCCGGGGATGGCGGGGCATGTCCCCGCGCTCGACCGCACGTCTCGCGCCTGGTAGGGCAAGAATAGCGGGTGCGTTTTCGCGGTTGGCCGCGCGGGGACGAGGTCTTGCCAGGGGATCACAGGCCCGTTGGCCGCGATTCGCGGCTGCGCCACGAACATGGACGCAAGCCAGATCGCGAGCAAAAGAGCGAACCGGCGTCTTGGCAAGAAATGGATTGTCGTTAAGGACGCCAACCGGCTCATCTCACCCGGTCGCCTCCGCGGCTCTCCCCTCCAACATCTTCACGAAAGCCGCGTGCTCTTCAGAATCCAACCCGGCCTGCAACACATCGAGCACCGCGCTCAAATCCCCGGCCAAGAGCGCGTCCGGCTTCAGCCACAGGCCCGGAAACGCCT
>JAADII010000147.1 GCA_013151415.1 Chloroflexota bacterium
GGTGTCAGGTGTCGGGTGTCAGGTGTCGGGTGTCAGGTGTCAGGTGTCGGGTGTCAGGTGTCAAGTGCCAGGTGTCGGGTGTCAGGTGTCAAGTGCCAGGTGTCGGGTGTCAGGTGGGTCGTTTAGTCGTTTTTCGGAGAGCGGCGCGTGTTTTTGAGAAGTGTATGGCGAAAAGCTCCCGAAAGTCCCTTGACTTTTTGCGCCTGAGCGAAAAGGTCATCAAATGTGGCTTGATCGATATAACCGACGTCCTGGGCTACATAAAGTAGGGATTGCACTTCGACTGCCGATCTTCGAGCAATCTCGAGAAAACGAGCGAATTCTTTGTTAGAATCGCAATCGAATCCTTCGGCGATATTGGCCATCGCCGAAACCGACGCTCGCTGAAGTTGATCGCGAAGGCTGTAGTCTTTGCCAAATTGACCGGACGTTGTCAATGCATACACCCGCCGCGTCAAAACGCGCGCCTCTTGCCATGCACGGATATCTTCAAATCGCTCAATCTTCGTCATAAAATCGATTCCTCGATAAAATCTAAGCGCCAGAACCTGCCACATGCCACATGCCACATGACACTTGACACATGACACTTGGTACTATAATTCCACCGGATCCAGCCAGGGCATCATGCGACGGAGTTCGCGGCCCACTTGCTCGATTTGCAAATTGCGTTCGGCCGCGCGGCGGGCGTTGAAGTTGGGCCGTCCCTGCGCATTCTCCTCGATCCATTCCTCGGCATACGCGCCCGATTGAATGTCGTCCAGCAACTGGCGCATGGCCTTCTTGGTTTCTTCGGTGATGATGCGGTCGCCGGCGTGATAATCGCCGTGCTCGGCCGTGTCGCTCACGCTGTAGCGCATGTAGGTCAGGCCTCCGCGGTAGAAGAGATCGACAATGAGCTTCAGTTCGTGCAGACATTCGAAATACGCGATCTCGGGCTGGTATCCGGCCTCGACCAGGGTCTCGAAACCGGCCTTGACCAGGGCGCTGACGCCGCCGCAGAGCACGGCCTGTTCGCCGAAGAGGTCGGTTTCGGTCTCCTCTTTGAACGTGGTCTGAATGACGCCGGCGCGGGTGCAACCAATGCCCTTGGCGTAGGCCAGCACATCCTCCCAGGCGTGGCCGCTGGCGTCCTGATACACGGCCACCAGGCCCGGCGTGCCCACGCCCTCGACGAACAACTCGCGCACGCGGTGGCCGGGCGCTTTGGGCGCGACCATGCTCACGTCCACGAAATCGGGCGGGATGATCTGGCCGTAGCGAATGTTGAAGCCATGCCCGAACATGAGCGTGTCGCCGGGCTTCAGATTGGGTTCGATGGCCTCTTTGTAGATGGCGGCCTGTTTCGTGTCGGGCGCGAGGATCATGATGATGTCGGCTTCGGCGCAGGCCTGGGCCGTGGGCAATACGCGTAGTCCCGCGGCCTCGGCTTTGGGCCAGGAGGCGGACCCTTCGTATAGTCCAACGCGCACATCCATGCCGCTATCTTGCAAATTCAGCGCGTGCGCGTGGCCCTGACTGCCATAACCGATGACCGCGATTTTGCGTCCCTCAAGGCGACTGAGGTCTGCATCCTTGTCGTAGTAGATGTTTGCCATGATGACGAAAAATCCTTGTGAGAGAGGGGGTGAAATCGGAAAATGTCGAGGCGATAATTGGTGATTATGCAAAATTGTACATAGTTGTATTGTTGTGTATTAATCCGCGGATACCATCTATTACACGCGATAATACATGACTATAGTGATACTTTGCGTTTTGCGGATCCGTTGCCATTTCGGCCTGCATGACCACGCGTCATGGCCACCGCGCCGGTGCGCACCATCTCCAAAATGGGATAGTTGTCCAACAGCTCGATGAGACTATCCACGCGTTCTTCCGCGCCCACGGCCTGAATCACCACCGAGTCCATGCTCACATCCACGATCTGCGCGCGATAGATGTCCACGATCTGCATGACCTCCGCGCGCGTTTGCGCGTCCACCTTGACTCGGATCAGGGCCAACTCGCGCTTGATGGCGCGCTTGTTGGTGATGTTTTCGACTCGGGTCACATTGACCAGCTTGTACAATTGCTTCACGGCCTGTTCCACCATATGGTCATCGCCATCGACCACGAACGTGAGCCGACTGATGCCGGGGGTCTCGCTGTGGCCCACGGTCAGGCTTTCGATGTTGAAATTGCGACGGCGGAACAGGCCCACCACCCGATTGAGCACGCCCGGCTTGTCTTCCAGCCAGGCTACAAGGGTGTGTTTATGAGAGGTTGGGGAAGCGTCTGCTGACATAAGGTTTCTCCTGGAAATTGCGTATTACATGAGTGCTTACTCATTTGAAACTTGAGCCCTATCTTTTGCTTATGCCGACCAAAATAGACGAAAGTAGACCAAAGTAGACCAAGTCTCAAGCCGCTCAAGTTTCAAATCATAACTTACTTAGCTCACCACGCCGGTTTGACGCCGCTAGGGCCTTGCACAATTTGGGGGCGGCGAATCAAGTCGCCCACGGCCGCGCCCGGCGCAACCATGGGATACACGTTCACCTCCTCCTCCACCTGAAAATCGATGAGGAAGGGACCGTCGTATGCGTTGGCTTCGGCCAACGCGTCGGCCACCTCATCTTTGCGTTTCACCGTGCGCGCGGCCATGCCGTAGGCGTCGGCCAGTTTGACGAAATCAGGATTGAGCATGGGCGTGCCGGTGTAGCGCTTTTCGTAGAAGAGCTGTTGCCACTGGCGCACCATGCCCAAGAAGCCGTTGTTGATGATGGCGATCTTGATGGGCAAGTTCTCCTGCATCACCGTGGCCATTTCCTGGATGGTCATCTGAAAACCGCCATCGCCCACCACGGCCCACACCAGGCTATCGGGCGCGGCCATCTGCGCGCCAATGGCCGCGGGCAACGCGTAGCCCATGGTGCCCAGTCCGCCCGAGGTGAGCAGCTGGCGAGGCCGTTCATGGATGAAATATTGCGCCTCCCACATTTGATGCTGCCCCACATCGGTGGCCACGATGCACTCGCCTTTGGTGCTGTGCCAGAGTTGTCGCATGACATAGGGCGGGATCAATTCGTCCAACTCCGCGCGCAGGATGTCGCGTTCTTCGCCCTCGCTGCGCCATTCGTTGATCTGTTGGATCCATTCCAGATGTCGCGCCGGCTCGACCTTGGATAGCAGCGCCTGCAAGCTTTCCTTGCAATCGCCGATGAGCGCCACATCGGGCTTGACGTTTTTGCCCACTTCGGCGGGGTCTAGTTCCAAATGGATGATTTTGGCCTTGGGCGCGAATTCGTCGAGCTTGCCCGTGACGCGGTCGTCGAAGCGCATGCCCACCGCGATGAGCACATCGCATTCTTGAATGGCCAGGTTGGTGTGGGCTTCGCCATGCATGCCGCACATGCCCAAGGCCAGCGGATGCGTTTCGGGGATGCTCCCCAAGCCCAGCAGCGTGTTGGTCACCGGAATTTCCGCTTTTTCCACCAATTCCCGCAGCTCGTTCACCGCGCGCCCCATCATAACCCCGTGTCCGGCGATGATTAGCGGACGCCTGGCCTTGTTGATCAGGGCTGCGGCCTCTTCCACCGCGTCCATGTCCAGCCCATGCCAGGGGTTATATCCCGGTAGCGAGACCTCATCGGGGTAAACGAAATCGGTGCTGGCGATCTGCACATCCTTGCAGATGTCCACCAGCACCGGTCCGGGGCGTCCTTCGCGAGCGATATAGAATGCCTCCCTCATCACCTGGGCCAGATCATTCACATCGGTCACCAGATAATTATGTTTGGTCACCGGCTGCGTCACGCCGGTCACGTCGGTTTCCTGGAACGCGTCGTTGCCCAGTAGCGAGGTGGGAACCTGACCGGTGATCGCGACCACGGGCACCGAATCCATCATGGCCGTGGCCAGGCCGGTGACCAGATTGGTGGCCGCGGGGCCTGAGGTGGCAATGCAGACGCCCACCTTGTCGGCCACGCGCGCGTAGCCATCGGCCATGTGGGCCGCGCCCTGTTCGTGCCGAACCAACACATGGTGGATCTGCGGATATTGCGCCAGCGCGTCGTACGCGGGAAGGATCGCGCCGCCGGGCATGCCAAACACCACGTCCACGCCCTCGCGCAGCAAGGCTTCCCAAATGATTTGTGCTCCGGTGAGTTTCATACGAGAATGCTCCTGAATAGGGAGTAGGAAAGAATAAGAATTCGGTAGTGAAGAAGAAATCGTCCTGTCGTCTGCTCGTCCCGTCGGTCGGGCGGAAGCCTGAAAAAAAGACGGGACGGAGAAATCGGCCAGAGTTGAGAGAGCGCTCGGGAAAAGAAACCAGAAACAAAAGCGCCCCCAACCCCATCTCGTTCAGCGAGATGACGCCGGGGGCCACATTGCCCAAACAACAACCATGCATTGTTGACCGTTGGTTGTTGATTGTTGGATTTCCTAAAAAGACTATTCCACCGCTGAGTTTGCTGAGAGCGCAGAGAAAAAGTGAGGGTTTAAGAGAAAAACATGGCTCAATTCACTTCATTTTCCTCTCTGCGTCCTTCGCGTGCTCTGCGGTGAACCTTTTTTCAGTGAAGCCATTGTTGATTGTTGATGGTTATCCTACCCCGCTTTCATGCGAGCCGGATAATAAAAGCCCCCTCCCGGTCGGAAGGGGGCTTTCGTTGCTAAAAAGGTGTAAAAACGCTTAGCGGCGTGTCACCTGCCTTCCAACCGGTAATGGCTCCTGGCCAAGAATAAGGACCAGAAGCTCAATAATGACAACGATAAGAAGGAAGGACAAGGTGAATGTCATGAGACGGAAACCGCCTGGGCTCAAATCATCTGCGGGAATTTGAAGCGGAGTATAAACACACCCGTCGGCATTTGTCAAACCCGCGTTTGCGGAAAATGAAGGCTGCGTTTATGTTATTGGGCCGTCCCGATACGCCCGCGTTCGGCGTCTAAGTTAAACAGGCTCAGGTGCGAATTTACACTCTCTATTTTGTAGGACAATGCCCATTCCTTGGTGGATGAGGCTTTTGTTCGCGCTATTTGTTTTCCCGTCGAATCTGTTGTATCTTAATTTGGTCTTTGCTCTGATAATGCTTCACCCCATATCTTTAGGCTATCACGCTTGACGGCGTGACGCATAGGTTTTCGATGGCGTTATCAACGCTGTTTGTCGTTCAAGCCATCTCGAGAAATATCCACACGCACATGAAACGCGTTCGCCCCGAACGGTTGCCTTAATTCATTTGTAATTTGTTCACTTGTCAGCATTGGAGCTTTTGGGATGCACCGCAAATTTATCGTCGCCGCATTCATTCTACTTTTACTTGCCATTGCGTTTCCGTTGGTTTCTCTTGGGCAGGTTATTCAACCGGCCACTGAGTCAACTCCTCTTGAACAGAAATTCGGACAAGCGCAAAGTTTCGATTTTCCGCATGTTGGGGATTATGTGCTGGTTAAGGCTCGCCCGGACGCCGACATCTTGCGCACCGCGGCGAAGGTTGAACCTGTGTGGGGAGATTGGAGCCGAGTTTGGTTGAGCGACGATGAAACGTTAATGGAGGCCATGAACCGCTTGGCGGCTGATGAAGCGGTGGAAGTGGTGGAATTGGACTATATTGTGCAGGCGGCGGACGCGCGCGCGTTTGCGGTGCAACCAAATCCGGTTTTGGCTCCATCTTTTACACCCAATGATCCGTTGTTCAACCAACAGTGGAATTTTTCGCTCATTCAAGCGCCTGAAGCCTGGGATCGCTCTACAGGCGAGGGGGTCACGGTCGCGGTGCTCGATTCGGGCGTTTCAAAGGGCTCCGATCTGGCTTGTCGGAGCTTTGCGGCTCCGTATAACGTATTCACCCGCCAAGAGGGGGAGAATGCAGTCGTAGATGATTTCGGTCATGGCACGCACGTGGCGGGAACCATCGCCCAATGCACGAACAACGCCCTGGGCGTGGCGGGCGTGGCCTTCGACGCCACTCTCATGCCGGTGAAGGTGTTGAACGCCGAGGGCAAGGGCACTTATTCGCAAGTGGCTGCGGGCGTGGAATGGGCGCGCACGCATGGTGCGGATATCATCAACCTTTCGTTAGGCGCTCGCGCGTCCAGCACCATTTTATCCGAGGTCATAAAGCGGGCGGCCGCCGATGATATTCTGTTGGTGGCCGCGGCGGGAAATTATGGCGAAGGCCCGGAAGCGGTCTTCTTCCCGGCAAATATGGACGAAGTCATTGCCGTGGCTGCGGTGGATTATCAAGGCGAGCGCGCGCCTTATTCCAATCGTGGATCGAAGCTTAGCGTCAGCGCGCCCGGCGGCTATTTGGATGCGGATGACGACGCCCAGACGTATCTCCACGGCATTCTGCAACAGACCTTTGAAAATGGACAATGGTCTTTCTTGCTCAAAGACGGCACCTCGATGGCTTCCGCACATGTCGCGGGGGTGCTTGCGCTCATGCGAGCTTACGCGCCCACTCTGACAAGTGCACAGATTCGACAAGCGCTGGAAGACTCAACCGCAGATTTAGGCCGCACCGGCTTTGATATATCGTATGGGTATGGCCTGGTGCAGGCGAACGACGCCCTCGACGCGATCGATGCGCTGGGACCAACGCCCACGCCAACCCCCACCAGTTCCGTCACCGTCACGCCCACGCCGCCGCCGGCCACCAGCACGGTGACGCCTACGCCTATTGTCAATCCATTCTCCTTGTGGTTGCCGATTGCGTTTCACGCTTATCCCATTCCTCAACCCACGCCCACGCCGGCTCCGGCGCCTACTTTCGGGTTCTCGGGTCTGGTGCTTCGCCCTGACAATTCGCCGGTTATTGGTTATGCCAATATTCAAGTGTGGGGTTCGTCTCGACCCGACGCGCGCGAGGCGCTTTTGGACAATTTGGTGGCCAATATTGACGGTTCGTTCCGTTGGCGCGCGTCCGATGCGACGCGATACAACTACTATCATCTTTATCTCGAGCCGGTTTTCCCCTGGAATCAATATCAATTTATTTCTGCACGCGCAGGCATTGGCGGCGTAGTGCTGAATCCTCGGTGGATTCGATATATGTATAACGGGGACGGCATTTTTGGCGGCAATATCTTTACGGTTGAACTTGTCACGCCATCGCCGACGCCCACGCCCACCAACACACCCACGCGTACGCCCACGCCCACCAACACGCCCACGCCGACCGACACGCCCACGCCCACGAATACGCCCACACCCACGCCCACGCGTACGCCTACGTC
>JAADII010000041.1:0-12218 GCA_013151415.1 Chloroflexota bacterium
CAGGGTCTTTTCAAAGTCCATCAGTTCTTGGGGTGTACCCAAGTAGTTGCAGGGATTCATGCAGACGCGCCCGGTAGTATCTGAAAGCATTGGGGATACTATCCCAACCGGTCAGTCGCAGGAGGGAGAGGACCAGATTACGCAGGAAGGCCAAGGCCACCGGGGTATTGTCCCGATGAGAGCGGCCTGCATCTTCTCCCATAGTGACATCTCGCACATAGTGGACGCGGTTCTCGATGGCCCAATGGCCACGCCATAGCCGTTCGAGGATTTTAGCGTCAGCCTTAACAGGCTGCAGGCTGGTGATGCCATAAGCAACAGCTTCGGTGACCTCACCTGTTCTGATGATGGTGCGGCGTGTCGTGCGTTTCATCACCTGCTGCAATCCTGGCCAGTCAAGGTAGTCATTGAGGCTGGTGCTGGCTTCCAAAGTGCGACATTCGATGCGCCCATGTCCTTTATCCGTAGTGGTATAATGTTGATATTCGGTGTTCTTTTCTGATTGGGTCCAGGGCGGATTGTCAAATAGGTAGGCGATGGCCTCCTTCATCCTGGGCTGATTGTCTTTTACCACCAGCAAATAATCGCTGCCCTGTGAAAGTATCTGCTCACATAACGCTCGTTGGGTCAGTAAAGCATCCGCAGTGACCACTTTATGCCTTAAATCCACCTCTGCCAGCAGCGCAGGCGCAGCCGATATCTCATTTTCCTTCTCTCCCACTTCCGCTTGCGCCAAGATCACAGGCGGATCATGTCGCACCAGGCTGAGCAGATGCACGCTTTCTCCAAACTTCCAAGCGCCCCGAATACTCTTCCCATCCAGGGCCACCCCTTGTAACGCTAATCCCCCCTCACCATTCTCATTCAACCCCAATTTATGTTTCACCTCTTCGATGTCCATCGCACGCAAGGCCCGATACAACGTGCTGAAACTCGGCAAATACCCTCGGGCTGGCTGCAATGCCTCCTCCAGCCGCTCCGCATTCGCCTGCACCCACATGCCGATGCCATAAGGCGTCTCTTCCCCTTGTAAAAGTCCCAAGACGAGCAGCAGAAGGATCATCCACCACGGATGCCGTTTGCCGCGGTCTTTTCGGGGATCGGGAATGTCTGCCAGGATGTCGAGAACCGTGATATACTGCGAATTAGCCATCGGTAAACGTCCTCCTTTTTGGGGGGTCTTTGTCACCTATAGTTTACCGATGGCTTCCCTTTTTGTCTCACGCGACTTTGAAAAGACCCTGCCCCTGAAAAGCATCGCTGTTGTTTTGATGACGGCTCTGTGGTAAATTTAGGGAATATACTCGATTTCCCTTGACCACAGATGCGAGGTTTTTTGAGCGTGGATATTTCGGCAACCATTCGTTTGCTAGGAAACATGCTCGGGCAGGTGCTGCGCGAGCAAGAGTCGATCGAGCGATCTCGAAGAACGCATTCGCCTGGCCGCCAAGGCGCGTCGAACAGGCGATGGCTCCGCCGCGGAATACCTCACCCGCTCCATTGCCGCGCTTTCCAGCGAAGAGGCTCGGGTCGTGGCCGCCGCATTCACCATGTATTTCGATCTGGTCAATTTGGCCGAAGAGCATCAACGCGTCAATGTGCTTCGAGACAGGCAGACGCGGCGCCACCCAGAGCCTATTCCCGAATCCATCGACGACGCCATCGCCCAGATGAAGGCCGCGGGCGCTTCGCGCCAGGAGTTGGCCCAATTGCTGGAGCGGCTAGATATCGAACTGGTGCTCACCGCGCATCCCACCGAGGCCAAGCGTCGCACCATTCTTTCCAAGCTCAAATCGCTCAATCAAATGTTGAACATTCTGGAGCGTATGCGGTTGGCTCCGGGCGAGACCGCCGACCTGAAAGCCGATCTTTTCGCCGAGATCACCAACTTTTGGCTCACCGACCGCGCCCGCTCCATTCGTCCGGGAGTCACCGATGAAGTGCGCACCGTGCTCTATTATGTGGATGAAACCTTCTGGCGCGTCCTGCCTCGCATCTATGAAGACCTGGAGCGCGCGTTGGCGCGTCATTATCCGGGCTTGAAAGTTGAACGCGCCTGGCTACGGTTGGCTTCATGGGTGGGGGGCGACCGGGATGGCAACCCCAATGTCACGGCCCGAGTGACAGCCGAGACATTGCGGCTGCATCGGGGGCTGATGGTGGAAAAGTATCGCGGCGCTTTTCGCAATCTGGCGCGCCGCATCAGCCTTAGCGCTCGTCGAGCGCCGCCCACCCCAGAATTCGCGGCCTGGCTCGCTTCGCGTCGCCCCTTTGAGCCTCATGTCGCTTATCTCGAACAACGTTATCCCCACGAACCATATCGGATCGCCCTGGCGCTTCTTAGCGCCGACATGGCTCATGCATCGCGGGATGACATGACCGCGCGATTGCTTTCTGATGAGCCCCATGCACCTCTGGCCCGATTGGAAGAGATCAAAAAACCGCTGAAACTGATGGCCGAGAGCTTGCCCGAACCGGTGCGCGAGCGGCAATTGAGACCCCTCACGCGGCAACTTGACATTTTTGGTCTTCATGCAGCCCGATTGGACATGCGAGAAGACGCGTGGCGCATCAATGCGGCTCTGGCCGAGTTATTGCGCGGTTTGAATCTGGCGCAAGGACGCGATCTCCTGCAAATGGACGCGGCGGAGCGGACGGCCTTGCTCGTCCATTTGCTGGCTCAGCCCTCGCCTCAATTGTCGTCCAACGCCGGCGTCACGCCCGAGACGGCCGAGACCTGGGCTTTGTTCAAACTGCTGGCGCGCGTACGCAATGTATATGGCGGCGATTTGTTGGGCCCCTTCATTATTTCCATGACTCGCAGCGCGGCCGATGTGCTGGCCGCGCTGTGCCTGGCTCGATGGGCGGGCTGTGATAAGGGGTTGGACATCGTGCCTTTGTTTGAAACAATGGACGATCTAGAGGCCGCGCCGGACGTCATGGCCCAGCTTTTCTCCATCAAACCCTATCGCGAACATCTCATCGCATGCAACCGATCGCAAATTGTCATGATCGGTTATTCAGACAGCAACAAAGATGGGGGCTATCTGGCGGCAAACTGGGCTTTGTATCGAGCGCAAGAGAATCTGGCGCGGGTCTGTAGAGAACATGGCGTGCGGCTAACCCTGTTTCATGGCCGAGGCGGAACGGTGGCGCGCGGCGGCGGTCCGGCGAATCGCGCCATTCGCGCCCAGCCGCCGGGCACGATTCAAGGACGATTTCGTCTCACCGAACAGGGGGAGGTTATTGCTGCGCGCTATCTCAATCCCGAATTGGCGCACCGTCATCTCGAGCAAATCGTCCACGCCGTGTTGTTGGTCTCGTTATCCGATATCAAAAATAAGCGCAGCGACGAGATATCAGCCAGATGGCGCAAGACCATGGAGGGCATGGCCGCCGCGAGCTTCGAAGCTTATCGCTCGCTTGTCTATGAACAGCCTCGATTTCTCGAATATTGGCAGGCGGTCACGCCTATCGATGAGATCAAACGCCTGATCATTGGCTCGCGGCCCGCCTCTCGCGGCGTCGGCGTTGACGAGATTCGTTCTTTGCGAGCCATTCCCTGGGTGTTTTCCTGGATGCAAAGTCGCCACAATCTGCCCGGATGGTATGGTTTGGGCGCGGGCCTTCATGCCGCGAATCATTGGGACCAACTCAAACAAATGTACCGACATTGGCCCTTTTTTCGCTCCATCATCGACAACGCGGCCATGTCTTTGGTCAAGGCGGATATGGATATCGCCGCACTTTACACAACCCTCGCACGCGATCGCACCCTGGTGCAAGAGATTTTTGGCGCTATTCGAGCGGAATACGACCGCACCCGAAACGCCATCCTCACCATTACCGGCCACCGGCAACTCCTGGACAGCGATCCGGTGATCCAGCGAGCGGTGCGGCTGCGAAATCCCTACATCGATCCGTTGAATTATATTCAAGTGGAGACGCTGCGCCGACTGCGCAGCCTTCCGGATCCCGACGGCGAAGAGGCGACGGCGCTGCGCGAGGTGATGATCTTAACCATCAATGGCATTGCCGCCGGTTTACGCAATACGGGATGATTGACAAGCGTTTATGATTTTTCCTATGTCTGTTCGAGAGCGAGGCGTCTTGCATGGACTGGCGCTATACGCCCTATGCTTGCTGGCGTTGCATGCGGTTGGCCCGCGGCTGCCCGCTGCCTGGGCTTTCTTCTGGTATCCTGAAAAGCTGGTGGGGCCGGGAGGACGCCTGAACGCAGCCGAATGGTTGTGGGGCGTCTATGCTTACACGTATTTGCCTCCCTGGCTGCAATGGCTGGCTCTGGCGCTCGCCGCGACGGCGGTGGTTTGGGCCGGATTTGCCGGAGACGCGGCGCGCTGGCGCAAACAGAGCCGGGCCGCCTGGGAACGATTGGCCGCCATTCCTTTTCCCCAGCGATCGCGAGGGCGCTTTTTCATCGCCGGCTTAAGCCTGTTCGTTTTCTACCTGGCGCGAGTTCCGCACACGCGTTGGGGCGACGCCTATTTGCTGGTCAAGGGCATGGCGCATCCTGATGTGCGTCTCATGTATAACTGGCAAGCGCCCCTGGACACCTTTATCCACGCCTTGCTCTTTCGCTGGGGCGAGGCCGCATTGGGTTGGAGCGATGCGCTGCCCGCGTATTGGATCATCTCCAGCCTGGCCGGCGCGTTCGCGGTGTGGGTGTTGTTGCAACTTGCGGGCGAGGTGGGCCAACGGCCATTGGCGCGCTGGGCTATTTTCTTGCTCATGATCAGCTTGGGTTCGGTGCAGCTTTTCTTCGGTTACCCCGAAAACTATACGCTTATCAGCCTGTTCATTCTCATTTACTTCTGGTTGGCCTGGCGATATGTTCAGGGCCGAGGGACCGCATGGGGGCCAAGCCTGATATTGGCCTTGGCGCACGGATTTCATCCCTCCACCCTGGTTCTCCAACCCTCGCTCTGGCTCCTGGCATTTTTGTTGGAACGACGGCGTTTCGCCCGCACCCTGCCGGCTTTACTGCTCCCCCCCCTTTTCGTCATTGCAGGGGTGTTCGCGTTGATGAGCGCGGGAGGTTATGGTCTCGACGCGTTTCTCGGCGCGCAAGCGCCCGGCGGCGGCGATCACCGCTGGCTCGTTCCTCTCACTCAGGTGAGCAGCGACTGGGAATATTACACCATGTTCTCTCGCGGACACTTGATGGATTTTCTAAACCAACAGCTCCTGGTCGCGCCATTCACCCTGCCATTGTTATTGCTTCTGGCGCTTTTCGTTCGCGATCAACTGCCCCGCGACGCGTACGCCTGGTTTTTGCTCACAGCGGCCCTTGCTTATCTCGCCCTTATCTGGTTGTGGAATCCCGATTATGGCGGTCAACGCGATTGGGATTTGTTTTCGGTGGCCTCATGGTCCACGACGTTGCTCGCCGGCTACTGGCTCACGCGCGTTCATTCATCGCTTTTGCAAATCCGCGCCCTGCTGATCATCCTTTCCGTTCAGATATTGCACACCGCAGCCTGGGTTTATAGCAACACATTGCCGTGGGAATGGCCCACATAGCAAAGATGGACCACTAAACCGACGCAAGTCTCAATTCACCGCCGCCAGCACTGACAATATCCATTGTGGCTTCTCAAATAATGGATAATCGTCAAAAATTTATCCTTTGAGTTATCGACGTCATGATCTGTTTGACCGTCTCCCCCCTGGATAACAGAAAATCCATGGCGATCACAAAAAAGATGGCGGCGACAATGATCAATATAATGCTCAACAAACAACCAAACACCCCTTTGATAACCAACACGCAGGGTGAGGGGCGCTCTTTGAGCGAGGGTTTTAGTGGCGAAGTGGCTGTTATCCAATGAGCATATTGTTTTTGGGCAAGCTTGCGGCCAAAAACATATGTCAGCCCCAAAAAAAGAAGACCCTGCCAGATATTACCCGGGATTTGCGCCAAATAAGTGACGGTTGTATCGACAAAAGCGTTCAAATCCATTGGCGACGTCGCTCCTTCCCCTGAACACATCGACATTGATGGTCAAAGAATGAAAACACGCTTTGGAAGCGAGCGTCTCTGCAACGGCAAGCGCGCCGCGGTTCACCCCGTACAATCTTCTTGCGAAAGAGGCAGGGCCGTGCCGAAGGCGTTGTCTGTGCTAAAGGCTGTCGCGAGCCCATCATTTTGGTCTTGAAGGGAACAAACGCTCTTGTGAAGAGCGCGTCACCAAAAGAAAAGCCCTGTTTTGGCGCGCGAATAAGTGCTTCCAGCCGATCGGGCGAGAGGGCCAATCCGCGATTGGTTCGACCGGCTGGAAGCGACGCTTAGAAAGCGGTTTTGGGCGAATGCATGGATTCGCCCAAAACCATCTCTATCCTCTATCTTGCCAGAATCGGCCTAATTTCTCAAGTGCGGCTCACCGCGGAACCTGGTTTTGTCAGAGCAAGGCCGCGCCGCCAATGGCTCCACCATTTAGTTTGCATCCAAACCCCGCTGCTCAGCAATGACTCAGATCATATTTTTGAGAAGGCCGGGCCTTTATCTTCGGTTTTCGAGGCTCGACGCGACCGGAGGCGGGTGATCGTTCGCCGAATGCGCGGGATGCGCAGAATCAGCAACAATATCAACAGCGCGCTAAACGCCAGCGGTTGTCGAATATCTGACTTTTGCACCCAAGCATAATGAAGCATGACCAAGACCGCGGCAACATAAATCCACCGGTGTAGTTTTTTCCAGGTTTTTCCCAGCCGTCGCTGCCAGCCGCGAGTCGAGGTCAGAGCGAGAAGCAGAAGAACGAGAAAGGCCGCGAAGCCCACCAGCACATAACGCTTTTCGGCCAATTCCAACCAAATCAAGTAAAAGTCGA
Organism: Chloroflexota bacterium; assembly: GCA_013151415.1. GTDB lineage: Bacteria > Chloroflexota > Anaerolineae > J102 > J102 > JAADII01. Next base: position 6,849 of record JAADII010000041.1, read on the forward strand.
GGCCATAATCCACCACGACATAAACAAAAAGATGGATGGCAGCATAGAAGAAAGCGTAAAGCCCCAACGCTCGCCGCACTCGCAGGCCCTGACGAAAGCCGAACACCGTGTTCAGCGGCGTGACGGCCAGCGCAGCGACAAGCAGCACCATGGCGGCCTTGCCTGTGCGAAAGGTGATATCCTGGATGGGATTGACGCTAAGGTTGCCCAACGCGATATCCCAGATGAGCGCCACCAGGGGCGCAAGCGCGGCCGCATGAACGGCCAGCTGAAATCTTGTGAATCGAAACATGAGAGGAAAATGTGCGCTATGTGCGTTGATCTTTTGAACCGAGGAATCTTGCTAAAGCGTTTCGGACGATGAGACGATAAGTTGCAGGCTGATTTTGCCACGCGCCGCCTGGAGATCAGAAATAAACTTTCAAGTCCATCCCTTCGTATAAATGAGCGACTTGCTCGGCATAGCCATTGAAGGGAAGGGTGCGGCGACGCTTCAATTCGCCAATGCGTCGCTCGGTGCGTTGAGACCATCGCGGATGGGGCACATCGGGGTTGACATTGGCATAGAAACCATACTCGTTGGGCGCGGCCGCCATCCACAATGACACAGGCTGCTCTTCCACCAAATCGATCTTGACAACGGCTTTGATGCTCTTGAAACCGTATTTCCAGGGAACGACCAAACGAACGGGCGCGCCGTTCTGCGGCGGCATTGGCTCGCCATAAAGGCCGGTGGCCAGGATGGTGAGAGGATGCATGGCCTCGTCCAGCCGCAAACCTTCAACGTAAGGCCAATTATACCAGCGCGTTTTTTGCCCCGGCAGTTTTTCTGGATCATAAATGGCCTGAAAGCGCACGTATTTTGCCTTGGATGTCGGCTCCACCTTTTTCAAGAGTTCGGCCAAGGGAAAGCCGATCCAGGGGATGACCATGGACCAGGCTTCAACGCAACGCAAGCGATAGATGCGCTCCTCTTGTGGAAACTTGGCCAGATCATCCAGATCATACACCCCCGGTTTGTTGACAAGCCCGCCCACTTCGATCTGCCAGGGCGAGGTGGGAAAATCCTTGGCCAGCCGCGCCACGCCCTCTTTGTCGGTGGTGAATTCGTAATAATTGTTGTAGTTGGTCACCGCGTCATATGGGGTGAGAGGGTCTCCCAGTTCGTCGGTGGTTGCTCCGGTCTGAGGCGGGGCCACTTCTCCGGACGATACCGCGGTGGGGGTGGGGTCGGGTGGGGGCGTTGCAGCCGGAACGCCGCAAGCGGCCAAAGCCGCGGCGCTGGCAGCCAAGCCCGCGCCGCGCAAAAACTTGCGACGGGAAAGATAGATGTGTTTGGGCGTAATCTCAGAAGAAGGGATTTGGGATGTCGTGATCATAAGAAAGCTCGGGTGAGAGAAATCGACAATGGGTTGAGTCGAGGTCTGGGGCCTTCTCGGCCCGCTGAGTGTCCAATGAGTCATATTGATGATCGAATCATACCATGCGACCTTGAAAAGAGCCTTAACCATGTATTACACAAATCTTACAACCATGCAGTGAGCCAGCTTTCCATACACGCGACGCGGCGCGCACCCTCGGTGGATGCGCGCCGCGTGCAAATTAAGAGAATTCGGGCGAAGCGCGCTTAGGGCGGGCAATCCAAGGTGGCAGACGCGCGCGAGGCCGATGCATGGCCTCGCGCGCGGGGTTCGCGCCTGGGTGATGCGTTGTGAGGTCGACTGGCCGATGATGTTATGGTTTTCATCGGTCAGATAAAAAGTGATGAAGTCGGCCACATCGCCATTCACGACATAGACGAAATCCACCGGCGCACATGTCTTCAGTGGGTTCGATGCGGTCACCCAGCGAACGCCAATCACCTGACCATTGTCGTCTTTGATCGGCTCAGCCGTCCAGCCAGGGGGATTATCTTGAGGAATGGCCCCGGTCCATGGCGGCTCTTGCACGCCGAAATATATTTCAATGTCGTAGATCACCGCATCCAGCTCGCGACTCTGCACGTGCACGGTCATGTCCACCTGGCCCGTGGCGGGATCGAACCGAAACGTGGAGGACACCCCAGTGATCACCGGTGGGCGCGTGGGCGTGGGTGTGATGGTGGGCGTGAGCGTAGGCGTGGCGGTGGGTGTGGGCGTGACAGTGGGCGTGGACGTGATGGTGGGCGTGAGCGTAGGCGTCATGGTGGGATCGACATCGGCGAAACATGTGTAGTAATCCTCGGTCTCGCCATACTTATAGCCGTTGGCTGGGCCGCTTCCGTCGGGCATAGTCGCTGGTTGGTCCGAAATGGTCACGCGCCACCAAATGCAAGGATAGTCGAACGCGAGATTGAAGGGCAGAAAGATCGGCGTTTGAAAGGTGTGCACACCCGGTCCGGGTAAGATTATCGCCTGATTTTGCACGGCCCATTCGGGTGCAGCGCCTTCGGGGCAATCGAACGTCTGGCCCCAATTGCCACTACGATCCCAATCGAACCAAAAATTGACATACGCTTTTTGATTGGCCGGTATGTTGGTGGTCGCGGTGACTATATACTGCAACTGAACCGGTTTGCAATGAATCAGCGCTGGGTTGGGATTGACCCCATCATCACCATTGTCCAGATCAGGCGCATTTTGACCGGGAACAATGTTGTTGACGACGTCCACATCCGGCCCGACATCCGCCTCTTGCTCGGCTGTAATTTGCTGCCCCAAGAAAAAGAGCACTTGCGCGTTGGCGTGTTTGGGGCCAAATGGCGGAGAACCGGTGAAAAACACGGTGGGATAATCGGCCAGAATGCCGGGCGGTCCGCCTTTGGGATAAGCCGTCATGGGCATGTTGGCGTTGTTCGTGCTGTCGGGGGCGTCGCCCAGGTCAGATTGAGCCTCTTCACCTGGTCTGGGGGTTGGCGTCTCGGTGGGCGTAGGAGTGGGCGTGGGCGTCTCGGTGGGGATGTTGGTGGGACTCGGCGTCGGCGTCGGCGTTGGCGTGGCCGTGGGCTCGATCTCGCTGCAAGTGTAGTAATCTTCGGTTTCGCCATACTTATAGCCCTTGGGCGGGCCGCCGCCATCCGGTCCTGGCGCGGGTTGGTCTGAAAGCGTGATGCGCCACCACATGCACCGATCAGGATCAGGATTGTAGGGCAGGAATGTGATTGTGTTGAAAGAGTAAGTTCCCGGCCCGGGTATGAAGATAGGCTGATTTTGCACAGCCCATTCGTTGGCCACGGCGCCAGGACAATCGAAGCTCTGGCCCCAACTTCCGTTTCGGTCCCAGTCGAACCAGAGATTGACAAAAGCTTGCTGCGGGGCCGCGCCCGAGACCGCAGTGACGGTGAAGGCCAGTTGTATGGGTTTGCAATCTGGCAACGTCGGGTTGGGATTGAGGCCGTCGTCTCGCAGGTCCTGATCCGGTTTATCGAACAAAGGCAAGATGTTGTTGGAGGGATCCGCATCCGGCCCTACGTCGGCTTCTCGCTCCGCGCTGAGGCCCGCGCCCAGAAAGTATTGAACCGGCATATTCCAATGCAACGGGCCAAAAGGCGGCGAACCGGCCGCGAAAACCGAAGGATAATCGGCCAGCACGCCGGGAGGGCCGCCCATGGGGTAGGCTGTCATGGGTAAACTAAAGCTATTGGAGCTATCGGGCGCGTCGCCCAAATCAGGTTGAGGCTCCTTCGGCTCATCCTCGCCACAAGCGTAGTAATCTTCGGTTTCCCCGTAGTCCCATCCCGAGGCCGGCCCGCTGCCGTCGCTGTGGGTGGCGGGACGATCGCTTAGTGTAATGCGCCACCAAAGACACTTGTCCGGGTCGGGGTTGTAGGGCAAAAAAGCCAGGGTGGTGAAAGTGTATGTTCCCGGTCCGGGCAGATCGATCTGTTGATTCTGCACCGCCCACTCGGGCGCGACCGCTCCAGGACATTGCAGTTTGTCGCCCCAGCGACCATTGCGGTTCCAATCGAACCAAAGGTTAACAAAGGCCTTGCTGGCGGGCGCACCTGCGGGCGCGGTGACCGTGAAGGTGAGCTTGGTGGGCGTGCAGTCTGGCAGTTGGGGATTGGGATGGACGCCATCATCCCCGCCATCGCGATTGGGCGCATCCAGACGGGGCAAAATGTTGTTGGTTGGGTCCTGATCCCAGCCCACATCGGCCTCGCGCTCTCGGGTGATGCTCGCGCCCAAATAGTAGCGCAGTCGAATGTTTTTGTGCAGCGGTCCATATGGCGGCGAACCCATTTTGTAAACGGTGGGAAAATCAGCCGCCACGCCAGGAGGGCCGCCCGCGGGATAGGCCGTCATGGGTGTATTGTTGAAAGTGTTGCTGCTATCGGGCGCGTCGCCCAAATCGCGGCCGCCTTTGGGAAGCGCGATGACATGCCCCAGTCCGGGCAGAAAGATCAACGGTCGAACCGGAGTCAGTTGCAGTGGCCGGGCTGCTGCGTTGCTATCCACGTCGTTTTGCGCTAGTGTAAGAGGCCCCATCCCAAATGCCAATGAAAGAGCCATGAGGAGTAAGCCCAAAGCAATGGCTAGTTTGAACTGAGTGCGCATGCGCATAACCATTCCTCCTGAGAGCGGGTGAGTAGGAGACGGTTCATGCGGGGCAGGTCACCACTTGGCTGGATGTGTCGAACGCCGCGTCCTTTGCTTTATTCATCCTTGTCATCGATGCCAAATTTCACCCAGTCGTTAAAGTAGCCTGCCCCCCATCGTTGGGGGGAGATCGACTCGCTCATTATATCAAACCCCCGATAGAGGAGCAATCGCCCTTGTGAAGGCCAAGTTTGCGACCGGCCCACATGGTGAAGAACTGGAATTCCTGATATAATAAGGCGTTTCAGGATATATTTCAGACTTACGTTTTTCTCAAGGAATGACTATGGCGGAAGACCGCACGCAAGATGTTCAATTCGGGGAGGATGGCCGCTGGGATGGCGTCAGCCCCGGCAAAGTTCAGGCCATCGATTTGGAACAAGAGATGCGCGTCGCCTACCTGGATTACGCCATGAGCGTGATCGTGGCGCGAGCGCTGCCCGACGCGCGCGACGGCTTGAAGCCCGTGCATCGACGGATTCTCTATGCCATGCACGATATGGGGCTGCATCACAACCGGCCATACAAGAAAAGCGCTCGCATCGTGGGCGAGGTGTTGGGCAAATACCATCCACATGGCGACTCCGCCGTATACGACGCCATGGTCCGCATGGCCCAAGAGTTCAGTTTGCGCTACCCGTTGGTCGATGGTCAGGGAAATTTTGGCTCCATCGACGGCGATAGCCCAGCGGCCATGCGCTACACCGAAGCGCGGCTTGCACGCATTGCCGGAGAACTGCTCCAAGATATCGATAAAGACACGGTCGATTGGGCCCCAAACTTCGACGACTCA
>JAADII010000041.1:12257-19364 GCA_013151415.1 Chloroflexota bacterium
AACGGCGCCAGCGGCATCGCGGTGGGCATGGCCACCAACATCCCCCCGCACAACTTGGGCGAGGTGGTGGACGCCATCGCCTATCTTATCGACCATTGGGACGAGCGAGACAATGTGACGGTGGAAGACCTGATGCAGTTCATTCAGGGGCCCGATTTTCCCACCGGCGGCATCATCTTGGGCCTGGAGGGCATCAAACAGGCCTATGGCACGGGACGCGGGCGCATTATCGTGCGCGGACGCACCGAAATCGAAGAAATGAGCGGGGGACGCTTCCGCATTGTCATCACCGAAATTCCTTACCAGGTCAACAAATCCAATCTTATCGAGCGCATCGCCCAATTGGCCCGCGGAGGACGGCTAGACGGCATCTCGGACCTGCGCGATGAGTCGGATCGTCGCGGGATGCGCATTGTCATCGAATTGAAACGCAACGCCAGCCCGCGTAAGGAATTGAACAAACTGTTCAAGTTTACGCCCTTGCAAACCACCTTTGGCGTGCATTATTTGGCGCTGGTCGATGGTCAGCCCAGGGTGTTGGCGCTGAAACGAGCCCTTTCGGTTTATGTGGAGCACCGCATCGACGTGATCGAACGTCGCACGCGCTGGGAGCTGGCCCAGGCCGAGCATCGCGCCCATATTTTGGAAGGATTGCGCATCGCGCTGCAATTCCTGGACGAGGTCATCGCCACCATTCGCCAAAGTGATACGGTGGATGAAGCGCGTGAGGCGCTAATGAAGCGGTTTGGGCTGACCGAAATTCAGGCGCAAGCTATTTTAGACATGCAATTGCGGCGTCTGGCCGCATTGGAGCAACAGAAGATCGAGGATGAATACAACGAGCTGCAAGTGAAAATTCGCTATCTGCGCGATCTGTTGGCCAGCCCGGCCAAAATTTTGGCCCTGATTCGAGATGATGTGCTCGATCTCAAGGAAAAATACGCGGACGAACGCCGAACCCACATCAACCCCCACGGCGACGGTGATTTCCGAGAAGAGGACCTGATCACCCAGCGCGGTGTGATCATCACCATGACGCAGAGCAATTACATCAAACGCACGGACGCGCAAGTCTTTCGCGCTCAGGGCCGGGGCGGCGTGGGCGTGCGGGGCATGGTGACCAAAGCCGAGGACGTGGTGGTGAAAACATTCTTCGCCCGCACCCTGGATCACGTTCTCTTCTTCACCAATTTGGGCCGCGTTTATTCAGAACGAGCCTATAATTTGCCCGAAGGAAGCCGCACCGCGCGCGGGGTTCACATCAACAATGTGCTCAATTTGCAGGCCGATGAAGAAGTCGAGGCCGTGATCCCGGTGGAGGATTTCAGCCAGTCTGAATATATTGTGCTCTGCACGCGACGGGGCCGCATCAAGCGCATGCCGCTATCCGAATTCGAGCGGGTGCGCCCCTCGGGCATCATCGCCATCAATATCAAGCCCGGCGATGAATTGGTGGGCGCAAAGCTGAGCAACGGCCATCAGGATATTGTGCTGGTGACGCGTGGCGGCAAGGCGCTCCGTTTTCCCGAAGATGCGGTGAGGGCCATGGGCCGCATTGCGGCCGGCGTCATGGGCATCAATCTCATAGGCGAAGACGAGGTGGCGGGAATGGCCGTGGTTAGCGGTCATGAAGAGCTGCTCATCGTCACCGAACAAGGGTGGGGCAAGCGCGTGGCTCTGACCGATTTGCCCACCAAAGGTCGCTACACGCGCGGGGTCTGGATTGTGGATCATCATCGCTTGGAGGAGACCGGCCCTGTGGTGGTGGTGCGCTCGGTGTTGCCTGACGACGACGTCACATTCATGACTCTCAACGGGCAGGCCGTGCGCGTGCGCGTGCGCGATATCAGTCAGATGGGTCGCATGACTCGCGGGGTGCGCTGCGTGCGCCTGCAGCCGGGCGACGCGCTCGTCTCGGCCGCGCGCGTGGTGGAGATCAATTCAGAAAAGAAGGAGCAAGAGGAAACGGAGAGCAAAGAATAGCCCAGCATCCCTCCACCCAATATCCAGATCCCCAATATCTAAATATCCAGTATCCGGTGTCCAACCCCAATGCCTCTCAGTCATCTTTTCGAGCGCCAACCCGGCCTGCAACTGGCCTTTCAACTCGATCCCGATCCCGATCCCATTCTCGAAACCCTGGCCGCGTTCGCAAACAGCGAGGGCGGACAAATGGTGGTGGGCGCGGATGCGAACGGGCGCGTGAGCGCCGCGGTGACTGCGGAGGATATCGACGGCATCTTGCAGATGTCGCTTTATAAAATCCGGCCGCCGTTGCGCGTGGAGGTCGAGATGGTGGAGATGCCTCAGGGAACGGTGGCCGTGCTCAGTGCGCCGCGCAGCACCGAGCTGCACAGCTTGGCCGATGGCCGGGTGTTGGTGCGCCGAGGCGCGGAAAATGTCGTGCTCACCGGCTCGGACCTTACGTTGTTGGCTTCCAGCCGCGCGGGCGGGGTCTATGAGCTGGAACGCGTGCCCGGCGCAACCCTGGCCGATTTCGATCAAGATGTGGTGGATGAATACATCGAGCACCGCAAACGCCGCCAGCCGCGCGCGTTTGTGGGGTCGACCGAATCTCTTTTGCAGCAAATCGGCGCGCTAACCGAGGATGGAACGGCCACCGTGTTGGGAGTGCTGTTGTTCGGGCGGGAGCCGCAATTGTTTTTGCCGCAGGCGGGGCTCACGTTCGTCAAGTTTGCGGGCAGCCAGCGCCGCGGGGAAAGCGGCCAGATCGGCTATGGCCGCCGCGAGGATATCCAGGGCCCGCTTGCGCGCATCATCGAACGCGCCTGGCAGGTGATCTGGGAAGAAATGGACAAACAGGCTGTGGTGCGCGGGCTTAGCCGCGAGGAGCAGACCGAATATCCGGCCACGTCGGTGCGCGAAGCTCTGGTGAACGCGGTCGCTCATCGCGATTATCGCATCCCCGGCCGGCGCATCGAGGTGCTCATGTATCGAGACCGGCTGGAGGTGACCTCTCCCGGCGGTTTGCCCGGATACATCACCCTGCAAAACATCGTGGACGAACATTTCAGCCGCAACCCGCGCATTGTCAACGGTCTTTTACAGTGGGGGTATATCGAGGAGCTGGGGCTGGGCATCGACAAGATGATCGAGGCCATGGTCGCGGAGGGGCATCCGCCGCCCGAATTCAAGGCCACGCCTCACACCTTCACCGTGATCTTGCGCAAGGGACGCGAGGTGGGGCAGCCCGGCCTGATGCCTCAATGGGAGCGCGACATGAACGAGCGCCAGATGCAAGCCTTGCAATATGTTCAACAACATGGCCGCATCACCAACCGCGAGTATCGCCAGCTTTGTCCGCACGTCAGCGCGGAAACCTTGCGACTGGATCTGGTCGATCTTGTGGATAAGGGCATTCTTCTCAAGATCGGCGACAAGCGCGGCACGCATTACATTTTGAAGCGGCAGTCGAAAAATTGAACGAAATCCATCTGTTTGACATCGCCCTGCAAGTATGATAGCTTGAGGGAGATAGTTTTTGACCTCACTAAGGATGTTGGAGTTCGATGATTACTGTAGCCGTACAGGATGAATTTGCAGAGGTTCTTACCGTGTTTGGCGATCTGCAAGAGACGGTGGACGACGCTTTGCGTCAGTACACCGTTCAGCAGATAGTCGCCAAAATTGCCGAGCTTCGTCGTCGAGACGCGGAGTATCAAACCCGATATGGCATGGATTACCCGACATTTGTTCAACGCATTGGCGAAGATTCGGCATTCGTGAAATATGTTGAAGAGCATATTAACAAGATGTGGGAAAACGATCTCCTTGATTGGGAGTATAGCTACAAGGGAATCCAGGAGTGGACCCAAAAGTTGCAGAATATCTTGTCGATATAGTCCGGCGAGCGCAAGAGCTATTCGAGCAGGTTGAGCACGAAATCGACGCGTCGCCTGGTCGAGCCATACTGCGATTGCGGGCGGAGTATCGTGGACGCCGGGTGTTCGTCATCGAACTGATTAGCGCGAAGCGCCGAAAATACAGTTATTACATTCTGCAAAGCAACCGGGTCGAAGCGGGATTCGATAACAGCCCGGATCCACGAGCAATTCGGCTTAAGTATGGGAAAATAGGGCGACAACATGCCGGTGAATCGATTCCACATTTGCACCTGGAGGACAAGAAGCAGCTGACACTTACAGATGAAATGACGTTCGAACGATTTCTTGCCTGGGTGGAGGAGCACATTTTGTAAACCTTGGCGCAGAATATGCTACAATCTTTCCCGGAATAATTGACGCCATTTCCATGAATGAGGAGAGCTCTCATGACCCAATACGTCGGCGCAATCGATCAGGGTACCACCAGCACCCGCTTCATGATCTTCGATCACGCGGGGCGCGTGGTGGCCGTCCATCAGCTGGAGCACGAGCAAATTTATCCCCAACCTGGTTGGGTGGAGCACGACGCACAAGAAATCTGGGCGCGAACGCAAGAGGTGATGAGGGCCGCATTGGACAAAGCGGGCGTCTCCGAGCGGGACCTGGCCGCGATTGGGGTGACCAACCAACGCGAGACCACGGTGGTCTGGAACCCGAAAACGGGCGAGCCTTATTACAACGCCATCGTCTGGCAAGACACGCGCACCGACCGCATTTGCAACGAACTGGCGCGGGATGGAGGCCAGGATCGTTTTCGCGGCAAGACCGGTCTGCCCCTGGCCACCTATTTTTCAGGCCCCAAGATCAAGTGGATCCTGGACAACATTCCCGGTGTGAGAGAGGCTGCGACTCGAGGCGAAGCCATCTTCGGCAACATCGACTCGTGGATCATCTGGAACCTGACGGGCGGGCCCAATGGCGGAGTGCATGTCACCGATGTGACCAACGCCAGCCGCACCATGCTCATGAACCTGGAAACGCTGGATTGGGATGATGAGCTGCTTGGCGTGATGGGCGTTCCCCGCCAGATGTTGCCCCAGATCCGACCCTCTTCCGACCCAAACATCTACGGTCGCACCGCCCAAGGCGCGCCTGTGTGCGGCGATCTGGGCGATCAGCAGGCCGCGACCGTAGGCCAAACCTGTTTCGATCCGGGCGAGGCCAAGAACACCTATGGCACAGGCTGTTTCATGCTGTTAAACACAGGAACCGATATCGTGCCCAGCCAAAGCGGCCTGCTCACAACCGTATGCTACCAATTCGGCGACAGGCCCGCGGTGTATGCACTGGAAGGATCCATCGCCATCACAGGCGCGCTGGTGCAATGGCTGCGCGACAATCTGGATTTCTTCGATTTTTCCCATCACATCGAGGACTATGCACGGCAGGTTCCCGACGCCGGCGGCATTTACTTCGTCCCCGCGTTTTCAGGTCTATTCGCGCCCTACTGGCAATCGGACGCTCGCGGGGTTATCGTCGGCCTGACGCGCTTCATCAACAAAAATCATATTTGCCGCGCGGCCCTGGAAGCCACAGCCTACCAAACGCGCGAGGTGCTGGACGCGATGGAAAAGGATTCGGGCGTGAAGCTGAGCGCGTTGAAAGTGGATGGCGGCATGGTGCGCAACGAATTGCTCATGCAGTTTCAGGCCGATATCTTGAACGCGCCCGTTATCCGACCCCAGGTGGCCGAGACCACGGCTTTGGGCGCAGCCTACGCGGCCGGATTAGCCGTGGGTTATTGGAACAGCCTGGACGACCTGCGCCGCAACTGGCAGGTGGATCGCATCTGGGAGCCGCAAATGGACGAAACCACCCGCGAAAAGCTCTACGCCGGCTGGCTCAAGGCCGTGCAACGGAGCATGCATTGGGTGGAGGACAATCATCGAGTTTAGGCGTGACTTATGGCATATAGAAATCTGCGACAATTCATCGATAGGCTGGAGAAAGCGGGCCAATTGCATCGCGTGCAGGTGCCGGTGGACCCTTATCTCGAGATCACCGAGATCACCGACCGCGTGAGCAAAGGGCCGGCCGCGCAAAATAAGGCGCTGTTGTTCGAGAAGGTGAAGGGATCGGATATGCCGGTGCTGATCAACGCGCTGGGTAACGCGCGGCGCATGGCCTGGGCCTTGGGCGTGGAGGAGCTCGACGATCTGACGGAAAACTTGAGTCGTTTGATCGATTTGCGTCCGCCTCAGGGCCTGAAGCCCGCGCTGGGCCGCGCGGCCGATCTGCTGGGCGTGTTGCGCAGCATGGGCCTGAAGCCGAAAATCGTGGGCAAAGCGCCCGTGCAAGAGGTGGTCAAGACCGGCAGCGAGGCCACGCTAGATGGTCTCCCCATCCTCACCTGCTGGCCCGAGGACGGCGGCCCTTATATCACTTTACCCACGGTCATCAGTCGCGATCCAGTGACCCATGCGCGCAATGTGGGCATGTATCGCCTGCAAGTGTACGACAACCGCACGCTGGGCATGCACTGGCAACTCCACAAGGGCGGCGCGGAGCACGAACGCGTGGCCCGCGAAGTGGGCCGCGAGCAAATTCCCGTGGCCGTCAGTTTGGGCGGCGATCCGGCCATTATGTGGTCGGGCAGCGCGCCGTTGCCGCCCAATATCGATGAATTCATGCTGGCCGGTTGGCTGCGGGGCAAGCCGGTCGAGCTGGTTCGATGCGTCACCCAGCCTCTGGAAGTCCCGGCTCATGCCGAAATCGTCATCGAGGGCTATGTGGACCCCAACGAAAGCCGTCTCGAAGGGCCTTTCGGCGACCACACCGGATTCTACACCCCGCCCGCGGACTATCCCGTGCTGCATATCACCGCGATCACCCACCGCAAACAGCCCATCTATCCCACCACCATAGTGGGCAAGCCGCCCATGGAGGATTATTGGATGGGCAAGGCCACGGAACGTCTGTTTTTACCGCTCATGCGTCTCTTCCTGGGCGAGATCGTGGATGTGAACATGCCCGCGGCGGGCGTGTTCCACAATCTCATTTTCGTCTCCATCAAAAAACGCTTTCCCGGCCATGCGCGCAAAGTCATCAACGGCCTGTGGGGCCTGGGTCTGATGATGCTGACCAAATGCATCGTCATTTTCGACGAGGACGTGGACGTGCAAAACGAGCAGGAGGCCCTTTTCCATATGTTCGGCAATGTGGATTGGAGCCGGGATGTGATCATCCAGGATGGGCCGGTGGA
>JAADII010000017.1 GCA_013151415.1 Chloroflexota bacterium
TCCAATGTGGGCCGCATGTCCAACTCGCGTGTGAGCACATTGCTTTGCTCCGAAGCCCAGACATCCTCCTCGATAGGCGCGTCGGCCTCCGAGGGTCGCGCGAGCGCGCGTCCCGATAGTTCCACGGCCAACAGTCCGGCGCCGATGGCGGCATCGAAGCGGGGGAGCCGGGGTTGCGCGGCGGGCGCGCGCGTGCGAATCGATTGAATGACCACGGAGCGGAAAAAGGGATGGCCCAGCAGAAGGCCGCCTGTCAAAACCAGCGGGAATTTTTTCTCATCGAATCGTAAACGTTTGGCCACCGCATCCACATCTTCGGCCAGCGCGTCGGCCGCGCGGGCGATGATCTCGGTGGCGACGAGATCGCCCTCTTGCGCGACCTCTATCACCAGCGGGGCCAGGGCCGCGATGTCCGAGACCTGGCGTTCGGTCGCGTAGAGCCAGTGTATCAGTTCAGATTCGGTCGTCAGGTTCAGCGTGGCGAGGATGCGTTGAGTGAGCAGCGTGGGCAGTTCGGCGCGGTCGGCCGCTCGGGCGACCGCGCGCAAGGCTTCGAGGCCTATGTGGTGTCCGCTGCCCCGGTCTACAAGATGGCCCCAACCGCCGGCCCGGGCGGATTGGCCCGCGGCATCTTCGCCATAGACGGCTGCTCCGGTTCCCGCGACCACCGCCACGCCGTAGCGAGCGCCCACACCGCCCACCAGCGCGGCCAATATATCGGTGACCACGCGGCCGCGAGCCTCTGGCAGAAGCTCGGCCTGCAACTCTCGCAGAAGCTCGGCCTCCATGCTCCGCCCCGCGCCGGCCAGCGCCCAAACCACGGCCGCGGCCTGGCTCAGCTCCACCTCGGCCTCTTGCGCAGCTTGCTTCATGGCCGCCCACAGCGCGGCTCGCGTGGCTGGCGCTCCCACCAGATGAAGGTTGGATGGCCCCCCGCGCCCGCGGCCCAATAACTCGCCCTCCTGGCTCAAAATCACTGCATCGGTTTTGCTACCGCCGCCATCGACGCCGATGACAAATGGTTTCATGATGGATTCTCCGAAAGAGCGTCTACGGCCCTCACGACCGCCTGATGCAGCCGCGCCCGAAACGCGGTGATGCCGCGCGGGTCTCGGCCATAATAGACGCGATTGCTCAGCAAGACCACGACAAGCTCGCGTGTTGGATCGGCCCACACCGACGTTCCGGTGAATCCTGTGTGTCCAAAACCGGCGGGGCTGAACGCCGCGGCGACCGCGTCCTCTTCGGAGCGCAGTTTCCAGCCCAACCCTCGCCGCTCGTGGTCTGTGCGCGCGTGCTCTCGCGTCATCTCCGCGGCCAGGCGAGACGCGAGCAAGGGGCGACCGCGGTTGAGCAAAAGCGTCGCCAGCGCGGCCGCGTCCGGTGCGGTGGCGAAAAGTCCGGCGTGCCCGGCCACTCCGCCCAAACAGGCCGCGTTTTCATCGTGCACTTCGCCCCACACGCGGCGTTGTCGCCAGGCGCACAATTCGGTGGGAGCGATGCGCTCGCGAGGAATGCCGCGAGTCTCAGGATTGTAGCAGACGTTTTCCAGACCAAGCGGCTCCAGCACCGCTTTCTGGAGATAATCGGATAGCCTCATGCCCGCAAGCCGCTCGATGGCCTCGCCCAGCACGATGAAGCCCAGATCGCTATACAGCACGCGGCGACCCGGAAGCGATGCAAAAGGCGCGTCGCGCAATAAAGCATCCATCCGGCGGCGTCGCAGCGAGGCGCTAACCCGATGCGGCTTGGGAACGGGCTGTCCTCGCCGACTCCGACACAGGTCGGTCCAGGCCGCCAATCCCGATGTGTGGGTGAGAAGATGCCAAAAGCGAATGGCCTCTGTGTTTATCGGTTCGGGGTTGGCATCAGGCCTGGGCGGGGACGCGGCCGGGGTTTGGGGAGCGGTTTCGGATGGGTGGACGCGTTTCCCGCGGAATTCGGGCAAGACTTCGCAAACGCTCGCGTTGAGGGACGCCCGCTTCGCTTCCACCAGGGTCATGAAAGCGGTCGCCGTGAATAGCTTGGTCAACGAGGCCAGGTCGAAGAGCGCGTCCGGCCGCGTGGGCAGGCTTTTCTTCTCGGGATCAAGCCATCCATAGACGCGAAAGAAGAGGGTTTCGTCCCGACGCCTGACAAGCAACGCGGCCGCGGGAAATGTCGATTCCAACCCCTCCCCCATGATGTGTTCGACGACGGTCCAATCCGGTTTTCGTTGTGCGGGCATTGCAAACGGAAACGTCCTATTTGCCGATTCCTGCGGTCAAACCGGCAATAATCTGTTTGGTGGCCAATAAAAAGATGATGATAAGGGGCAGGGTGGTGATGATCAACCCCGCGAAAAGCGTGGACCAATCGGCCTGGAATTCTCCGAAGAATCGCGTCATGCCCACCGGCAGGGTCCATTTGTCGGTGGAGCGCAAGAGCACCAGGGGGAAGAAGAAATCGTTCCACAAAGGCACGAATTGAAAGACGATGACCGTGGCCAGGGCCGGACGCACCAAAGGAAGCATGATTCGGCCAAAGATGGTGAATTCACCGGCGCCGTCGATGCGCGCGGCTTCGCCGAGCTCTTTGGGCAACTGACGGAAAAAGGCCGAGAGAATGAAGACGGAAAAGGGTATGCCCGTGGCCGCGTAAACCAAGATCAATCCCAGGCGATTGTCGATCAGCCCTAAGTTGTTCAGCATGAGGAAAAGGGGCACGATGGCCAGCCGGAAGGGCAGCATAAGCCCGGCCAGGAAGTATGCCGACAACAGCCCGGCCCCGCGAAATTTATAGCGCCCCAACATATACGCGGCCAAAGCGGAGACGGCCGTGGCCAAAACCACCGAGGCCACGGTGATCATGAGCGAATTGAAGAAATAGACATTGAAGCTGGCCTCTTCCCAGGCCTTGACAAAACTATCGAAGCTGGGCGAGGTGGGGAGCCCCACAGGGTTTTTGAAAATCTCGCGGGTGGGGCGCAGCGCGTTGCTCACCACCAGCAAGAGCGGCAGGATGACCACCGCGGCGTAGCTTATCAACAAAACATAGGCGGCGATGTCGGTCAGCCGCGTGCGCAACGCGCGGCCGCGTAGGGTTTGGGCGCTCATGTGAGATGCTCCTCCCAGCGGCGGAATCGATTCAGCATGAGGGTGGAGACGCCGAAGATGAAGATGAACATGAGTACGGCCAGGGCCGAGGCCAGACCAAACGCGTCCACCCCGCCCCGGAAGGCCGTGCGGTAGAACACAAGCCCCAATACGTCGGTGGCGCCGGCCGGCTCGCCGTTGACCCCGCCCATAGCCCAGACGATGCCGAACACGTTGAAATTGCCGATGAAGGTCAGCACGGTGACGATGCCGATCACGGGCAAGAGGAGGGGCAGTTCGATGCGACGGAACAATTGCCACGAACCCGCGCCATCGATTCGCGCGGCCTCGCGCAGGTCTTCGGGGATGTTGGTTAGCCCGGCCGAGAAAAGCAGCATGGGGAAGCCCACCCATTGCCAGGCGTTGACCAGAATGATCACGGTCAGGGCCGTGCTCGGGTCGCCCAGCCAGGGCCGGGCCAACGCGTCGAGACCCACAGACCGCAGCACCTGATTGATGGGGCCGAACAAGGGGTTGAACATCAAGCTCCACAAATACCCCACCACCAGCGCGCTGATGAGATAGGGCATGGTGAACACGGTCTGAAAGAAGCGTTTTCCCGGCCTGGAGCCATACAGAAGCTTGGCGAAGAGCAAGCCCAGCGTGTTTTGAATGGCCATGGTTCCCACGAAGAAATAGACGTTGTGCAAAAACGCCCGGGGCAATTGCTCGTTGACCGGATACCGGGTGAACAGCTCCCGAAAGTTGTCAAGCCCCACAAAAGCCCCGCGCGCCAATCCCTTGAACTCGAACAAGCTAAAGTAAAGGGCTTGCGCGAGGGGGTAGATCATGAAAACGGTGTAGAGAAGAAACGCAGGCGCCAGGAAAAGCGCCAGCAGAGGCCAGGCCGGAGGATGGTCGCCCACGCCTTTGGCGCGTTTTCTTTTGTGTTGGGTCGCGTCTTGCCGCGCGGCGGATTCAGGGGCCATGATGGTGCGAGGTTGGGGCAAGCGGTTTCTTGATGAGGCGGATGGTTGGCGGCCGCGGCGTCTAACCGACCGCGGCCGCCGTCCAAGGAGGTTTTTAACCGGCGCGCATGAGAAATGCGCTTATTGGCCGGGTTTGAACCATTGCGACACGCCCTCCTGCACGCTTTGGGCCACTTCCTCCGCGGTCATCTCGCCCAGCAGCATCTTTTGGATGCCGTTGCCCAGCAAGGTGCTGCCGGAGGGATCGCCATAGCGGAAGTTCACCAGGTGCAGGTAGGAGGCCGGGGTTTCCGCGTACATGGTCGCGAATTCAGAGAGGAGCGGATCCGTGGGCTTCGCTTCGGGCAGCGGCGAAAGCTGCTTGATCTTCTCGGTGAACATCTGCCCAAACTCGGGCGTGCCCATCCACTCCACCAGTTTGATGGCCTCTTCCTTGGCGTCGCTCTGGGCATTGACGCCATATGAGCCGTCCATCCAGCCCGGAACCAGCGGCCCGGTGAGGGAGTCGGGCGGCGGCGGCACGCGGAAGATGCCCAATTCAAGCTCGGGCCCCTCGTTGCGCCAATAGCCCACCTCGAAAGAGCCGCCAATGAAGATGCCGGCCCGTTCGGTGAGGAACAGCGTGCGGGAATCCTGATAGCCCACGCCCACCACATCGGGCGGCATGTAGGGCTGGAGGTCTTTCACGACCTGGATCGAGGCCACGTAGTTGGGATCGGTGAAGTCGGTTTCGCCGGCCAGCACCTTTTTCTCGAATTCGGGGCCGCCATAGCGCGGCGCGCCCACCGCGTCGTGGATGATGGGGAGCATCCAGGTGTCTTTGGCGGGTGCGGCCAGGGGGATGTAACCCTCCTTTTGCAGGGTTTCGAGGATGTTGATGAAGTCGTCCCAGGTTTCGGGTTCGCTGAGCCCGAGTTTATCAAAAACGCCTTTATTATAGAAAGCGGCTACGGCCTGGATGCCAAAGGGCACGCCGTAGATGCGACCATCTTTGATCCCGGTCGCGCCCTTTAGAATGGCGGGCGTGAAATTGGAAAGGGTCTCGACCTTGCCGTCCAGAGGCACAAGCTGACCGGCCTCGATCAGAGGCTGCAAGCCGCCGTACGCGCGCAATTGGGCCACATCGGGGCCGCCCTCGCCCGTGAGGCCGGTGGCCAAAATATTATTGTAGTCGGTGTTGACAAAGGTGACGAATTCCACGGTGACGCCGGGGTTCGCCGCTTCGTAGACATCGAAGATTTCATTGTAGGCGTCTTCATCCTCGCTGCGCCACGACCACACCGTAATGGTCACCGGCTCCTTTTCTTCGGCTTTGGGCGCTTCGGTCGCGACTTCCTTGGGCGCTTCGGTGGGCTTTTCCTGCGCGGGGGGCTGCGTGGCCGCGGGGGCCTGGGTGGGCGCGGGGGCTTGTTGAGCGCAACCCGCGAGCGCGACAAGTAAGATGGCAATGATGAGCAGTTTGAGCAGATGAGATTTGTGCACCACGTTCGTTCTCCTTGTGCAAGCGATTGAGTTCATATCGTGAAAATGGGAAATACTCGGGTGGGTTGAAGGCTTCACATAACGCACCTCCTGATGTCAGAATGCCGTAAGCTCCGCTTGAAAGACGTAGCGATCCGCGCGATAGGCCGATTCAGTGTACTCAAAAGGTTGTCCCCATTGGTCGAATGTGATCCGTTTGTTTCTCAACACGGGCGCGCCCTCCTCGATGTTCAAAAGCTCCTGTTCCCTGCGACTGCACAAGTCGGCCCCGATTTTTTGTTCGGCCCGCGTCGGCGAGATTTGATATTTTTCAGAGAGAATTTGATAGAGCGAGTGGTTCTCGAAGTCTTCGTTCAGCAGCTTTTCCACGCCGTTGAAATGCAGATAGCAGGTTTCCACCGCGATGGGTTCGCCCCCGGCCAGGCGCAGGCGCTCGAGCAGCACCACCTTGGCCTCGGGCGCGGCTTGCAAGGCTTGCAAAGCCAGAAAGGGCGCTCGCACCAACTCCAAACGCACCACCTGCGCGCCCGGCTCCATGCCCCGCTTTTGCATGTCCTCGGTGAATCCGGTCAGTCGGGTCAATCCATGTTCGATTTTGGGTTCGGCCACAAAGGTGCCCCGTCCTTGCTCGCGTCGCAACAACCCCTCGGTGGCCAATTCGCGCAACGCTTGCCGCGCGGTCATGCGGCTGATGTTGTATTGTTCGCTCAATTCCCGCTCCGATGGAATCATGTCACCCGGTTTCCACTCTCCGGCCGCGATTTTTTCACGCAGAAGCTCTTTGAGCTGGTAATACTTGGGAAGAGGGTAGTTTTTGCTGAGCATAAGCCGCGAACCCTTGAGGAGAAGAAGAGGGGCGCACCGGCCCACAGGGAAATTTGTATAGAGGTTCGGTGGTCTATACCAGTATAGCGATCCTTTGCGGCGATGTCAAGGGGTTTTTTGGGGGATTTCCCGTTCGTCTTCTCTCGACCCTGTTTTCTCGCCCGACCGGTTTGCTGCGTCCCCGCCCGACGGTGGACGATGGCCGCGTCCCCCCACGCTCTCTCGCTGCAAAAA
The DNA here is from genome assembly GCA_013151415.1 of Chloroflexota bacterium. Lineage (GTDB taxonomy): Bacteria > Chloroflexota > Anaerolineae > J102 > J102 > JAADII01. Next base: position 6,605 of record JAADII010000017.1, read on the forward strand.
GAAAGCACCCCCGGCAGGATTCGAACCTGCGACCGTCGGCTTAGAAGGCCGCTGCTCTGGCCGCTGAGCTACGGGGGCGCATTGTCAGAAAAATTGTACTTCGAAAGGGGTGAAGTTGTCAACGAATGTCAATACTCGACCGCGCGCGGCAGGTTTTTCGCCTGCTCGATCCAGTCGGCCACCTGGTCACGCGTGGGCAGCCTGCGCACCAGACTCTTTTTGGCCGCGATCGCCTCCAGGGCCGCGTGCAGATTATCGGGATTGCGACGGGCCAGTTCGGGAACCGTGTCCACGCCGGCCTCTTCCAGAAGATCCGAATATTCCGTGCCGATGCCCTTGATGCGGAACAGATCGGCCCGATTCACCCAGGCCATGATCCAGCCCGATTCGATGTCCGTGGCCGCGGCCAGCTCCTCGCGGCCTTTGCGCGTGGCCCCGCGCTCGAGCAAATCTTCCGTGGTGTTGACGCCCGCCGCGCGCAGTTTCTCTGCATAAACGTCTCCAATGCCGGAAATGGCGCTAATATCCGCCATGATCGTTCTCCTTGTTGTCGAGTGAAAGTGAATGGATGGTGGCAAGATTATAAGGGACTGACGCGTAAAAGAGAAAGTTCCCGAAAGCTTTTGCTCCGGGAACTCGAATAAGACCAACCGGCCGTGCACCTCCCGTCGAACCTAACCAACTTCCCGCCGCCGACCGACAGTCCGACGCAGGCAGCCTCGTGGCGCCCGTGAGGAACTGCTTAGGGCTGCTACCTCCCGGTCCTGACCCGGTTCACAGGCTCACGCCGCACGAGACCCACGCCGTGACACTGCCGGGGCTGGACGCGGGAACCGTCTCGGCCCTCGGGGAGGAATTCGACCCCGCTATAGCGGATTGCGGGTGCAGGGCACCGCTAGCTCCCCGTCTAGCACGGCCAACACGATCTTACCCTGTCAAGGCTTGCTTGTCAAACGTGGCGCCCCTTGTCTGTTCGTGCGGCCAAAGCCGTTTCATTGCCGATGACCCAGAGAAAATGATGAGGTTTTGCAAGGCCGAGTTCCGCTTCCTCCACCTTTGTCCTACGGTCTATTTTCGTCTGCCTGCATGCCAGGCGAGAGGCCGATTCTCTAGCTCATATCTCAGACCGCTTAATCCGCACCGCCACATATCCCAAAAACAAAACCATCAGGCCCGTAAAGCAACCCAGCAAAGGCCAGAACAGCCCCGACGCGCCCGCGCCTTTCACCGACCAATGGTCCACCCACATATCATCCTCGGTTGTAATGACCACTTCGTGCACGCCCATGCTTCCCGCGGCAATGCGCCGCGCGCGGCCCGGTTCGTAACTCAGCGGCTTTGGCTCGCGTCCGTCGATGCTCACGTGGATAAGCGTGGGCGCGGCGTCGGGCGGAGGGTGGATGCGCAGCGCGCGACCCTCGAAACGAAGCGTTAGCTTTTCGCCCGCGGGCAGCACGCCCATCTGGCCCAGGGTCGCGTTGGCGTTGGGTTCGAGCCGGTAGGTCTCGCTTTCCACGGCCCAATGGTCGGGCGGATGCGCGCCCGCGTACATGGTGGGCGTTTGCGCGACCGCGGGCGCGTAGGCCTTCATGCTCTCATACACGGGCAAGGGCGTGAAATCCGGCTCCACCAGGCGAAAATAATACTCGGGTTTGTTCTCATCGCGCCATCGATAATCAGGACGCTTGAAATACCAGGTGTTGGCCACGCCCACCCAGGGCCACTCTTTTTGCAGCCGTTGGTAGGCCATCACCAGATAGCGCGCCTGCTGCGCTTCGCTCACCTGGCCAAACCGCTTGTCCGGGACTTCATCCGGCACCGCGTTCCAATTCATTTCGCTGATCCAAATGGGCTTGTGCGCGTCGCCGTTGGCCACCATGAGGTCGCGAATGAACATGGGCCGCGAGAAGTTGAGCACGCGCGGGTTCATGCGTCGGTCGGTGGGGCCGGACCAAAGGCCATACGCCTGCATGGCCACGATATCGAAGCAGTCCTTTGCGCCCGCGTCGTACATGCGTTGCAAAAAGAGAAAATCATTGAGCGCGTTGCCGGGCGGCGGGGCCGCGGGGTCCAGCACAATGGTCGAGGCCAACGCGCCGGCGATGATGACCACATCCGGGTCGGCCTCGCGCGCGGCCTCGGCCGCCAGACACAACATGCGCGTGTAATCCTCCGGGCTGATGGCGTACTCGCCCCATTCGGGATAGATGTTCGGCTCGTTCCAAAGTTGGTAATAACGAATGCGCCCCTTATACCGGCTCACCAGCGCGACCACGAAGTCCGCGAAATCCTGATAATCGTCGGGCGGCGCGTAGGTCCCGACCTCGTTGCCTTTGGCCCGCGTCCAGGCCGGCGGGTTGCTCACGCGGGCGATGATCTCCATATCGTATTTCTCGGCCAGATCGACGATGTGGTCGTATTTCTCCCAGGCCGAGCGATATGGCGTATGCCGTCGGTCCTCGAAATCGCCCTTGCCGTGGATCTCGATATCCTCCCACACGAATTCTTGCCGCAGCCAACGATACCCCGCTTCGGCCGCCATCTTCACCACGCGTTCGCGCACGGCCGGGTCTGGCTCCTGTTCTAAAAAGACATTGACGCCAAAAGGATTGACGCCACTATGGGCCGCCGGCTCTTCGTTGGCCAGATTCAAGCGCGGGCGCAGCAAATCTGCACTGAGGTCGGTGAGGCCCTTGATTTGCGCAGAGAATCGCTCTTCGCCTGTGAGCTCGAACCACAAGCCGGTGCGCCAGCCCAGCCCCAGCAACACCGCGGCCAGCAAAAACGGGATGGGGATGAAAAGCAGGATGGCGAGACGACGGGCGGTCATCATGAATAGAAAAAAGAGAGCCGGGCGCTGAAAAGGCCCGGCTCTTTTCTTCTTGATGTTATCGGCTATCAAAGTCTACTACAGCCTGGTTGCAGTTTCCTCCCGGGCCGGTGCTCTGGAAATTGGCGATTTCGGATATACGGTTTCCATTGGCGTCTACGATCCAAACGAACCAGTTGCCGGCTTTGGGACCGAAGCCCGGAGCGCTAATGATGTGTTCGTAAAAGCCCGGAGCCCAGTTGGGGTAACCTTCGTGCGGACCGGTGATCGCGGGCTGCGTGGCCCACGGGCCATCGGGCGCATAACTGAAGACGACGCGATAGCCATTGGCGGGTTGTCCGCCTTTATACACCGTGCCTCGGAACCAGGTGCCGGCCTCCTGAGGTTCGCATGTTTGCACCAAAGCAATATTGAATTCGTAGCGAGGCGCGGGCGGTTGCGTGGGTTGGGGAACTGGCGTGGGCGTGGGCGGCGGTCGCGTGGGCGCAGGAGGCGGCGTGGGGATGGCCGCCACCACTTCCACGCTGTCGATCTGCCCCTCTTTTTGCACCAGGCGATCGATGACCCAACCAATGCGGCCGTTGAAATCGATTTGCCACCAATCGCCGGCCGGGTTCTTGCCCGTAACCGGATAACGCTCGCCTGGCGTCATGCGACCGATGCGAGGATAACGCGTGCCAGGGCCGTTGCGCACGTTCACCGCCTGGTCCGCGAAAACCACCGGTGGAACGGGCGTGTTGGTGGGCGTGGGTGTGGGCGGTTCGGGCGTAGGCGTGTTGGTGGGAATAGGCGTGGGGGTGTCGGTGGGTAAAATGGGTGATGTGGCGGGCGCTTCAAGCGTCACGGGCGTTTCGAAGAGAAACGCATTGGCCACCTGACCTTCGGGCGTCGGAGTGAAAGTGGGCTTGGGCGTGCGCGTGGGCGTGGGCTCGGGGGTTTCTTTCGCGCCAAGCCCACATGCAGCCAACACCACAACCATGGCCACCAGCGAAAATGCAAACCAAATCCGTTTTTTGGGTGTCATAGGCATGGATTGTCGTCCGTAAGTCGAAAATGGGGCGCAGGGTCTTGGAATGATGGCTACGATGCGCGGCCGACCCTGCGCCAACAGCCGGGCATTATAAACCAAACAGGCGAGGAAGGGAAAAACCGCGGCGCGCGTAAATCAGGGGTGCGGAAGGGCGCCTTGTTCTCAAATTGAACCAAGTTTGGCTATAATAGGCGCATGCCTGTTCGCTCCTCATTTGAGATCCATCTCTTCGGCGGTTTTCGTTTGGCGCGCTCTGGCCAACCTTTGGACCCGCCCCCGAGCAAAAAAGCGCGTTTGCTGCTGGCCTACCTGTTGCTGCATGCCGAGACCGAGCACGAACGCGCATTTTTGGCCGGATTGTTTTGGCCCGATCTACCCGAGATCACGGCGCGGCGTCGGTTGAGCCAGGCCTTGTGGCAGGTGAAACAGGTCTTCGACGCGGTGGAAAGCGGCCGCCATGTGGTTGGTCTCAATCCGCGGGCCGACTATTGGGTCGATGTCAACGCGTTTCGAAAAGCATTGAACCGGGCCGAAAACGAAGACTCGGCCGCCAGGATGAAGGCCTGGACCGAGGCTGTCTCCCTTTATCGCGGCGCGCTGCTCCCCGGTTTTTACGAAGAATGGGTGTTGCTTATGCGCGAACAACTGCGCGAGCAATATCTGCAAGCTTTGGACAAGTTGATTCAGGGGCATATGCGCGAGGGCCGTTATGAAGAGGCGCTTTCATTGGCTCGGCGACTCGCGGCCGAAGAGCCGCTGAACGAAGAAGCCCATGGCCAGATTATGCGCCTCTATGCTTTATTGGGGCGTCGGGAAGAGGCCTTGCGTCAGTACGATCTCTTGCGCCAGATTCTAGCGGATGAATTGGGCGCTCGGCCCAGCCCCGCCACTGAGCGCTTGGTCGATCAGGTGCGACGGCAACTCGTCGGCGTCGCGCGGGCGGAGACCGCGCCTTTGTTCGATGAGCATGATACGTTGCCTCTCATCGGGCGCGAGGGAGCGTGGGCGAAGGTGCAACAGATGCTCGAGCGCACACGCGCGGGCTCGGGCGGCGTTTTGGTTGTGCGGGGCGAAACGGGCATTGGCAAGACGCGTTTGCTGGCCGAGTTGGGCCAACAGGCGCAGTGGTTGGGGTTGCAATTGTGGTCTGCGCGGCCGCGACAAGAAGGCCACAGCCCGCCCTACGAGCTATGGCAGCGCGCAATTCGACCGCAGCTTACGCCGTTGCGCGTGGAGCAATTGTCTTTGGAAATGGACCACGTGTGGCTCGCCGCGCTCGCACCGGTGCTGCCCGAGATCAAAACCTGGTTGCCTCATCTGGCGCCTCCGCCCCATTTGCAAGGCGAGGAGGAGCAACACCGTTTGCATGAAGCTCTGTTGCGTTTGCTGCACTCTTTCGCCCGGCGGTCGCCATTGGCGCTTGTATTCGATGATCTGCAATGGGCCGATGCGCCCAGCCTCGAAGCCCTTCGTCGCGTGGCCGCGGATGTCAAGGAAGCGCCTTTGCTCATGGTGCTCAGCTTTCGCGATGACGAACCGGCTGACGAGCGGCGCCTGAACGCATATCTGGCTCGCTTTCCGGTCGCGCCGGTCGTCATTCGCCTCACCAACCTGTCCGCTGAGGCCACCGGTCGTTTGATTCAGGCCGCATTGGGTCTTCCACGACCCGTGCCGCGCTTTCAACAGCGTCTTTATGAAGTGACGGGGGGGCATCCGCTCTTTGTGTTGGAAACGCTGCGCGCGCTGCATGAACAAGGGCTCCTTTATCGCGACGCGGCCGGATCATGGAGCACGCCCTGGGATGAGACCACCGTCGATTACGCCGAATTGCCGCTCACTTCTCGTCTGCAAGAGTTGTTCGACACGCGGCTGGAGCAGATCACGCCGGTCGCGCGCGCCATTATCCGGGTGGCCGCGCTGACGAACGAGCCCTTCGGCATCAAATTCTTGCGCCATGTGCTGGACGACCCGCCCCAGACGCTTTTGTACGCCATCGAAGAGCTTCTCCATTACCATCTTCTGAGCGCCGAAGGCCCTTATCTCCGCCTTGTGCATGACTCGCTGCGAGACTCGATCTGTCATCATCTCAGCGCCGAAGAGATGCGGTCTATGCATCAGCGCATCGCCCAGGCTTTTATTGAGCAAGGCGATGTCTCGCCTGCGGTGCTGGCGTATCATCTGAGCATGGCGGGATCATGGCGCGAGGCCGTGCATTTTCATCTCTTGGCCGCTCAACAAGCCAGGGCCATGAGCGGCTATAGCAGCGCGCGCGAGCATCTGGAAGCGGTTTTGGAACTGGCCGAGAAGATTGGGTGGTCTGACGAAGAGCGTTTCGAGGTGTTGGCGCAACATGAGGCCGTGTTGGACGTCTTGGGCGAACGGGACATGCAGGCCAAAGACCTGGACGCCATGTTGAGCCTGGCTCGCGGACATCCGGAGCGCGAGGCGTTGGTGCAATTGCGCCGCGCGCGATTTCTTGTGCTCACCGCTCGATTTGTCGAGGCCGAGCAAGCCGCTCGCCGCGCGCTGACATTGGCGAGCCGATGCGGGGATAAGCGGCTCGAGCTGGATGCTCTGCTCGAATTGAGCCAGACCTTTGTCTTCTGGAGCAAATATGATCTAGCCCTTGAGTTTCAAGACCGATTGTTGCGTTTGGCCCGCGAAGTGAGCGACCCTCTGGCCATGGCGCGGGTGAATCGAGAAATGGGGGATGTCTTGCTTGGCCTGGGGCGTCATGAAGAAGCCCGACCTTATCTCGAAAAGGCGTTGTCCCTTTATCGCGAGCACGGCGATCGCCGTGGAGAGGCCGATTCCATGCATTTGTTGGCCATTTTGGCCACAGAGCAAGGTGACATTGCTTTGGCTCGCGAGTATTACGAACAGGAGCTGGCTCTTTCGCGCGCCATTGGTTTTCTCCACGGTGAGAGCAAGACATTGTTGAACATGGGAAATCTCAATCTGTTGGAGGGGCGATATTATCGCGCCTTGCAACAATATGAAGCCGCGGCCGCATTATGCCGACAATTGCATAATCGTCGCGCCGAGATGATGGCGCTTTTGAATCAATCTGCGGTGTGGTTGGAGATGTTTGGCGCAGAGGAGCAGGCGTGGCGCCATATCGAGGAGGGGTTGGGCATCGCGAAAGAGATCGGTGATCCCGCGGGCATTGGCCAGGCTATGAGCCTCATGGGCGAATATTGGTTTTATCAGGAGGATTTTGAGCGAGCCGAAGCATGCATTCGGGAAGGGGTGGACATTTTGCAGAAATCGCGGCAATACTGGATGTTGCAGCAAGATCTGCGTTTGTTGGCGCGGCTCATGTTGGCGCGTGGCGATGGCGACGCAGCCCTGAGTTTATTGGATCAGGCCGATAAGGTGGGCCTGGAGATCGGCGCGGCGCCCTTCAATGTCATGGCCCTGGCTCTTCGCGCCCAGGCGCATCTGTGTAAGGGCGAGTTGGACGCGGCGCTGCAATGGTCGCGGCGCGCGATGGAGCGCCTGAACCCGCGGGTCGGGCGAGGGTATCTTATCGCGTATGGGCATGCCCTGGTGTTGCAGGCTGTTGGAGAGGCAAAGGAGGCCGAGAGAGCGTTAGGGCTGGCGTGGGACATGTTGCAACGCTCATTGGACGACTTTCCGCCCGATTTGCAAGCCAAAAGTTTGCAGCAAATGCCCGATCATCGCCGTATTGTGGATGCGGTGCAATCTATCCGGCGCGAAATACGCATGCGGTTGGCTCGCATCGACGCGCCCACAGGGCGGCCTTTGCGGGAAGATGAATGGGTGGAGGTGCGCTGGACCGTGCATAAACCCGAGGATGAGCGCATTCGAAGGAAGGTCGAGCGCCGTCGCCATCGCCTGAAACGGCTGTTATGCGAGGCCGAGCAGCAGAACGCCGCACCCACCGTGGATGACTTGGCCGCGGCCCTCAACGTTAGCCGCGCCACCATCAAGCGCGACCTGGCCGCATTGCGCGAGGCCGGCGTGCGCGTGCGCACCCGCGGCGCAAAAGCTCGCTGAGCGTCGAGGGCCTCTTCATTTGGGCTTCTTTATCTTTGCCCCGGTTGTTTATTGATTGGGTGGCGGTCGCCTGTCTATAACGTCGGCGGTGGTGAGACCATGGTGATCAGCGATAACGCGCGAGAATGAGCTGGAGGTTTGAACCTTCGGCTCATTTTTTTGAGATAGTGGCGAGACAACGTTTTGTTATAGTCGGGTTGATCGCATTCATGAATAGATGGTTGAAATCACTCCGGTCAACTCGTTGTTCGGCGACGCCATGTCTTCCCATTCACATCAACGCGCCTCTTTTCTCATTCGCATTTGGCGCGAGCCCCGGGCCTTCGACGCGGACGAGCGCGGCGTGTGGCGCGCGCACATACAACATGTGCAAAGCGGCGAAAGCCGCTATGTTGATGACCTGATGTCGTTGATTGCTTTCTTAGAAGAATGGTCGGGCGCACTGCAAAACGATGCGCGGCCTAATAACATCAGCAAAGGAGAAAGATTCCATGAAACGTAACACAGTGTTCATTCTGCTTTTGGCGTTTGTCTTGCTGTTTGCAGCTTGTGGCGGAGGTCAAGAGGCCGAAGCGCCGACTGAGGACGGCGCTCAAACCAGCGAGTCATCGGTCGCAGGCCTGGAAATTCTTGAAGCCACATTCGCACATGGTTTCGATGACGAGATGGGGCCTATCGACCCCGGCAATGAGTTCAAGCCGGATGAGACCATTTATCTTTCCATCAAGCTCAAAGGCAACCCCAAAGAAGGCGTGGTCTCGGCTCGCTTCATGTATGGCGACCAGGAGATTGCCGAAGCGTCGGTCGATATTGCCGAGGCGCGCGCCGAGCAGGGACTCATCTTTGCCATTGGCGGCGACACCCAGGTGGGCTTCACGCTGACGCCCGACGAAGCGTTCCCGCCCGGTGATGAATATGTGGCCAAGGTCTATCTCAATGGCAAGCCGGCCGGAACGTATGCGTTCAAGGTCGTGGGCGAGGCCGCGGCCCTCGAACCGACCACCGCGCCGCCGCCGGCCGAAGAAACGCCCGAGGCCGCGACCGGCGTCAAGGAGCCGGTCGAACATAGCGTGACCATTCACGCCTTGTGGTATGCGACCGACGCCGCGGGCAAAGCCATTGGCGGCGTGAGCCCGGTGCGCGTGAGCGTGCGGCCCAGCCAGAACAAAGAGTTGCGCGTGGGCTTTTTCGAAGAGGAGGTGGGCGGCTCCGGGCCTATGTGGCGCTCGGCCGGTTGGACGGCCGTGGTTGTGGCCAGCCAGCTGCTGGGCATCGATCCGCGCGACTACGAGTTTTCCTTCTCGGTGGGCGGCAACATCGATGGCCCCAGCGCCGGAACTTATATGACCGTGGCCACGCTGGCCGCGCTGCAAGGCCATGATGTGGCGCAAGATATTTTCATGACCGGCACCATCAATCCCGACGGCACCATTGGGCCGGTGGGCGGCATTCCCCAAAAGATCGAAGGCGCGGCCGCCAACGGCGCCAATATGGTGCTCGTGCCGGCCGGATTGCGCTACGACGTGGATGGCAACACCGGAGAGCTGGTGGATGTGGTCGAGGTGGGCGAACGCTTGGGCGTGGAAGTGCGCGAGGTGAGCACCGTGTACGACGCGTATGAAATCCTCACCGGAGAGACGCTGCCCCGACCTCAAGTGAGCGGCGGTTCACCGCAACTGCCCCCTCGCGCGTTCGATCGCACCCGCGCCAAAGCGCAAGAATGGCTGGCTCGTTATCAGGATGCGCGCGGCCGCATCAATAGCCTCGCGCCCGAAATTGTGGCCTTTTTCGAGCAAGAGCTGGCCGCGGCCGATGAAACCGCCAATAGCGCGGACAGCGCTTTGCAACAAGGATTGGCCGCGGTGGCTTATTCCCGCGCGGTCAACGCCACGGTCCAGGCCCAGATGTGGCTGCTCCTGGGAGAGATGATCCAGCGGTATGCGGCCACCGAAGACCTCAACAGCGTGGTCGAGTATCTCACGGCCACCCAATCCACCTTGGCCGAAAAGGACGCGGTGCTCGAACTCTTGCGCACCGAGCAGCCTCGCTCCGCCAGCGATTATGTGGCCCTGTTCGACGCCTACACCAGCATCGGTCAAGCTCAGGGTCTGGTGGTGCTGGCCGATAGCGCCATCCAGCAATTGGTGGCCGAGGCCGGAAGCATGAGCGAGGAGGATTTCCTGGCCAAGCTCATGGAGATATCGGCCTATTATGTGCTGGCCAAGGATTTTGTTCAACTGGCCCGCGACAGCGTGGACATTGGCTTTGGCTACGGAACCGAACAAGACATCCCCCAAGAGCGGATCGAGGCCATGTCCGAACTGCTGCGCCATGCTTCGGACGCGAATCTCGATTATTTCGAGAGCACCATTGTCAACCAGGTGGCCGAACAATGGGGCGTCCATCCCAATGTGGCCAAGAACATGTTCATGAACTATGATTGGACCTATCTCTTCACCATTGCTTCGGACATGGGCGTAAACACGCTGAGCGCTGGTTTGGGCGATTCGGTCGATGCAGTCCGTCTGGAGTTGGGGAACAGCATCAGCAACTATGCGCTCAGCGCGGCTTTGGTGGCCAAGCACTACGCTTTGGGCGCGCAGCTCGATCAGGATGGCAACATCACGGCCATCACCCGCGAACGCGCTTTGGCCGATATGCTCGATCTGGCCGACCAACGAGCCAGGGAGCTCATCGCGCTCAATGGCGATGACGTTCCCGTTATGGCCATTCTCTATTATGAAAACGCCCGTTTGGAGCGGCAAGGCGGCCCCGAAGACCAACTCGCCGCTTTGCAAGACTACTGGACGGCAGCCACTCTGGCCAGTGTGCAGGCTTATCTTTCCGGCTTGCTCGGACAGTAACAAAATGTAGACGATGGGACGATGGGACCATAGGACGATGAGACCGTCGTCGAACCTAACCCCCCCATCGTCCTATCGTCCATCGTCTATTGTCTATTCTCAGAACAGGAGGTTCACTATCGTCATGAAGCGCTCCATGTGGCATTTTCTTGGCTGTTTTGCATTGATGGTCACACTCGCGTTTCTGCCGGCCCTTGCACTGACGCCGCAATTCGTTCAGGCCTGGTCTCCGCAGGGGCCCGACCAAAGCAACACGCCCCCCACAGCCGATTTCTCCATTGATCCGCCGCAAGGCGTGGTGGGAACAGGCTTCTTTTTCGACCCCATCCTGGTTTCTGACGCGGAGGACCCGGATTACATGTTGGTTGTCCGTTTCGATTTCGACGGCGATGGCGAGTGGGACACGGGCTGGCTCAACCCCACCAACCCTGCCGAGCGATACACCTACGACGCGGTTGGAACGTATCAGGTCAAGTTGGAAGTGAGGGATACAGGCGGCCTGACCGACGTCAAGGTCAAAACGGTGCAGGTGGGGGACCCGGGCAACAACACGCCGCCCACGCCCCGCTGCACTGCAACGCCGCAATCGGGACCGCCCGGAACCACCTTCACCTTCAGCGCGGCCGATAGCACGGATGCACAAGACCCGGTTTCGGCCTTGAAGGTGAAATGGGATAAATGGGGCACGTTCGACTTCCGCGGCCAGGACTGGCAACCCGCCACCCAGCCGGTGCAATTCACCTACGATCGATATGGCATACGCGACGTCGATCTCATCGTCATGGATACGGGCTATCTTTGGGAGCATGTTGAATGCCGGGTCGAGGTCGTGCCGCCCGGCGGCAACACGCCCCCCACCGCTCGCCTGGTCATCACCCCCACCACAGGAACCATCACCACCACCTTCACCATAGATGTAAGCGGAAGCACGGACGCGGAGGATGACATCACGGCCCTGAGCGTGCGCTTTGATTGGACCGATGATGGCGTTTTCGACACCTCCTGGCTCAACGCATCGCAACTGTGGACGCATACATTCAACTATGTTTGGGGGCAGATCACGGTGCGAGCGCAGGTGCAAGACTCGGGCGGCCTCAGCGATGACGTCACGCAAACCATCACCGTCACCACACCCTACCATATCTATCTACCCTTCACCCGCAGATGATGCAACAGACGACAATAGGGGCGATGGGGCGATAGAACGACGGACCATAGAAGCCGCCAACCCCATCGCCTCATCATCCATCGTTTGCACCCAAGACGGCAACCCATCCGTGCAATCCGCGTAATCTGTGGTCTATTTCAAAACAGGAGGAAGATCATGAAAATGAAACGACACCGAAACGTTCTGCTGGCCCTGACCTTGGCTCTGGCCCTGACTTTGGGCGCGTCGCTGGCGTTCGCACAGAGCGGGCCGGCCGGCGGACAACAGTTCCCGGTGGGGCTGAACACCATCAGCTACCAGGGTCGCGTCACGGTGAACGGCCAGCCGTATAATGGCGTTGGCTATTTCAAGTTCGCGATCATCGATAGCCAGGGAAACTACACCTGGAACAGCGATGTCATCGTGCAGGCGCAGGCCGGCGCACAGCAGATAGGCGCGCCCCAGAACCCTATTCAGATCCCCGTCAACAAGGGGCTCTTCAGTGTGCGTCTGGGTGCAGCGCCCGATATGCCCCCCATACCGCCCCAGGCCGTCGGTGATCCCGACTCGGCGCTCCGGGTGTGGTTCAGCGCGGACGGGACCAATTTCACGCAGTTGCCCGATCGGCCTTTCTCGGCTGCGCCCTGGGCCATCATGGCCGACACCCTGGATGGGTACGATTCCAGTGAATTTGCGTATTGGAATCATGACCATTGGGGCCAGAGCTGGAGCGGCAGTGGAACCGGCCTGGAATTGCAAAGCAATGACGGCTGGGGTCTGAGCGTGAGCACTGGCAGCGCCAACAACCTCGCCACGGCCATCTACGGCAAAGCTTCCTCTTCCACGGGCCAGACCGTGGGCGTGTGGGGCGTGACCGAAAGCGGAAACGATGACGCCATCGGCGTTTGGGGTCAGGCCAATAACAGCAATGGCAAAACCTACGGCGTCTATGGTCAAAACGCCAGCACAACCGATGGCGCTGCCGGCGTGTTTGGCTGGGCGCAAGGCGCTAACGGCGAGACTTACGGCGTCAAAGGCCAGAGCAATAGCCAGTTCGGCTTCGGCGTTTATGGTCTTAGCAATGAGAGCGTTGGCGTCAAAGGTGAAAGTTCGACCTGGGTCGGCGTCTATGGCGTCAGGGGGACGCAGAGTTCCAAAGCTCCCCTGACGGGCGCAGGCGTTTGGGGAGACAGCCAGGATAGCATTGGCGTGTTTGGCTCCAGCGAAAAAGCCGCGGCCGTGTTTGGCTTTAGCGTGAACAACACAGGCGTCGCTGGCATGTCTGATAATAGCGTTGGCGTTCAGGGAATGGCGCCCGTCACCGGCACGGTGGGCGTCGCCACCGATCCCGCCGGCGCGACTTATGGGGTCTACGGTTACAGCTACAGCGATGATGGCTATGGCGTCTTCGGCCAGGGTTCCGACAAAGGCGAGGGCGTGCGAGGGGAAAGCTACGCTGGTAAGGGCGTGGTTGGATTCAGCGAGCGAGGCATTGGCGTATATGGTTCGGGGTGGTTCTTTGGCAATGCAGGTAAGTTTGAGAACGCGACCACCATCACGCCCACGGTGATCATCAACAACGCCGGCAGCTCGGCCGGAGGCCCGGGTCTGGTGGTCACCGGCACCACGACCATTCGCTCGACAACCGACCGTGATGAGGGCGCGCTGGCTGCGTTCAATAGTTTCACCAATGGAACGGGGATTTACGGCAAAGCGGCATTTGGCGTGGTGGGTGAGAGCGATGCTACGGATGGATCGGGGGTCTATGGCATCGGTAGTGGCAGCGACGCCATCGGCGTTTCCGGTTTCAATCGAAGTGGCGGTCAGGCCGGCGTGTTTGTTAGTGAGATAGCCGGCAATGCGGTTCCCGATTCTCACGCTGTTGAAATTAGGAACTTGGGCCTTGGTGGAGCGGGGCCTGATGGATTGGCCATCGTAACGCCGCGCGCAGGCGACACGCCTGGAAGCAGCGTGAACTTCGTCACCTTTTTCAGCGGATGGAATGAGAAGGCCGTGGGCGCCATCGAGGGCAACGGCAGTGGCGGCGTGGTCTACAAGAGCGGCGGCGCCGACTTTGCAGAACTGCTCCCCGCGGCCAAGGGTTTGCAACCGGGCGATGTGGTGGTTATCGGCCCGGATGGCACGCTCGTTCGCAGCGCCAAAGCCAACCAGACCAATGTGGCCGGGGTCTACTCCACCGCGCCGGGCTTCTTGGGCGGCATGACGCCCGACATGGAGGCCAAAGAGGATGCGGCCAACTCTTCCCGAGCGCCTATCGCCATCGTGGGCATCGTGCCTGTGAAAGTGAGTGCGGAGAACGGCGCGATCCGGCCCGGCGACCTGCTCACACCATCCAACACGCCCGGTCACGCCATGAAGGCCAAGCCTGTGAATCTGGACGGCATCGAGTTTTACCGACCGGGGACCATCATCGGCAAGGCGTTGGAGGCGCTGGATGAAGGAACGGGGGTGATCCGCGTGTTGATCACCCTGCACTGATAGGAGGTGTAACATGAAGAAACTCATCCTCCTATCCATTGTTCTGTTGCTGTTGGTCGGTGCGGCCGCGTGGGTCTACGCGGCCTCCACCACCGTCGATTGGGATGTGACGGCTGCGGGCGGCGGCAGCGTATCGGCCGGAAACATCGCTTTGGACGACACCATCGGCCAGCCGGTGGTGGGTGTGGCCCAGGCCGGAGATGTGGTCATCGAATCGGGATTCTGGTATGGCATGGAGGTGAGCACCTCCACCCCAACCCCAACCCCCACGCCCACCCTGACTCCCACGCCTACATCCACCTCGACTCCCACTCCCACGCCTACATCCACCCCAACCAAAGCTTCCGGGCCCACCAACACGCCCACGCCCACTCCAACCAAGGTTATCGCTCCCACCGACACGCCCACCCTAACGCCGACTCTCACTCCCACGCCTACAGCAACGCCGACCAAGCTTTTCGGTCCCACCGACACGCCAACGCCGACAGCGACCCCGACGGTTAAGCCCAGCATTCGCATCTATTTCCCCTACTACCTCAATCCATAACGGCGTGGCTCGCGCCCTCTCCCGAAAAATGTGAAAGGGGGCGCGAGCACACGCCTCCATGGATGAAAACCGTTCACCTCTGGCCCACGGTTTTCGGTTGCGAGCAGCACGGCCATTGGGCTGCTTCACCAGCGGCGACGCGCATGTGGACTACGCCAGGCGGTTTTGCGGCTCATGCAACAAGCCATGGGGCAACCGGCCCACACCAGCAGCGGTTTTTCGGACAACCGGGGCATGTCAATAGGCGGTGCGCAGCACGCGATTCATGTATTGCGCAACGAGGCGTTGATGTAGCAGCCGGACTCGCGACGCTTTCTGCTCTCTGGCCAGCCCGTTGTTGGACGGCTTTCGAAAAATAGATCAAGAATTCCACGAATTCTACGGGATAGAACCATGAGCGAACAGATGATTCCAAAGGCTCGGCTCTTCCGCAACGCCTTGCTCGCCCTTGTTCTTTTGTTTCTCACGAGGGCGCATGGGGTCGACGCCACCGGCCCCAATGCATTTGTCCATCGCGAATACATCCGCAATGGCGGTTTCGACATGAAACAGGATGACTGGGGTTACAATGAATTCAGTGAGGTGCAAAGCGTGGGCGCGGCCAGCGACCCGGTGCTGGTGATCAAAACCTTCCTCAGTCGCGGGCCGGCCAACGTGTGGCAAGAGATCTACCTTCCAACCCGCACAGACGCGGCCAGGCTCAGCTTCGATTACCGCATGGTTCCGGGCTACTATGCCCAGTATGGCGGCCAACTTCTGGCCGGTTTCCTCAAGTTCGAGGGCGGTCAATGGGTCGAGATCACTTCCTGGCAGGTCACATCTGTGGTCACCAGTGAGACGGGCTGGCGACAGTTTCAGCGCACATTGACCCACAACGAGGTGGCCGCATTGCAAGCCGCGCGTCAGGCCGGCCAGCGCGTCCTCTTTCTCATTCAGCTCCGCCAGAACGAGCAGGACGCATTTCAGGCCTATGTGGACAACGTGTCTCTCAAACTGGACGGCGAGATGGTCTATCCACCACTCACCGGCCGGCTCGCGTTTGGGCGCATTACCGAGCAGGGCCGTAACAGCATTGTCACCATGAACCCCGACGGCTCGGACGTCCGCACCATTTGGACCGCGCCCAACGACTCGAGCAAGCTCTTCGGCCTGGCCTTTAGTCCCGACGGTTCGGAGATTGCGTTCGCAAGCACGCATGAGTTCACCTATTCGCCTTTCCAGGCCGATATTTTCAGTGTGCGCGTGAGCGATGGTCGGGTGAGACGCTTGACCAACCCACCCGGTCATCAAGAAATTCAACAGGGCGCTTACGGCAAAGGTTCGGTCACTGGTCGCATTCGCAACAATTTTGGTCCGGTCACCACCTTCATGGTTTACATCCAGGGCGCGGATCAACCACTGGCCAGCGTCAACCCGGGCGCTTTGGGTGACGCGGTTTCATTCACCGCGCCCAATGTGACCGATCTAGGGCCGAACGTGGGTCAATATATCGTTTTCATCTGGAGCGGCCAGGTCGATTCCAACGGCGACGGCGTTCCCGATAAAACGTGCTCTCCCGGCCTTTCACGCGCCAACGCCCTGGTCGATGTTCGAGCCGGACGCACGGTCGATGTGGGTGAACTTGTTTTCAATGGCGATGTGGCCTGTCTGCAATACGAAGCCGCATCGCCCGCGTGGCGCCCTGATGGCGGCAAAGTGGGTTTTAGCATCGATGGCGTTCCTGCAACGGTGGACATGAGCGGTGAGTTGGGGACGCCTTTCACCACCGATGCCACGGGCCTGTATCAATTCGCGTGGTCACCCAAGAACGACGGAACCATCCTCTATGCCGCGTATCAGGGTCTTTATCAGACCAGCGAAGGCGGAGGCCGGGGCGCGTTGATCGTGAGCGGCGGCGAGCCGCCTTATGCAACGCCGGAAGGGTTCGATTGGTTGCCCGATGGTTCGGGCGTCGTGTTCACCGATGGTCGAAACCTCTTCCTGTATCGCTTCACCGATGCTCAGCCTCAGCAACTCACTGATCTAAACCTGTACGAATATCTCGAACTGATTCCATTCGGCAAGCCGCTTGGTTCGTTGGCGGTCTCGCCCGACGGGAAATATGTCATTTTCGATCGTCGAGGCCCTGGGAGCCTGGGCCGCACCCTTTGGATCATGAGCCTGGATGATCCCACATTCATGTGGCCGGTGACCACCGATCATCGCAGCCGTTACGTCGATTGGGCGTCTGCGGCCGATTCGGCTTCGGATTGGAAGATATATTTGCCCACCATTCGCCGTTGAAAGCAATGGCGGGGCTGTTTGGCGTTCATCACTCGCTTTGAAGAGACTTTTGCAAACGATTTCATTGACATAATGTAATATTTGTGGCGATTTAAGGCTTGAAAATGGCCTGAAACCGGGGTGTTTTAGCCGTTGCAAATAGGGTCTGAAATCGTTTGCAAGATGCTGTTCGCGGCCAGATCACGCTCACAGGAGGTTCATGATCATGGCCAATATCCATGACGAAAGTTTCGCCCATTTTCTGGAGCGCGACCGAGCCATGGACCCGCCGCGGGTTTTGAATCTCGCCTCCCATCGAAGGGGGCTATTGCTCCTGACCCTCGGTTTTTTCATCCTTGTGAGCGCGGCGCCGATAATTGCCGGACGCTCCCTAGCCGGTCGAGAGGGCGCGCTCAGCAACATCGCGCAGGTGTGGGCCAATGAAGGGGGCGACAAAGTTTGGCGAAGCGAGTTGCGCGCCACCCACGACCCTGCGAGTGTCCGCAATTTGGTGTGGGATGGCTCCACCATCTCCCTGTTCGGCGCGCGCAATGAAGTGATCTCCTTCAACCTTATTCTCGAAGCCCCGCAATCCGCGGCCACCAATGTGCGCGTCGAGCTGACCGAGCTTATCGGACCCGGCGGCGCGCGCATCACGACGCGTCCGGCCTCGGGCAATGGCCTGTTCGACTTTCGCGGTCGCAATATCGAGCTGTTCTATGTGCGCTATCTGCAGATCAAGGGGCTGAGCATCGATCTGGCTTACAACGATTACGACGAGCGTCACATTCCCGAACGCTGTCGTCGCCCCTACGACCAATACGGAATCGGAACCGGAACCTGGCAAGACCGGCCCTGCCATGACCAGTTTTATCCCGAAATCGCGGTTCCACTGGAATTGCACACGCCTTTCAACATCCCCGCGGGGACGAATCAGGCTATCTGGGGCGACATCTACATACCGAAAGGCGCTCCCGCCGGGTTGTACACTGGCGTGATCACCGTGCGCGAGGGTTCCGCGACCACCTGGCAAATCCCTATCCATGTCCAGGTTCGCAATTTCACGCTACCCGATCTGCCCAGCGCCCGCACCATGATCTATTTTAGTGAGGAGAATATCAACGACCGCTACCTGGGTGAACCCTATCCCGATAAAGGAACCGCGGCCTACGCCCGTTCTCAGGCCATCATCAATCGCCATTTTCAGCTTGCACACCGGCACAAGTTTTCCCTGATCGACGGCGGCGCGAACGCGCCCTCCGAGATGGCTGCTGATTGGCTCCCCCGCTTGAACGGGTCGCTCTTTACAGCCGCGCAGGGTTACGACGGGCCGGGCGTAGGCGTGGGCAATAATGTCTATTCCATCGGCACTTACGGCAGTTGGAACTGGCAGAATCAGGGTAAGCAGAGCATGTGGACGCACACCGACGCCTGGGTGAACTGGTTCGACGCTCAAGGCCTGACGACGCCCACCGACTATTTCCTCTACCTCATCGACGAGTCAACCGATTTCCCCCAGATAGAGCAGTGGGCGAAGTGGATGAACGAGAACCCGGGTCCGGGCGGGAGGTTGCCTTCCATGGCCACCATTGCTTTGCCCGACGCCATCAACCATGTTCCTGATCTCGATATTCCCACCAGCGGCGCGGGCTTTGGCGTCACCAGCGATTGGGAGAACGCCCTGGCCGCGTTGCGCGCCAGCGGAGATAAGCGCTTCTGGATGTACAACGGCAGTCGGCCTGGGTCCGGCTCTTTCGCGACCGAAGATGAGGGCGTGGCTCTGCGTGAACTGGCCTGGGGCGGTTACAAGAAGGGCGTCGAGCGTTGGTTCTATTGGGAGTCCACCTATTACATCAACTTCCAATGTTATGGCTACAATGATCCCAAGGCCATCACCAATGTGTTTCAGCAGGCGCAAACCTTTGGTTGCTACAGTTACGATAGTCCCACCCGCGGCCAGGCCGGATGGAATTATTTCAACGGCGACGGCGTGCTCTTCTATCCCGGAACCGACACGCGTTATCCCGCCGAAAGCTATGGACTGGACGGCCCCTTCGCGTCGTTGCGGCTGAAGCTGTGGCGACGAGGCATTCAGGATGTGGATTATCTCACTCTGGCCGCGGCCATCGATCCCGCTCGCGTGCGGCGGATTGTGCAGCGCATGGTTCCCAAGGTGTTGTGGGAATACGGCGTCGATGATCCCAACGATCCCACGTGGGTGCGAACCGACATCAGTTGGTCCATCGATCCGGATGACTGGGAGGCCGCCCGCAACGAATTGGCGGACATCATTGATGGCGGCGTCTTGCCCACAGCCACCCCAACCAACACACCCACGCCCGGCCCCTCGCCGACCCCCACATCTGGCCCCTCGCCAACGCCTACGCCAACGGCCACAGCCACGCCGACGCCTACGTTCACGCCGACGCCCACGCCCGCTCCGGTCTGGCGCTTTCGCGGATACGTCTGTCAGGGTCAGCCCACGTCGCAAGCGCAGCCTGGGGAGCCTTGCGAAACCAGTTCCACCAATCCCCTGGCTGGCGTCAGGCTTCAGCTTTTCAGCTATGATCAAGGCCAGACGCCGGTTTTGGTGAGCGAGCGCACGACCCTGAGCGATGGATTCTATAATTTCTACGTCACCGCGGCCTATGTCCGCCAGTATTTCATGCTGAAGGCCGAGAATCCTTTGGGGTTGGTTGCGATCATGGCCATCAGCGAGGATGGAACGGTTCAGGATGCGAACACCATTGTCTGGACGTTAGCCCGGCCGGAGGTGCATTTGAGCAATTTCTATTTCCTTGCGCCCACGCCCACCCCAACTTCAACGCCGAGCTCCACACCGACGCCCAGCGCGACTCCCACATCCACCCCCACACCGACGCCCAGCGCGACTCCCACGCCGACATCCACGCCCACGCCCACCCGGCAATGGTTGCCGCTGATGTGGATAACGCTCTCGAGCTAGCGCAGCTCCTGAGCCAGGGGACGACCGTCGCGAAGCGCCAAATCGTCGCGCAAGCCCCGGCTTTGAGTTCGACCTTGAACCAAAAATCTGAACCCATCTGCATCATATAGGCGAAAAATATGCTATAATGGGATAGTAGCCCTACGGCGGGCGCGCCAGCGCCGACGCCATCGAATTTCGTATTTGCCCTCGGCTTATTCCCGCCTCATCATGTCGCCGTTGTTGCAGATTCGTTTGCTGGGAGGATTCGACCTGTCGTCGAAGGGGGGCGTCGCGCCGGCGTTAAGGGGGACGAAACCGCGTTCGTTGTTCGCTTTTTTGGCGCTGCATCGGGCCTTGCCGCACACCCGCGACGAGTTGGCCGGGCTGTTCTGGCCCGACGCCAGCGATGCGGTCGCGCGGCGACGCTTGAGTCAGGCGCTGTGGCGCATTCGCCGCGGGTTTCAGGCCGCGGGACTGTCGCCGCCGTTGATCAGTCAGGCGGACTTGGTTCGGTTCGATGAATCCGCGAACTACTGGCTCGACGTGACCGCGTTCGAACAGGCCGTTCGCGAGGGGCTGGACGGCATGGCGGGGATGGCAGAGGTGGAGCGAGCATCTCGTTTGGAAAGGGCGGCGGCGCTCTATCAGGGTGAATTGATGGCGGGGTTCTACGAGGATTGGATCATATTGGAGCGGGAGCGCCTGCGCGAAATGCATTTGAATGCATTGGAAAGATTGGTCGCGCTTTACGAGCATCTGGGCGCGTATGAAGAGGCGTTGCACTATGCGCGGCGTCTGGCGGCCGAGGAGCCGTTGCGCGAACGCGCGCATTATGAGGTGATGCAGCTTTGTCGTCGTTTGAACCGACCACAAGAGGCGTTGAAGCAATACGAGCGTTTGGTCGCTATTCTGGCCGAAGACCTGGGCGCGTCGCCTTCGTTGCCGGTTCAGCGCCTTTATCGCCAGCTAGCGAGCGCAACCAAATGGGAGACCGCGCCGCGTCCGCAACGAGCCTCCGCCCGGATGACGGCGCCGTTACTGGTCGATGCAGCCGCGCTGCCCCTGGTGGGAAGGAAGGCCGAGCGGGCGCAGTTGTTAACGCTGGTGGATGACGCTCTGCGCGGCGCGGGCGGGATGGCGCTGGTGGAGGGCGAGGCCGGGGTGGGCAAAACGCGGCTCTTGCAAGAGATCGCTCGCGACGCGGCCTGGCGCGAGATGCGAACGCTTTGGGGGCGAGGTCGCGACCTGGCCGCGCGTCCCTCATATGATGCATTGCTGGAGGCCGTGCGCGCGGGGCTGTCGCCTTTGCGCGCGAGCCAGTTGGCGCAATTGCTCTCTCGCGGCGAGCTGGAAACGCTGACTCTGCTCTTGCCCGAATTGCGCGACTGGCTGCCCCAACTAAAAGGCCCAACCGCGACCGTGGGAAGCGAGCGTCTTTCGCAAGCTCTGAGCCGACTCGCGCTGGCGCTGGGCGAAATCGCGCCCCATCTCATCCTGCTGGAAGACCTGCACTGGGCCGATGCGGGCGTATTGGAAACCCTGGTGCAATTGGCCGAGACTTTGGGCCGACGTCGACGGGAAGGCCGACCTTCGCGATTGTTGCTCATCGTCAGTTACCGCGGGGAGGACGCGCGCGAGCGAGAGGAGGTGTGGTCTTCGTTGCGACGGTTGGCTCAGGCCGCGGGCATTCATCCTCTTCGGTTGTCTCGCCTGGCCGCGAGAGAAACGGGCGAGTTGGTGCGTCAGGCTCTGGGGTTGATGGAGCCGGCCCCGCGTTTCGAAGCTCGGATTTACGATGAGTCTGAGGGCAACCCGCTTTTTGTCTTGGAGACCCTGCGCGCGCTAATGGATGAGGAGATGCTATTCTGCGACGCCGCGGGCCAGTGGCGCACGCCGTTCGACGAAACCACGCGCGATTATGGCGAGTTGCCCGTGCCTCCGGGCGTGGTTCAGGTCATCGAGCGCCGCCTGCGCAGGTTGCCGCCAGACCTCCGCATCGTGTTGGACGCCGCAGCCGTGTTGGGACGCGAGTTCGATTATCCTTTGCTCGCGCATGTGCTGACCCGCTCCCCGCGCGTGATCCTGGACGCGCTGACCGAGCTGATGCAGCGCGGCTTTTTGCTTGAAGAGTCCAGCGGTTATGCATTTGCTCACGATAAAATTCGTCAAGTGACCTACGAGGCCATG